>JAJECV010000052.1 GCA_022821875.1 Rhodothermales bacterium
CAAGTCCTGCCGACAAAATCCCCCGACCCATACCCCACAAAATAACAGCGGAAATTGGGCCGAGCCAGGTGGGCAACATCAATCTGATTACCCGGGCAACATCAATCTGAATAGGTGGGCAACATCAATCTGAATCTACAGAGGCTTATTTGGACAGGTGCCGTCGCTGAAAGATCTGGACGAACACGGGAATCTCAAATATGGAATTGATTTTCGCGCAGTTTATTCAACGGTATTACAGCACTGGTTCGGGTTTTCAGAAACGGCCAGTGCAGATGTCCTTGGAACATCCTTTGACCTGCTTGATGTCATTGCAAATCCTGCTGATCCAGTATATACCGGCACGATGTATTCAGACGAAATCCCGGATACACTGGTTCTGCACCAGAACTATCCCAATCCATTTAATCCGGTAACAGTCATTGAGTACGAACTCAAGCAAAACAGTCCGGTGACACTCCGCGTATTTGATGTGGCTGACCGGCTGGTGCGTACACCGGTTGATCAACATAGGCCCAGTGGGAAACACACCGTTCAGTTTCACGCAGATGGGCTTCCGGGCGGAACATATCTCTACGAGTTACGCGCGGGGCATCAGGTCACCTCACGAAGGATGGTTTTACTGCGGTAAGAGTTACGCCAGGCAATAAATCCTGCGGTTGCGAGCCCCAGATATAAGATATACAGAAGAAGTGTGAGATAGAGTTCCGTGACGATATACAGTCCAACATAAATTATATCGGTGACGATCCAGATCACCCAGCTTTCTAGAATTTTCCTGGCCGCCATCCAACTGGCGATCACGCTCAGCGTAGTCGTAAGGCTTTCAAGGATCGGATAGTCAGATGCAGTGATGTAGTTGAGGGCCAGGGCAAGTCCGGCGGTTCCTGTGGTCGTGAGGATCAGCAGGATAATCCCTGTCTTGTATTGCAGACGGGATACATTCAGTTCTCCACCCTCCGGCCCTCCGGTTAGCCAGGATCTCCATCCATAGATTGAGATTACAACAAATAGCCCCTGCAGGAGCATCGTGGTATAGAGGCGGGCATCAAAGAATATAACCCCGAAAAGGAGGCTGCTGAGAATGGCAGTCGGCCAGGTCCAGATATCTTGCCGGACATTCAACCAGACACACTGGATGCCGATCAGGACCGCAACGGCCTCAAGTAGCATATCCAGATTCATGGAATTCGGATAACATAAGCCTCTCCAGTACCGGATCCCCCCGCCGCACCGATGAGGGCGGTATTCTCATACAGATCAATGGAACTGCCAAAGGCGGATTCGCCAATGTCAATGATGCCCTGATAGCGCCATACACCATCGCGACGGGCATAGATGTACACCACGCGGTCAACGTTAAAATCCAGACGTAACTGTTCATCATAGCCAACCACCAGTGCACGGTCCTTGTAAAGCGCTACTTCGGTGCCGAAAGCACCTTTCCGGTAGGGGGTCGGGGGCCCTAATGTAGCAGTTTTCCGCCAGACTCCGGTGGAGTCCCGTGCGAATAGGGTTGCCTGACCGGACTCATATGAACCTGCTTTCGACTGCCCAACAAGTAACTCATTTTCATATAAATCCAGCGAGATATAAAAGTCTTCAATCCCCTCCAGTTGCGCAGTTTCCGACCAGACCCCGTCCGGATTCAATTCAAATAGATATACGGATCCCGCCCGCCGACTGAAATACGCGCTGCTTGCTACGGCCAGAACGTTCCCATAGAGGGCTGCATTTCCACCGAAAACGCCGCTTTGTGTGTTTCTGGAAGCGGTGAACTGATGCTCAAGTCGCCAATGTTCATGGTCTTTTTTGTAGAGATAGGCGGTGCCATCCTTTTGGCTGCCCGGTGTTGGATCGCCGGCAGTGGTAAACAGCCCACGGTTGCGGTGAACTGCAACGGCCGCACCCATCGCCCCCTCGCCAGTCCGGTGTCCGCCACCGGTTAGACGCGCAGTCTGATTCCATTCGCCGGCATTATTTTCCTCATAGACATAGACCGCATTGGAGCGCTCGGTTGCAAAGTATTCCTGACTGGTCGCAACAAGTGCCACATTGCCCTGGATGGTCACTTTTCGTCCGAACGTAAGCCCGGGCTCACAGTCTCGGGCGACCAGTCGTGCAGTTTTCTCCCAAACTCTGGTAGAATCGGTCAATTCAAAGATGTAAGCGGCCCCTCCGCCATCCCCGCAGGATGGTTCTCCGCTGGCTCCGACAATGGCACGCCGTCCATCCAGTGCAACCGATGTGCCAAAGTAATTCCCGCTGGTTGTGTCGGCGTAGGGCAGCTTTGTAATCTGCCCCTGTACGCAGAATGTGAGGACGAATCCCCAGATCAGCCCCGCAGCGAATGGCCAGAATGTACGCAAATAGAAAAAAATCATTCGGTGGATTCCATGAGTGCCTCCCAGTTTGTATACAACTCTTCCAGTTCCGCCTTAATTGCGGCATAGGTCTGGGCGGCTTTTTGGGAGCGTACAGGATCGGAATAGGTATCTGGGTCGGCTAATATTTTTTCTGCGGCAAGCTTTTGTGCTTCGGCCTTTGCAATGGCTGCCTCTGCTTCGTCGCAGAGCCATTTTCGCTGATGTGGGGTCAGTTCATCCGGCTCTAGTTGGCTATTTCGCTTCGCCTCCCGGTAGGCCCGGTTACGTGCTTCCGCTTCGCGGCGCTTTTCTTCTTTCGTTTTAGGACCGCCGGATCGGGATCGGGCTTTGTGGACGGACGTTCGGGGGGCCGGACGAACCTGCCTGGCCCGCTGGAGCGAACCATGATCCAGAGCCCACTGATACTCCGAGTAGGTACCCTCATAGGTGCGTACGCCTTGATGTCCGACATGCCAGATTACATTGGCTACATGGTCAAGGAAGTGCCGGTCATGGCTGACTACCACAAACGTGCCATCATACTGGCGGAGTGCTTCAATGAGCACTTTGATGGACTGGATATCGAGGTGATTGGTCGGCTCGTCCAGGATCAGAAAATTCGCCGGGTTCACGAGGGTTCGGGCGAGGGCCAAACGACTCTTTTCGCCTCCGGAAAGTGCACGGACCGGCTTAAACACATCGTCTCCCGTGAACAGGAATGCCCCCAGCAGGGTACGCAGATAAACCTCATTACGTCCGATTGATTCCCGGTTCAGAGATTCCAGTACGGTGTCAGATTCGCTTAGCGCGTCGGCCTGATGCTGTGCAAAAAAGCGAGTACTCACATTATGTCCCTCCTTGCGTTCCCCCCGGATGGGCTCGCTTCCGAAGAGGATCCGCGCCAGTGTGGATTTGCCTGCTCCGTTTTTACCGATGAGTGCAATCTTTTGGCCGCGACTGATTTGTAGTGGACCGGCCCGGTTGAATACGCGCACCGCCGGGGCATCCGCGCGGGTATAGATCTTGGAGAACTCGGTGAGCGACAGAACCGTCCGCCCGGACGGCCTGGGGGAGGGGAAACGGATTCGGATCTGTGCATCCGGCGATTCCGGCGGTGGGAGGCGCTCCAGTTTCTCCAGGTGCCTGATACGGCTTTGGACTTGTCGCGCCTTGGAAGCCTTGTACCGGAAGCGGGCAATAAATCGCTCTGCCTGATGGATCTCGCGCTGCTGGTTTTCGTAGGCCGCCTGCTCCAGTATCCGCCGCTTGTCTCGCTCCACCAGGAAAAAGTCATAGTTCCCCGCATATTCGGTAACCCGGCCCCGGTATAGATGGGCAACCGTATCAATCATCCGGTTCAGAAAGTACCGATCATGGGATACCAGGATCACCGTGCCGGGGTAGTTCTTCAGGTAGGTTTCCAGCCAGTCAATGCTGAGAATATCCAGATGATTGGTGGGCTCATCCAGGAGCAGTACATCCGGGTTTTGCAGCAGAATACGCGCAAGTGCCACCCGCATCCGATATCCTCCGGAAAGCGTCTCCATGGGGCGGGGCATGTCATCGGTCGTAAATCCCAGTCCTTCCAGAACTGCTTCTGCACGTGCCTGTGCGGAGTGTGCTTCCTGAACGGCTAGGCGCTCATGGATACGGCCCAGTTTGAGTAAAATTTTTTCCTGATTGGCATCCGGATTTTCAAGTGCACGGGTCAATTCGTCTTCCCGTTCCTGAAGTGCTCCGAGGACTTCAAATGCAGTCAGGGTTTCTTCTATAACGGATCGGTTGGTACTGCTTTCCTGCACATCCTGTGCCAGGTAGCCGACAGAGCCGGAGTGGGCAATCTCGCCGCCATCGGGTTCCAACTGTCTACCGATCACCCGTAACAGCGTGGTTTTGCCTGCACCATTGGGACCAATCAGGCCAATCCGCTTCCCGCCGCCAACCGTCCAGGTGAGTCCTTCCAGGATCGGGTTCCCTCCAAGTGTAACCGCAATGTTTTGTAGCTGAATCAAGGTTCTAATCAGTATGCGTTACGATGGATAAATCCTTTCCAGACCGTCAGGAGCATAATCTTCACATCCAGAAGCAGTGACCAGTTTTGTATATAGTAGAGATCATACTGGATCCGTTTTTCCAGGGATGTGTTTCCGCGCCACCCATTGACCTGTGCCCATCCGGTAATGCCAGCTTTCATTTTATGACGAAGCATGTAGCGCGGGATGCGCTCCTTGAAATCCTTGATGAATACCGGTCGTTCCGGTCGTGGTCCGACCACGGACATATCTCCTTTAAGTACATTGATGAACTGCGGCAATTCATCTAGCGATGTGCGCCGGAGGATTCTGCCGATGGGGGTTGCCCGGTTTTCGTCTTTCTTTGCCCAGACTGCCCCCGATTCCTTTTCTGCGGTAACCGGCATGGAGCGAAATTTCAGCATCTGGAAGCATTTACCATTGAGTCCCATACGTTCCTGCCGGTAAAGAATCGGTCCACTGGAGGACAGGCGCACCAGTAGCGCAAGAATGAGCAGCAGCGGGGACAGGAGGATCAGAACGACCAGTGAAAAGCCCACATCCAGACTCCGTTTCACAAATCGCCGAAAATCCATCGGGGCCTCGTCAATGATGTGCAGAACTGGGAGCCCGTCTACATCGGTGATCCGGCTGTTGATGATGTCATGCTGCAGGAGGTCGGGGACGAGGCAGACATGGACCAGACGGGTGGAAAGCGAACTGATGAGCTGTTCAATCTTACCGACCGCATGGAGGGGGAGCGCAATGTATACATAATGGATCGGTTTGTCTGCCGAATCCAGAAGCGGAAGCACCTCATCAACCCTGCCCAGAACATCTGACTCATCGGTTTTGTGATCATCCAGAAATCCAATCACCTGAAACCCCATCCACGGATACAATTCAAAGGATTTTTCCAGACGCCGGCCCGCATGACCGGCACCAATAATCAGGACGCGGCGCAGGTTACGTCCACGCCTGCGGGCATTACGTACATAAAAATAGATACAGAGCCGCAAACTCAGCATGGAGAGTGGGGTGAGTGCGGCAAAGAGCAGGATCGTCAGACGTGAGACATTAAAATCACGATAAAAGGACAGAAATGCCATGGAGACGATCAGGGCCAGCCCGACAGATTTTGCAACGCTGCGAATCAGACTGGTCCAGCGCTGTGCCCGGTCGGGTACATACAGACCGGATGCCCAGAATGTGAGAGCGGCAGAGATCAGAATCCACGGGAAGAAGGTCAGATATCTGCCTAGCGGTTCCCATTGCGGCAGGGGGATCGGCCATAGGGCAAATACTTCAAAACGGAGGTAGTAGGCCGCAATCCAGGCGCTTCCTACAAGGAGCATATCCGCAAAGAATAGCAATTGCTGGTAAAATCTGCTCTGTTCCTGCAGCATGACTGAGTTTAGATCGGATGAATTGGTCGCCAGATGATGCCAAGGATTAAAAAGATGCCACAAGCTGCCTTGCCGCGTTCAGGAGTACATTCGCCCCGTTCACGCAGTCCTCCCAGCACGTATACTCCCGCGAAGAGTGGCTGAATCCTCCTGCCGAAGGGACAAAAATCAAGCCGGAACGGCAAAGCCGCGCCATAGACTGTGCATCGTGTCCAGCCAGTGAGGGCAGACGACGGCTGCTGAATCCAAGTGCGGACACCCCCGCCTCAAACGCTTCAATGACCGTGGGGTGCATCCTGCGTTCCGTTACGGATTCAAGGTGTTGGAAGTCTATGCCCAGATCAAACATCTTTGCAGAATGTTCTGCCGCCTCGTACAGTGCCTGTTGCAGTTCTTCTGCACGCTCCGCGTCTTCCGTGCGCAGTTCCATAAATACAGTAACCTGACCAGCGACAATATTAAAGGTGCCCGGTGAAAAATCCATCCGCCCGACGGTAGCAACGCAATTGGGGAACCGTTCGGTGACCGTTTCCTGTACCATCAGACAAAATTTACTGGCCCCCAGCGCTGCATCATGTCGCTCACTCATCAGAGTGGTTCCGGCGTGGTTGGCCTGCCCGCTGAAGGTGACAAGGTACATATGGATCCCGACCATTCCGGTTACGATCCCGATATCCGTCCGGCTCTTCTCCAGCCGGGTTCCCTGCTCAATATGAAGTTCAAGATAGGCACACAGATCTTCTGCATTCCGTTTCGCAGACAGGATCCCCGAAATACTCAGCCCCGCCCTCTGCAGAACTCTCTGAAAAGTTTCCAGATCTCCTCGGGGATTCGTAAGATCTTTTCGTGTCAACTGCCCGGATATGGCACGGCTTCCCATCAGCGATACCCAGGTTCCTTCTTCATCGGTAAAGTCCATTACCTCAAGCGGGCGATCCAGACCGTGCTCACGCAGAACCTGGAGCACTTCAAATGCCGCGGCCACCCCTAAGGTCCCATCAAATCGCCCGCCATCTTTTACGGAGTCTAGATGGGATCCCAGCATCAGTACGGGTTTGGTTTGCATGGAAGGGTAGTGGCAGGCGGAAAGGTTGCCTGCAAGATCACTTCTCGCCGTAAATCCCCGCTGCCAGATCATGTCCTGGAAGGTTTCCCGTGCAGCCAGATGCGCTATGCTCAGTGCAGGCCGGTTCAAGCCGCCGTCCGGTGTCGCTCCATCCCGCGTCAGCCGCTGAAAATCCTCCCGAAATCTAGACTCGTTGATGTGCAGGTTGCCCGCTAAGGTCATCATGTTCTGAATGGATGCGTTCCCAGATGAAGAAATGTAAGAGATCTGGTTCAAACGTGATCAGAGAAAATCCAGTGCTTCAGACTAGGTCTGCAGATAGCGAGATATCAATGGCCTGTACCGAGTGCGTGAGTGCGCCGGAGGAGATATAGTCCACTCCGGTTGCCGCCATGGAGGGTGCCGATTCCAGTGTGACACCGCCGGTTGCCTCGGTGGTGATGCGCCCCGCAATGCAGTCCACGGCCTGTTTCAGGCGCGTGCAGTCGCAGGAGCCATCGGGTCGAGAGTTTGTCATATTATCCAGAAGGAGTACATCAATCAGTGACGCAACCGAGAGGGCATCGGTGACTTCTTCCATGGTACGGGCCTCCACATCAATCCGGCAGCCGGGCAATTGCCTTGCGGCACGTTCCACTGATTCTGCAAGTCCACCGACGATTGCAATGTGATTGTCCTTGATCAGGATCCGGTCAAACAATCCAATCCGATGGTTCGTGCCACCCCCTAGAAGGACGGACCATTTATCCAGAAGTCGCAGCCCGGGCGCGGTCTTTCTGGTATCACGGATTTGTACGGGATAGTCTTTTACACTGGCAACCATTCTGGCGGTGGCAGTGGCAATCCCGCTCATGCGTTGCAGCAGGTTTAATGCCAGACGTTCTGCGGCCAGGATCGAATGCAGGGGGCCAAGGACCATACCAAGAAAGGAATTTTCCTGCACAGGATCCCCGTCGTTTGCAAACCAGTGGCAAAAGAGGGAGGGGTTCACCAGATAAAATACCTGTCTGGCGGCGGTAAGGCCTGCGGCTACGCCGTTTTCGCGCATGTAGAGTTTTGCTATGCCGAGGTAATGTTCAGGCACAAGGGCTTGGGATGTGATATCTCCTGCGCCGATATCTTCCTCCAGAGCTCTCCGGAGGATTTGATCCAGTTGATCAGGCAGCAGATATTCGGGGAATGGCACACCGTCATACATAGGAGTTTTCAGGCAGTGACACTGAACTCCCCAATACGGTCAAGCCGCTCCACACGTTGACTCAGCAAGGCATCTTTCGGCAGTTGTGTGAGATCTTTCAGTGTATCACAGATCGCCTGGCCAACCAGATCATAGGTTGCATTCGGGTCATGGTGTGCTCCCCCAAGGGGTTCCTGAATGATCTGATCCACAATACCGATCCCGGTGAGGTCGGCTGCCGAGAGTTTCAGGGCCCGTGCGGCTTCCTCCTTATAGTCCCAGGATCGCCACAGGATGGAGGAGCAGCTTTCCGGAGAAATGACCGAGTACCAGGCATTTTCCAGCATCAGCATCTGATCCCCGACACCAATCCCGAGTGCACCTCCGGATGCCCCTTCTCCAATCACAACCACAATGATCGGAACCGGGAGCCGTGCCATCACAAACAGGTTACGGGCGATGGCTTCCGCCTGCCCCCGCTCTTCGGCTTCCATGCCGGGATAGGCACCGGGGGTATCCAGGAGGCAGATGATAGGTTTGCCAAATTTGGCGGCCAGTTCCATGTGCCGTCGTGCTTTTCGGTATCCCTCGGGATTGGGCATCCCGAAACGTCGATACCGGCGATTTTTTGTATCCCGTCCTTTCTGGTGTCCCAGGATCAGCACCGTATGATCACGGTATCCGTATTGACTGCCGCGCAACGCGGCAAAGCCGCTCACGATGGCGGGATCATCGCCATAGCACCGGTCTCCGTGTAACTCCACAAACCCTTCGGTAAGCGCATGGATATAGTCGTTCGTATAGGGTCTCAGGGGATGCCGGGCAATCTGTACCCGCTGCCAGCGGGTCAGACTGCCGTAGATGGACTTACGGAGGTCTTCAATCCGGAGGGAGAGTGCGTTGATTTCCGCGGAAAGGTCCACATCAGGGGCATCAATCTGGCGCAGTTCATCCAGTTTACTCTCCAATTCGAAGATTGGTTTTTCAAAGTCCAGCAGAAATTTATCCGTTTTTCTGGTCATACTTCATGGAATGCAGGGGAGCGTGTCAACAAGTGCAGGGGGAGTCGGTTCCTACGCGGAGGTGCGCAGGGCGCGTGCGGCGATCAGCCAGTCCATGACGGCAGATTGATTCCGTACGTAATACCAGTATGCCTGCTCAATTTCTTCGGGCGGGCGTTTGAGGCGGGGCCCTAGTATTTCGCTGGCCGCAAAGACCCCGGTTTGCAACTGCCATTCCGGTGCAGGGACGAACTCATCCTGTTCATCAATGCCAATCAGGGATCGTTTGCCCAGCAGCACCGCCCCCCATTGACGGGTGCGTTCCGATCTGCGTGCCCATCTGGAATGTGGCCCCGCAAGTTTGGCGATCAGCAGCACACCGGGATGAATGCATGCGCCCGCAAGGGCAGCAACGATATCCGAGACGCGGCGGGCGGTGTGGGACCGCAGTGCGCCGATGACATCTTCGGCTTCCAGCAGCATCCGGTTCCCCAGGTTTTCGATGGAAGCTTTGCCGATCAGATGATCCTGTTTTTCGGCCAGAATATAGGTGTGTACGGGGGTGCCGGCAAGTTTTTGCATGAGCGCAAAAATTTCTTTGTTGGTCAGGCTGGAGGATACAAAGATGACGGATTCAATATCATGGACGCGTGCGATATCCCGGAGTTGGTCATAGGTGCCCAGGCGGGGAAGATTGGAGGGAGCACCGCGGTTTTGATTCCGTGTTGCACGGCCGACGAGCATGTGCTTTGACAACTGCTGCGGGGCCAGTACATTCGTGTCCTGGAGACTGCCGACGATCAGCGTCCGTTTTCCCAGTTGCTTACGGGCCTTCGGAAGCAGGCGTATGGCGGAGAGAAACAATAAACAGGCGGGCAGGCATGCGATCACAACGATACGAGAAAATGCGATCTGCTTGACAAAGAATGAGAGCGCTGCGAGCACGGTCACGGCAATCAGGGATCCGAGAAACACCAGCCCCAGGCGTGCGCCATGCCCCCGGTAGCCGTTCCATGCCGCAATGACGAGCGTAACAATGGCTGCAAAGAGAGGGGCCAGTCCCCAGTAAAAGACAGGGGGAAACTGCAATCCAGTCTGAAATGACCGGAAGAGTCCGAGTGCCGTCATGACCCCAAAGCAGACCACCAGATCACGTGCAGCGGGGTGGCGTAATGCATTGTTCAGAATGGTCAGGGATCCGCGCACAATGACGGCTAGATGCAGAATCCACAAAAAGATTTTTGGGTACTCTTCACTCAGATGCTTCTGTGCGAATCGGACCATTGCTCCGTAGAAGAGGCGTACGTACCGGAGGTCACCTTTTTTGGTACTCTCTCCTTTGTAATGTATGATTTGGGTATCAGGAGTATAATAGATCAGCCAGCCGGCTTTCTGGATTCGGTAACACAGATCCAGGTCCTCTCCGTACATAAAGAAGTCTTCATCAAAAAGACCGGCTTTGCCTCGCCCTGTATCTAGATCGTCTGTGCCGGTCAGTGCCGCATTGCGCAGGAACATACAGGAGCCGCTCAGTGCATCCACCGTGGTGGTCCGCTGCTCGGGCAGAAAGGTAAGGTTGTAGCGTCCGAAGGTTTTGCTGCGCGGGAAGATTCGGCTCAGCCCGGTCATCCGATAAAAGGCAACCGCGGGGGTCGGGAAGGATCTGCGGCTTTCCAGTGCAAAGGTTCCGTCAGGATTCAGGATTCGGCATCCCACCGCCCCGGCATCTGGATGGGTGTCCATGAAGTCGATCAGTACCTGGATCGTTTCCTCTTCCACAATCGTATCCGGGTTTAGAATGAATAAATATTTGCCCGATGCCAGACGCATACCCTGATTATTGGCGGCCGAAAACCCGATGTTGGAGCGATTCGCAATCACGGTGATATCTGGAAATTCCTCGGCCAGCATCCCCACGGAGCCATCCACGGAATTATTATCCACTACGATCACCTCGGATGGAATACCGCTCAAGGATCGTGCAACACTGCGAAGAGATTGACGCAACAAGTCCCTTACGTTATAATTAACGATGACGACGGATACCTTCAGGAACTCGGAGGATTTATCGGCAGACACGGGCGGGCCCTTCAATAACGATCAAATATGCTCCAGAAACTAGTTTCTGGCAGATTGGGTTCAGGTAAAGATATGCAGGTTGGATCATAATCGGCAAAATTTGGAATAAAGCAGGCGGCGATGTGCAATGTTATGCATCTTCAGAGCGAAGTGTGGTTCAGCACCTCGAATGGGGAAAGTGGAAGTTTTCATGGCTAAATGTTCCGTAATCTGCTTTGACGTACTTTGGAGTAAAGGCCATTTACCGCGATATCCTCGTTTCCGCAGTTAACGATGTGCAGAATTTTCCTTACGGGTTTTATGGGGTGCGGCAAGAGCACCATTGGAGCAGAGTTAGCGAAGCAGCTTTCCCTGGAGTTCATTGATCTGGATGATCGCATTGTTGATCAGGCCGGAATGTCGGTAGATCGAATTTTTAGGGAGCAGGGGGAAGAAGCGTTTCGGGAACGGGAGTCCGAGGCGTTAATGTCCCTGCCGGGCGGCATTGTTTGTGCACTAGGGGGCGGCACCCTGATGAGAGAGGCGAATCTATCCTGGGCACTGTGGAAATCCTGGATTATTTATATCCGGGTCGGAGCAGCGGAATTGGTGCGCAGACTTCAGGCGGACGCGACGGTTCGACCGTTATTGCTGGATCGTAACGGGGAGCCACTCTCGCAGGTTCAGATGGAGATGCGGATTCGTGACATGGTAAGACAGCGTGAGCCGATTTACAATCAGGCACACCGGATCCTTGATCTTGGCGGGGTAACGCCGGAGGCTGCGGCAGCAAGATGCCGGGATGCTTATCGTAGTCGAAAGGTTTGACGGTGGTGTGTACTTGGTCCGAATTTCTGAAGGGCGGTGTAATGCGCCTTGGTGGGATAGCCAACGTTACGGTCCCATCCGTATTCAGGATGTTCGGCGTGAAGTTGTTGCATCAAATAATCCCGGGTTACCTTTGCAAGGATGGATGCTGCGCCGATGGAATGGCTCCGCTGATCCCCTTTTATGAGTGCGAGTTGCGGGCAGGACATGTTGGGTAGCGTTCGATTGCCATCCACCAGAAGGGCCTGCGGTTTGCAATTCAATGCATCTACAGCCCGCTGCATGGCAAGCAGTGAGGCTTCAATGATGTTCAGTTTGTCAATTTCACCTGGGCTTGCATATCCGATCCCGATGTCCATGGCGGCCTCTCGGATTTTGGTCATGGCATCTTCACGCGCCTGTTTGCGCAGCAGTTTGCTGTCGTGAACGCCATCAACGATTACACCGGGAGCAAATACCACGGCGGCGGCGACGACGGGGCCGGCTAGTGCGCCGCGCCCCACTTCATCAATCCCCGCAATATGGGTCAATTTCCGATTCCATAAAAGTGTTTCGTATCTTAGCATGATACATGGATGGGAACAGGAAGGTACGGTATGTGGTAGCACCTTCCGGCAGTAGTCTCTCTTACGCGCACGGTGTTTCGTCGGTGCGCATTTTTCATACCTAAAACGCATTTCTGTGCGGCAGTGATGCCAAAACGGCGAATTACGGCCTCAAGATCGAGGTCGCCCGGGCAGCCTTTCAAAGGGATGCTTGAAATTATTGGAGACCGCAAGTTCGGTTTTATTCGGGAATTGCGGTCAGGGATGCCGAAAAATGACGGGGATCCATTTTGTCCACCGTCAATGATCAATCGGTACCGGTTACGGGACGGTGTTGTTCTGGAGGGGATTCTGCGTCCCGGCAAGAAAGGGGATATGCAGGTCTCCCGTCTGACCAGTGTGATGAATATTTCGCCGGATGCATGGTCACGCATGCACGAGTTTGAGGAGGGGCGGATTGTTTATCCGGACACGAAGCTTAATCTGGTTAAAACTCCGAATGATATTACGATGCGGGTGGTGGATCTTGCGTGTCCGATCGGGAAAGGGCAGCGGGCCTTGATTGTGGCTCCGCCTCGAACCGGGAAAACGTTAATCCTCAAGGAGATTGCGGCATCGCTGACACAGAATCATCCCGATATTCATCTGGTCGCCCTTCTGGTGGATGAGCGCCCGGAAGAGGTGACGGATTTTCGGCGCAGTACCAAAGCGACGGTCTTTGCGAGTTCCAGTGATCAGGAAGAGTTCAATCATGTGCGTGTATCGGTATTGGCATTTGAGTATGCAAAGCGACTGGTTGAATTAGGGGACGATGTGGTTCTTCTTCTGGATTCACTCACACGGCTTGGTCGTACATTCAATCTTTGGGGGGAAGGCACAGGGCGGACCATGTCGGGGGGGCTGGATTCCGGGGCCATGCGGATTCCGCGGCGGTTATTTGGAAGTGCCCGCAATATTGAAGACGGGGGATCTTTGACCTTGATTGCAACGGCGTTAATTGAAACGGGCAGCCGTATGGATGAGGTAATCTTTGAGGAGTTCAAAGGCACCGGGAATGCGGAGATTGTTCTGGACAGGGAGATGGCACAGCGCCGCGTATGGCCTGCGATCAATCTCAGAAAATCACGGACCCGGAACGAGGATCTGCTGCTGGGGGATGTGGCGGACAAGCATGGCCGGCTGTTTCAGGTTCTGAACAGCCGCCGCCCCATGGAGGCCATGCAGGCGCTTACCCGTCACATGCAGACCTTTCCCACCAATGATGCGCTCCTGACCGCGCTGGTACGTGACTATTGACATTCAATTCGAATCTGACAGTCTTTCCTTTTTCGAACGTCAAATTTGACGGCGATTGGATTCTTTTGTATAGAGTCAGTCGTTCGTTGTCCAAAAGGTCAGAATACTTCCTCATTCAGTGATGACTGCCGAAGTTTTTGGTGAGTTTTCGGGAGATAAAACCGTGCCCGCATAACAAAACTCCAGTGCAACGCCGATTTTTTACCAGTTCAGGGAATGGGATCCGCCGGTAAAGACAGGACTCTCTGTTTCGGGATGTAGGAATTATAGCTATATTTTGATGAACTTCAGCAGAGTTATGGTGAGCATAATTTTTGATGGACAAATTTGTGTGGGTCTGTCAGACGGGGATATCTTCCGGTTCGCTGACCGGCCACAGTATAATAGGGCCGTCCGCTCCTCTGGATTCCATGGTTACGCGCAGGTATAATCCCCGATTTTTCTACACATGGAGGTTTCATTTTGGCTCCCGGTGAATTTATAGCGAAGTGGCGTGTTTCGGAACTGAAGGAGCGTTCAGCGGCACAGGAGCACTTTATTGATCTGTGCCGGTTGCTTGGTGAGCCTACACCGGCCGAGGCCGATCCCAGGGGAGATCATTATTGCTTTGAGCGAGGTGCACGCAAGGATTCCGGGGGAGATGGCTGGGCGGATGTGTGGAAACGGAATCATTTTGCATGGGAGTACAAGGGGAAGCACGCAAACCTTGATGTTGCCTTTGATCAGTTGCGGCAATACGCGCTGGCACTGGAGAATCCGCCGATCCTGATTGTTTCGGATATGCATCGGTTTCTGATCCGGACGAACTGGACGAACTCCGTGAGCAAAACCTATGAGTTTGCGCTGGAGGATCTCCAAAGCAGTGAGTTTCGGGATCTGCTCAAGTGGGCAATGTCGGATCCCGAGCGGCTGCGGCCGAGCGAAACCCGGCAGACCCTCACCGAGCGGGCCGCGAAGACGTTCGCCCAGCTTGCATATTCGCTCCGGGATCAGGGCCATACGCCTCAGGAGGTCGCCCATTTTGTCAACCGTCTCATCTTCTGCATGTTTGCGGAGGATGTGGGGCTGCTCCCCGACGAAATGTTCAGCCGCATGCTGAAGCAGGCAGGGGCGCGGCCCGAGGAGTTTGCAGACCTTGCGGGGGATCTTTTTCGGGCGATGTCCACCGGTGGCCGGGTTGGTTTTGAAGCGGTAAAGCGATTCAATGGCGGGTTGTTTGAGGATGACGCTGCTTTGCCAATGAATCAGGATCAGATCAGCATGACGCTGGATGCGGCCAGACTTGACTGGTCAAATATTGATCCTTCCATTCTGGGTACGTTGTTTGAGCGGGGGCTTGATCCAGATAAACGCGGGCAGCTTGGAGCGCACTACACGGATCATGATAAAATCATGCAGATCATTGAGCCGGTGATTCTCCGTCCGTGGCTGGCAGAATGGGAAACTGAGAAGTCTCAGATTCAACGGATTCTTGAACGCGCGAATGCTGTAAAATCAAAGGCTGCCAAGAGACGTCACCGTAAACAGGCTGAAGCCAGATTCAATCTGTTTCTTGAACGATTGGGGCACTTCACGGTGCTTGATCCCGCTTGCGGATCGGGCAATTTTCTTTACCTTGCGCTGCATGCCCTGCATGATCTGGAGCACCGGGTACAGCTGGAGGCGGAGGCACTGGGGCTTGAGCGGTCTATTTTATTGGTGGGACCTAAAAATGTGAAGGGGATAGAGTTGAATACGTATGCGGCGGAGTTAGCGCGTGTTTCGGTGTGGATTGGGGAGATCCAGTGGCTTCGGCGGAACGGCTTTATCAGTTTTCCGGAGCCGATCCTCAAATCATTGGAAACCATTGAGTGCCGGGATGCCTTAGTTACAGTGGACGGGAAGGAATCCGAGTGGCCGGATGCGGATGTCATCATTGGGAATCCGCCATTTCTGGGGGATAAGCTATTGATCGGCAACCTTGGAGAGGAATATGTTTCAAGGCTGCACAGAATTTACGAAGGTCGGGTGCCTCACGCAGCAGATCTTGTTTGTTATTGGTTTGTGAAGGCCGGGGAGCATATGGATGCAGCGGGATCAAAGCGGATCGGGCTGGTTGCAACGAATTCGATTCGGGGTGGTGCGAGTCGCCGGGCATTGAAACATGCGGCTCAAGGGAAAACGATTTTTAATGCTTGGAGCGATGAGCCGTGGATTATTGACGGTGCGGCGGTTCGCGTATCCATTGTGTGTCTCTCACGATCAGAGGATAAATTTGTAGATGAACATCAACTCAACGGCAAAACAGTAGACGAGATCTACATGGATCTCACTGCGCGTAGTGGTGGGGTTGGTCTTGATTTAACGAATATTCAGCGCCTTAGTCAGAATTCAGGTGTGACCTACATCGGGGATCAAAAGAGTGGTCCATTCGATATTCCAGGTGATCTTGCCCGGCAATGGCTTCAGGAGCCCTTAAACCCTAATGGCCGTCCCAATTCGGATGTACTCAGACCGTGGATGAATGGTAAGGGGCTTATGCAGCGCTATGACGATAGATGGGTCATTGACTTTGGCTCTTCTATGGATAAGGAAGAGGCTGCACTGTACGAATCGCCATTCCAATATGCCCAAAAATACGTTCAGCCAAATTGGGAGAAGAGGCACCTGAACGGGCGTCGTCGTGATTGGTGGCTGCATGATAGGCCAAGGCCAAACATGTGGAATGCTATGGATGGGATGTCAAGATATATTGCTACATCGTGTGTTTCAAAGCACCGTGTCTTTGTATGGTTGGAGATTGCAGTCTGCCCGAGCAATGCGATGGTAGCTATTGCGAGAGATGATGACACCATGTTTGGGTTCTTGCACAGCCGGTTCCATGAGATGTGGTCACTCCGCACAGGTACCAGTCTTGAAGATCGGCCTCGTTACACTCCGACTACGACATTTGAGAAGTTTCCCTTTCCGGATGGGCTCTCCCCCGATATACCCGCTGGCGATTATCAAACGGATCCCAGAGCACAGGCCATTGCTCTGGCGGCGAAAAGACTTGTAGAACTCCGTGACCGCTGGCTCAATCCGACCGAATGGGTGCAATGGGTGGAAGAACCCGTTCCAGGCTATCCCCTGCGCCCGGTGCCACGTGATGCGAAGGCGGCGAAGGCACTGAAACAGAGGACCCTCACCAAACTCTACAATACCCGGCCGCAGTGGCTTCTTGATGTGCATGCGCAGTTAGATGCGGCGGTGGCTGCCGCTTACGGCTGGCCTGCAGACATCTCAACCGAAGAGGCCCTTCACGAATTACTCGCTCTAAATCAGCGCTGATGTTCCTCTGGAATCTGGAATAGATTGATCATTGATCGGTGCAAAGGGTTTACGGAGCGAACCAAATTTTTACCCATGAGCAGCAAGCGATTTGATGAGATTACGGCACTGTGTAAGCGCCGCGGTTTTGTGTTTCAGTCTTCCGAAATCTACGGCGGACTCGGAGCCACCTATGACTATGGTCCGCTGGGCGTAGCACTGAAGCGGAATGTGCAGGAGCGCTGGTGGCATGATATGGTCTACGCCAACGACAATATAGAAGGGATCGATGCTGCCATCCTGATGCATCCCAGAGTCTGGAAAGCTTCCGGGCATGTAGATGCGTTTCACGATCCACTCATTGACGATAAGGCATCTAAACGGCGTTACCGTGCAGATCAACTGATTGAACAGCATATTGACCGCCTGCGGGCAAAAGGAAAAACAGAACGGGCGGATGCAGTGCACGAGCAGTTCACCCAGGCGCTCAATGCAGAGGACATGCCCAAAGCACTTCACGCGCTGATCATCTCCGAAGAAATTCGCGGTCCAGATTCAGGTGCATTTGACTGGACTGATGTGCGCCAGTTCAATATGATGTTTGAAACGAAAGTGGGAGCGCTGGCCGGTGAAGACTCGTCGATCTTTCTGCGCCCGGAAACGGCTCAGGGCATCTTTGTGAATTTTCAGAATGTGCTGGCGACTTCACGCGTACAGATTCCGTTCGGGATTGCCCAGATCGGCAAAG
Source organism: Rhodothermales bacterium (assembly GCA_022821875.1). Classification (GTDB taxonomy): domain Bacteria; phylum Bacteroidota; class Rhodothermia; order Rhodothermales; family Bin80; genus Bin80. Next base: position 17,792 of record JAJECV010000052.1, read on the forward strand.
CGTTCCGCAATGAAATTGTCGCACGGCAGTTCATTTTCCGAATGCGTGAATTTGAACAGATGGAAATGCAGTATTTCGTGGAGCCGGGAACTCAGGCGGAAGCCTATGAACTCTGGCGCTCCCGAAGATGGGATTGGCATGTTCAGAATGGTATCCCGGAATCTAAACTGCGTTGGCATGTCCACGAAAAACCCGCCCATTATGCAGATGCGGCCGTTGACATCCAGTATGAATTTCCCATTGGATGGCAGGAGGTTGAGGGGATCCATTCCCGTACCGACTATGACCTTGGAAGGCATCAGGAGTATTCCGGAAAGAAGATGCAGATTTTTCATCCGCCATCGGGCAGCCGGTTTATTCCATTCGTGGTAGAGACCTCGGTCGGTCTGGATAGAACCGTCCTGATGCTGCTTTGCGAAGCCTACCGGAAGGATGAGGTTGAGGGACAGAGTCGTACCGTTATGGCGTTCGCCCCCTCCATTGCTCCCATCAAGGCTGGCATCTTTCCACTTTTACGCAGGGACGGAATGCCGGAGCGTGCGCGTACGATTACCGCGGACCTCCGCCGTGAGTGGAATGTGTTCTATGACGAAAAGGGATCTATCGGCAAACGTTACCGCAGAATGGACGAAGCAGGGACCCCATTATGTATCACGATTGACCGTGAAACGCTTGGCGGGGCAGGGGTGACCATCCGTAACCGGGATACACTGGAGCAGGTGCGAATCGCAGATGATCGGGTGTCGGCGTTTGTATCAGAGTTTATCAGGGGAGCATAATTTACGGCCACAGCCCCCGGTCTTCCAGAAAACCCATGAATCATTTCATCGGGGCATTCCGGTGATCTGTCCCCGGAATATTCGCGGCATCTCTATCCGTGCAGAAATATTTTTATTGAATGAATTGATTCATAAGTGCAACCTACTTGATTTTCTTTAGTATACCAGTTATCTTTGTCCTTAGGACAAAGATAACTGGTATACGTAGCAAAGATGATTTCTCGACAGAGATCAACAAGAGCCGGGAGGCATTTGTCACAACTTGTGGAGCATTACAACAAGCCGGTTCTCCAACCCTTTGAATTCCTAGCTCTTATTCTGCGCATGTATCAGGATGCGCACTCCGAGAAGCTTTATTTACGAAAGGGAAGGCCTGATCGTAACGATTATCACCGATTCAAGGTGATGCTCCATCGTATGGATGTTGTCCGAAATGACCGGGATTACGGAAAACGCGCCTTTCGTGTCCTCCCGATTTCCGACTGTCCGGCAGACGAAATTGTCTGCCTTGTTGATCCAACATGTTATGTATCTCATCTGTCTGCCATGCAGCGGTGGGGACTTACAAATCGCAGTCCAAAAAACCTGATGCTGACACGGCCGGAACGCAGTACTTGGAAAAATATAATGTGCGAATACCGCCAAAAAATACTAGATGAAGATCACACAGATATTTGTCCATTGCATATAATTGAACACCCGAAACGCGTACGGGGGCAGAGTATCCAGATGTACACGACCAAGTCATCAGGCATCTCCCTGATCAATCGAGGAACGAATATGCGGATATCCACGATTGGACAAACTTTTCTGGACATGTTCCAAAAACCTGATTTGTGTGGTGGAATGGTGCATATACTTGATGTTTGTGAAGAACATGCCGAGACCTATCTGGATCAAATCATTCCGACGATTGATGCAATTCCAAGTGCAATCGTTAAAAGCCGTGCAGGTTATGTTTTCCAGGAATATCTGGGCCTGGAACATCCCGAAATAGAAAAGTGGAAAGCTTTTTCCCAGCGGGGTGGAAGTCGAAAACTGGATCCGAGCAAGGAATTTGCACCGACCTACTCGGAAACATGGATGATCTCAATCAATGTCTGAGCATCTCCTTGAAGTAGATGTAGCTGCCTGGGTCGAGGAAGCACGAGAGGATTCAGTCATCTACCAGCAACGGCAGACCATAGAGATTGTGCTAAATACCATCGCCGTAACTGTACCACTGGGTACAAAAATGTTCTTAAAAGGAGGACTACTTATGGGGCTTGCTTATCGTAGCCCCCGACAAACGACAGATATTGACCTCACAACTATTCTGGAGGCTAGAGATGATAGTGACGAGAAAATTCCAGGAAAATTAAATCAGGGCTTTCCCAAGGTCGCCGCGACACTGGGCTATTCTGATCTTATTGTCCAGATACATTCGGTAAAACGGCAACCTCCCAGGATTCCCATTTCAAGAGCAAAATTCCCAGCATTGAAACTGAAAGTTGCCTCAGCAAGGCGGGATACTCGTCAGGAAATAACCCTGAAAGCTGGAAAGCCTCCTCCTGTCATAATTGAAATTGATATTTCCTTTAATGAACCATCGCTAAAACAAATACAAATCCTGAAACTCACAAACGAACATGAGTTACTTGCTTACAGCTTGGTTGATCTTATAGCAGAAAAATACCGTGCTATCCTGCAGCAGATACCACGTAAGCGGCAGCGGCCACAGGACATTTATGATTTGAGTCGGTTGATCACTCACGAAGCGATTGATGTTGGCATCAGGAAAATCATTCTAGTCACCCTAAAAGAAAAAAGCAGATCCCGCGGAATTGAACCGGAGCAAGATTCTCTTAGCGACCCGGAAATCAAGCGTAGATGCAAAGCAGGATGGGAATCAATGAAGTTGGAGATCAATGAAATTCCAGAATTTGAAACTTGTTTCGCAAGCTCCGTAACATTCTACCGTAATCTCCCATGGGAAAATTACACATGAATATCAAAAATCATCCCGAAAATTACGGATAATTGACTGAAACAACATCTATTTGTCGTATTGTCGTTAGACACTCCACGACATATATCACGGATAGCGAGATGTCTGATCGGGCAGGGGATCATCCGCAGGCGGGATATACCGGAGCAGGTACGGGCAGTGATGATCAGGTGCCGGCGTTTGTTTCAGGGGTGCTCAGCGGAGCATAACTTTTGGCCACCTCCTCAACCTCCTGCCATACCCTGAGCGCATTCCCGCCAAGAATTTTAGCGATTTCGTCCTCCGAATACTCCCGCCGTAAAAGTTCGGCGATCAGGTTGGGATAGGTGGAGACATCCTCCAGGCCTTCAGGAAGTCCCGTGACTCCGTCATAATCGCTGCCAAGCCCCACATGGTCAATGCCAACTAAATTGACGATATGGTCAATGTGGTCAACGAGTTCCGCTAATGTGCCAATAGGGGTTGACTTGCGCCGCGACTCACGGTAAAGAAATCCCTCCTTACTCGTAAGAGGAATTCCATTCTCTTCCAGATACGCTTCAATGTCATCCACTAAAACTCCATTCTGTTCCAGATACTCCCCGCGGACGAATGAGGAGCCGAAACTGACCATAATGACACCGCCCCGGGCAGCAGCCGCCTGAATGAGCTCGTCACTGATATTACGCTCCCACCCAGGGGTGAAATGCCGGGCAGACGAGTGCGTCGCAATGACCGGCGCAGAACTGCGCCGCAAAACCTGTGCAATCGTACTGTCCGTCAAATGCGAAATGTCCACCATGATTCCCAGCCGGTTCATGTGATCCACAACATCTTCCCCAAAGGGGCTGAGCCCGCCCCAGGTACGGGTGGAGTCATAAGAGGAGTCACAGATGTGATTATCCCTGCCGTGCGTGAGCGTGATATAACGGATGCCGCGGTCGTAGTAATACTCCAGATCCTCCAGTGACTCAATCGGTGCACCGTTTTCCATCCCCAAAGGCAGGGAAACCAGCCCGGCATCCTTATGCGCAATCAGGTCGGAAGAGCGCATGGGGATGGCAAATTTGTCCGGCGCATGGGTCACCCATCCCTCAACCATATCAATCAGGGAATCCGCCAGTACTTTTGCAGCACCAGGAACATCCTGACGCGCACTCGGGATATAGATGGCAATAAACGGAGCATTGAGTCCTCCTGCCATCGCCTTGGGATAGTCAAAGTCACCTCCGAAGGTTTCCTGGCTGACATCCTCGGTGTATCGGGTCATGCGATAGGGGACATCAATATGGCCGTCGATGATCAGATGCGCCTTGGCAAGTTCATGTGCACGTTCCAGATTCATGTCCTGAATACATCCTGTGAGTAGAATGGGGAGAAAGAAAAATAGTCGATACATTATCGGGCAACAGATGTTTTGCGGAGTTCTCGAATTACCGTGACATTAACCTGACCGGGGTAAGTGAGTTCGTCCTGGATCCGTGAAGAAATCTTCACAGCAAGTTCTCTCGTCCTCTCGTCGGAGACCTTGGAGTATTCGACAACGACACGGAGTTCCCGTCCCCCCTGAATCGCATATGCCATCATAACCCCGTCAAACGACAGTGCAATTGCCTCCATGTCCTGCAAGCGCTCAATGTATTCGTCACGGCGTATGTGCCGTGCCCCCGGCCGTGCTCCACTGATGGCATCACATATCTGTACGATGGGGGCATAAAGGGATGTCATTTCGATCTCATCATGATGCGATCCTACCGCATTACAGATCAGGTGATGCTCTTTGTAACGTTTGCAATACTCCATCCCTACGATTGCATGGGGGCGGTCATTGGATTCCTGAAGCACCTTCCCAAGATCATGCAACAGACCTGCACGCCGGGCCATCTGCGGGTCAAGTCCCATCTCGGATGCCATGATGGAACAGAGATTTGCCACTTGAATACTGTGGTTAAGAAGATTCTGACCATAACTTGTCCGATACTTCATTTTTCCCACAGTAGAAATAAGTTCTTTGTGCATTCCACGTAATTTGAGATCAAGGAGAGTACGTTCTCCAGTTTGATAGATCTCATCCTTAAGGCTCTTCTCGGCTTTTGCCACAGTACGCTCAATACTGCCAGGATGAATACGACCGTCCCGAATCAGCCTGGACAGGGCAATGCGCGCAATTTCACGTCGATAGAGATCAAATGAACTGAGAACAATTGCCCCGGGCGTATCGTCAACCAGAACATCTACACCTGTGGCTGCCTCAAATGCAATCACATTCCGCCCCTCCCGTCCGATTACACGTCCTTTAACATCCTCAGAAGCAATGGGAACGACAGAGGTAGAGTGTGACTCCGCCTCATCAGACGCAAGGCGCTGCATGGTGGTAAGGACAATCTTGCTTGCCTCCTCTTTCGCCGTGATCTGCGCCTGATCTTTCAACTCCAGCAATTCCCGTGAAATATCCTCCCGTGCCTTCTCCAGGAGTTCTTCACGCAACTGCCGACGAGCCTCGTCCTGGGTCAGATCTGCAATCACCTCCAACTTCGTGACGCGCTCATGGATGAGTTCCCTGAGCCGTGACTGCTGGGCATCCAGGCTCTGCTTCTGGGCGTTCAAACTGTCTAGATGCCGGGATGCATCCTTAGACAATTTGTCAACCTCCGTATACAGTTTTTTCGCCTGACGGTTGACCGTCTCACTTTCTTTGTGAAGCAGACCAATAGTTTGCTCCGCTTCAAATAGTACATTTTGTTTTTTGTTTAAGCGCCGATTCCTGTTGTTGAGTTTTTTTCGCTGGCGTTCACTTTTATGCTTGAGCCTTCGTTTGTCCCGTTCCAGAGCCTCTCGCTCCTGATTCAATGCAGCTTCCCTGGTGTCAAGTTCACTGCGTTTATGATCAAGTGTTGATTTAGCATCATGTATAACCTTTGCTTTTAGAGTATCCGACTCTTTCTCAGCCGAGGTTAAGATTGAGGACGCCTCCTGACGTGCCTTATTTAGTGTACTCCGAGCATTTGAATGAGCGATCCACCAGGCAATGCCCAGCCCCGCACCAAATGCCGTAAAACCAGTCAACAACAGGACAACTAACATGCTGTCCATATTTTTATGGTTTTGTTATGGAGGCGGTTACCAATGGGATTGGAAAGGGTTCCTTTCCAGGGGCGCAAGCGTCCGCAGCGGCGGGGGTGAACCCTTATCTACATGATTGGGAATTTCCCAAATCCTTCCACGGTCCTCTGCGTACACGACGACCCGGAAATATCAGGGTTGAGGCCTGGTGTCCAGATCCGAAGTCAACTCCCTTTGAATGAAATTGACGGTTCACTTGCCTAGACCGCCACGGGCGCCTGCGAACGGGGGATACCGCATGAAAGCGATATGGTTCCACTACGATTCGGAGGGGGCGGAGTTTTTTAAGGCCTTCATCAGTTCCCGGTCAAGATTGTCGGCCTCTCTATCGATTGCGTTCAATAGAACATTTGATGTTTCTTTGATCCCAAGCAGCTCCTCGGATAACTCCATGGCAGCGAACACGGCCGCCACTAGATCCGGCTGCTCAGGATGCTTTTCCTTGAAAGCCTGCATCCGCTGATTAACATTTTCCGCCACTCCATAGATTGTGGCAACATCGCTGCTCTGCACCAGAAGGGGATAGTCCCGTCCTAGAATTCGAACCGTAATAGATTCATGCTTCATCTAATCCGTCTCGTCTTCATCGGTATTCAGGTAATGGTCAATCGTTTTGATGAAAGAGTTTACCCTGTCGAGAAGCTGCTCTCGGCTCTCTTCAAAGGTAAGGTTTGCTTTTCCAGAAGAACGACGCGGACCAGATTTAAGTTCAGCAACCTGTTTTGCAAGTTTCTGATTCTCTTCCCGGAGACGGCCCAGCTCCAGCACGACCGCCTGAACACGATCCCGCAACTGCCTCAAGGAGGCAGATCCCCGTAAAACAATGGACGAGGGGCTATCAAACTCGTGCTCAAGTTGGCGCGAGCCGGGTTTGGGAGCCGGACCTCTTTGCTGGGCAGACATGATAGAATCCTCTTGAACAGGCTTTAACGACTTAAGGTAAGGTAATGGTTCAATATACGATTATAACTGTAGATTAACTACGCAATGTCGCGCCAAACTGTTCAGAAAAAGCATTAACAATTGCACTTATGATACGATCAATTTCCTCATCACGCAGCGTCCGATTTCCTCCGAATCGCAGCGAGAAAGCAATACTTTTCCTGTCCGCGGGGATTTGATTTCCCGTATATACGTCAAACACATCCACATTTCTGAGAAGCGGCTGCCCCACTTTGCGCAATGTGGAGATCATAGGGCCCACGGCTTGAGACTTGTCCACGGATACGGACAGATCTCGCTCCATCTCGGGAAAGGGAGAAATGCGGGTATAGGTTTGGGGTGGATTTTTTTCATGCAGAAGAAGGAGCCGCGTCCAGTTAAACTCGGCAAAGAAGACGGGATCGGGGAGATCGAAGGATTCCTGGATCGCCCCGGACAGTTTTGCAAGGACACCGATGTGGGTGCGGCCCGAGTAGAGGGTGATGTGATAATCGGTGAGCTCGGTCGCTGTATAGCTAGGTTGCATGCGCAGGGCGTTGAACTGCAATGTATCCAATAATTGGCATACTTCTCCCTTCAGGTCAAAAAAATCTGCAACTTGGTGATCCTGATCCCAATTCGTGGGGCGAATTGCGCCAGAGATCCCTAGCAGCAATACGTCATATTCTGAAAAATTCTCAATGAATGCGGCTGCACGTTTGCTGTGATGAAAGACATGGCCAAATTCATAAAATCGCAAGACGCGCTGCGAATGGTTTGCATTGCGCTGCATGGCCATCAGCATGCCCGGCAGGAGCGAGGGGCGCAGGGTGGCCATAGATCGGGAAACTGCGTTCAGGGTGCGAGCCGGAGGATCATCCGAATCAAGTACGGCCTGACTGAACTGCCTGGCGACCTCATCCGGTAACAGGCTGTTCGTATAGATCTCCCGGAATCCGTGACCGGTCAAGTGGATATGTGCGTGTTCGCGTAACAGGTCAGCCGGTCGAGGTCGCGGGGCAGATAACCGCAGGGAAGTGTGCTCTGGCAGGTCAATGTTTTCCAGGCCATGGATTCGCGCAACTTCCTCAATCAGGTCAATCTCCAGATTCACATCCGGGCGGTAAGTGGGAATGGTGCAGGAAACAAGCCCCTCTGCCGCCTCCCGGGGGGCAAACCCGAGGGATTCAAGAATCTGAAGGATTCGTCGATGCTCAATTTTAATGCCGAGAATCGTACGAATGCGTGAGATGCGCAGATCAACGGTAGCCAATGACTTCGGTGTCGGGTACACATCGACCATTCCCGGGACGATCTTGCCTCCGGCCAATTCTGCAATCAGCATGGCAGTGCGCATGGCCGCCCATGGCTGCCGCCGGGTATCTGCGCCGCGTTCAAACCGATAAGAGGCATCGGTTGAAATCCCCAGTACTTTGGAGGAGCGACGTGTACGGGTCGGGTCAAACCAGGCACTTTCAATCAGTATATTTCTGGTTGTGTCGCCCACTTCAGAGTTTTTGCCTCCCATGATCCCTCCAATGGCCACCGGCTCTTTTCCATCACAGATCAAGATCATCCCTTCCTCCAAAGTATGCTGCTTTCGATCAAGCGTGACAAAGGTTTCGCCCTCCACAGATTCCCGGACGATGATCTTTTTTTGTGCGATACGGTCGTAGTCAAACGCATGGAGCGGCTGCCCGCACTCGTACATTACAAAATTCGTCACATCCACGATGTTGTTAATGGATCGTAGTCCCACGGCTTCCAGGCGGTGCTTCAGCCATGCCGGCGAAGGCCCAACCGTGACATCCCGAACAATCATGGCGGTATATCGGGAACATACGTCAGGGCACTGGATGGAGATATCAATGTGGTTCGAGGCTTCGGATCCGGAAGGAGGAATCGGAACATCAGGGAAAGTCACCTGCACATTTTGCAATGCAGAAAGATCCCGGGCAACTCCAAAATGGCACACTGCATCAGGACGGTTTGGCGTGATGGCCAGATCAAGCGTCGTATCCGCGGCAAGGCCCTCTTCCCGGAGCAGATATTCTTTCAGGGGCTCTCCAATGGTCGATGAGCCGGCGAGGATCATAATGCCATGATGATCCTCCGAGATCCCCAGTTCGTCCTCAGCACAAATCATTCCCATAGACACCTGGCCCCGGATTTTCGTTTTCTTGATCCTGATTGTTTTTTCGTTGATTGTCAGCCTGGATCCTACGGTCGCAACGGGAACCCGTTGATCTGGAGCAACATTCGGGGCACCGCAGACAATCTGCACCGGTGTACCATCACCAAGATCAACATTGCACAACTGCAGGCGATCTGCATCAGGATGGGGATGGACGGATCGTACCTGTCCAACGAGTACTCCGTCCAGAGAGAGGTCATGTTGCTCAATGTGCTCAACCTCAAGCCCGGATAGGGTCAGCGCGTCTGCAAGTTCTGCAATCGACAATCCGTGGCTCACATATTCTGACAGCCAGTTATAGGAGATCTTCATTCTGAGATATCTTAAAACTGCGCTAGAAAGCGCACATCATTTTCATAAAAGAGACGGATGTCCTTGATATCATAACGGAGCATCGCAGGACGTTCGACCCCCATACCGAAGGCATATCCGGTATACCGTTCGGGGTCAAGGCCTACCGCTTCCAGAACATTGGGATGGACCATTCCGCTCCCCAGAATCTCCATCCAGCGTCCTCCATCCGGATGGTCAGGAAGGTTCCACCAGATATCCAGCTCTGCACTTGGTTCGGTGAACGGAAAAAAGCTGGAACGGTAGCGCAATTTCACATCCTCCCCAAAGAATGCGCGGGCAAACCGGTAAAGCGTGTCCTTCAGATCTGCCATCGTGATCCCCTCGTCCACGACCAGTCCTTCGACCTGATGAAACAGGCAGTAGGATTTGTAAGTAATGGCCTCATTACGATAAACCCGGCCAGGCGCAATCAGCCGGAATGGAGGCTCCCCGGCCATCATGGTGCGGATCTGTACCGGTGAGGTGTGAGTTCGCATCATGATTCGGGGCTGATCAGGACTTTTTTCATCGATAAAGAGTGTGTCCTGCATATCTCTTGCCGGATGATCTTCGGGAAAATTGAGCGCGGTAAAATTGTGCCAGTCGTCTTCCATTTCCGGGCCCTCTGCAATCGTAAAGCCCATACGATGAAAGATGTCTGTGATTCTGGACAGGGCCAATGTAATGGGATGTCTGGATCCCGTCCACTGGTTCTTTCGCCCGGGGAGCGTAAGGTCGATCTCAGACAGATTGACGGGATCAGAGACGGATTTTTGATGGGCGGAGTCCAGAGTTGCCTGTGCTTTTTTCCGCAGCGCATTCAAAACCTGTCCTGCAGTGCGACGATCCTCTTTGGGTAAACGCGGGATCTGTTTGAAGAGCTGGGTAATCAATCCACGCTTTTGCCCGATAAAACGGATTCGGAAGGCCTCGATATCTGAGGGTGTATCAAGCTGGGCACGGAGGATCTCTGTGCTGAGTTCCTCGGTGGTTGCAATAAGGCGTTCTAAGCTTGTACCCATTTTACCGCAAATAAAAAACCCGCCAGGCCTGCATTCGCAGGGGCGGGAATGTGCTCATCTCCATACACTCGGCCCCTAGCCATATAAGGTGCCGAAAAAGAAAAATGCGCTAGGCAGGTAGTCCATGATCGGTCTGCTGGGCTTCCTGAACCACGCGTGCAAAAATTGCAGGTTCGTTCATCGCCAGATCTGCAAGCACCTTTCGATTCAAGGCAATCTTCTGTTCACGAAGTGCACCCGACAGGCGTGAATAGGTGGTACCGTTCAGGCGTGCAGCTGCGTTAATGCGGGCAATCCAGAGTCGCCGAAACTGCTGCTTACGCTTACGGCGATCCCGGTAGGAATACTCCAGTCCCTTATCAACCGCATGTTTAGCTACGGTATATACTTTGCTGCGACTCCCCCAGTACCCCTTGGCCATGCCAAGGACCTTCTTTCTTCGCTGGCGGGAAGCGACTCTGTTGCGTGCGCGTGGCATAATAATTCAAGATTTTTTGATCACGATGAGGATCCTAACAGACGATTGATACGCGGCTCGTCACGCTTATCAATCAGTGTCTTTTTCCCCAACTCCCGTTTACGTTTACGGCTCTTTTTCGTCAGGATATGACTCTTGAACGCATGTGCGCGTTTCAGCCGCCCAGAAGCTGTGCGGGAAAATCGTTTCTTTGCTCCACTGTTAGTTTTTGTCTTCGGCATTGCCCCGAAAATAATTCAGAATCCGCGTAAACTGCAGGAATTTCAAAAGGTTCCCAATTACTTTGGTTTTAATGGAGTCAGGATTGCCGTCATGCGCCGGCCCTCCATTCTTGGCTCCTGATCCAGTTTGGAAACCTCCTTCAACGCATCCACAAGTCGCGCAAGAATCAGCATTCCCTGATCCTTATAGATAATGTCACGGCCCCGGAACTGCACATAGGCACGCACCTTGTGGCCATTCATGAGGAATTCCCGGGCATGCTTCGCCTTGAACTCGAAGTCATGCGTATCGGTGCGAGGGCGAAACCGGATTTCTTTTAGTTGGGTCTGATGTTGCTTTTTGCGGGCATCCCGTTCCTTTTTGCTTTTCTCATAAAGGAATTTCCCGTAATCCATAATCTTACAGACAGGGGGATCCGCATTTGGTGCGATTTCAACGAGATCCAGGGCCTGCCTCTGGGCCATTCTCATGGCTTTTTCAATCGGGTACACACCGTGGCTCCCCTGTGGATCGACAACTCGTACTACATGTGCATCAATGGCATCATTGATGCGTGTTTGTATATTTTTTGCGATGACAATAAGCGATTAATTTTCAAAAACAAAGAAAATCAGAACATATAGATCTGATCCGTGGGTCCTAATGGATTCGAACCATCGACCTCTACGATGTCAACGTAGCGCTCTAACCAACTGAGCTAAGGACCCTTCGCAGATTCCCTAAGGTACGGTTTTTTAAGAATTTACTCACACTGGAAGCATTCTAATTCACTTCCAGCGCTAGTACACATAAACTACATCGTAAACGCAACCTGAACGGCAGGGCCGGGGATGACGGCGATGTGCAGGCGGCTTTCGCGCTTTCGCCGAGCCGTAATCAGGGCGGATACCGCAGCCACCACACGGTTGGCAACCAGTGCGGCAATGAGCCCGCTTCTCTGCTGTGCCCAGTTTTCGGAACTTCGCCGGAGATCCCGATACCGCTGGAGATCCTGAATATTTTGCCATGTCCACTGGAACGCCGGGTCATCTACATAAGAAATCAGATCCACGCGTCGGTTTCGCAATTGGACATCACGATAGTCATTCGAAGAAAGATGATTTCCAATGGTGATATAAAACCGGCGATCTTTACCTGCATTTGAGACTCCGGCATAGGATGCTGCCCAGGTCTGATAACTTTGAACGAGGTGTCGGCGTTGCCATTCACTGGTCACTAGGCCTGCAACGAGGATTGCGTCTGCAATGGTATAGAACGCAGCGCTCCGATTCCATTTCCCCTCGTTGGTATATTTATGGCCTAGGCCTGGCAGGAGAATACTGTAGGCCGCCGCTTTTGCGGGTTTTACGGGAGACTGCGCTGCAGCTTCGGTGTCTGCCAGAAATCCAAGCACAACCAGAATCAGGAAACCAATGGACTTGCGAACCCATGGCAGATGATGCACATACGCAATGGCGGAGATACAAAGGGGGGGCGGGTACTGGATGAGGATACTTCTACGAATCAATGGAACGGTGTGATACGATGAGCAATGCATTGGGTTGCCATTGCAGTCACGCAAGCCGGGAGAAAGCGCATCAGAAGTGTACGCCGATCCGAAGGTTGATGGTACGTGGGGTCAGGCGTGTCGGAATACGCTGCCAGATCCCGCTCGCATCAGGCAGCCAGGAGTAGGTAACGGTGTTGATGATGTCAAAGATGTTCAGCATCTCGGCGGTCATCTCCAGTTGCAGGGGTTTCGGGCGACGACTGAGTGTGACGATCTTGGTAGTCCCAAAATCAACCCGGCGGAATGCAGGGTAGCGGGCAGAGTGTCTGCTGCCGGGGATTTGGGCAATAATGTTTCCGATACGTTCGCCCGGGATTGGAGGGGTATAGGTGAAGCCGCTCCCGAACAGGATGCGCATGTGCAGTTTCCAGGTAGGGTCCATTGGGACATAATCCTGTATAAAGAGCGCAACGGTGTGACGCTGATCCATGGGTCTCGGCCGCAGGCCTGCATTCAGGGGGGTGATGTACTGCGGACGAAATTGTTCACGCGCAACCATAAAGCTATAATTAATCCAACTCTCCATGCCAGGCACAAACTCTCCTCTGGTCTGGAGATCCAGACCGTACACATGTCCGCTGGCATCGTTGTGCCCGCTGTAGTGGATCCGCACATTTTCCAGCGAGTAACTGACTAGGTTTGTCAAATTTTTGTAGTAGGCTTCTCCGCGCAGATAGAGTCGCTTTTGGGGCACAAACAGTTCGGCACCGCCGGTAAATTGCAGGGAGCGCTGGGAGCGGAGGGAGCGGTTCAGAGATTGAGCAAGTGGCACATCAGGGCTTGGTGTACCGCGTAATTCCCGGTACGCAGGCTGCTGATAGTAAAGACCGGCCGATGCGGTTAATGTGAGTTGTTTGAATGCTTCGTAACGCAGGCTCATACGAGGCGAAAAGGTCCATTCGCGGTTGAACTCATACCAGTCGGCCCGGATGCCTGCATTCAGAAGGGTTGACTCACGGATACTGTAGGAATCTTCGACATGCAGACTGACCTGGAAGGTGTTGAGTGCTGCAAGGCCTTCAAGACTGTCTACAACAATCCGCACCGGTTCCATTTCAAGATCGGACCCCAGTACAATAGATTTTTCTGTGAGCCGGTCATCGAACAGGAACCGTTTAATATGCCAGCCGGACTCAACTGCATGCCGCCTGCTGGTTCGGAGGTAGAGGCCCCGACCTGCCAGCGTGGTTGCTGTGATGGCGTTATCGGCCGAATCTTCCTGACGCGCCAAGCCTCGTGGAATTTCCAGAAGGTCCGCATTTCGATCCGTAACAACATCATAAAGGATTGCATTTCCTTCGAGGAGATAGGACTCCTGTTCCCGGGTTGTATACAGGCTTACATCGTGTTGAATGGACCATCTCCTGCCGATACGGCTTCGTAAACGTAGTCCGGCGAGGCCGGTTTGGTACCCATCAATCTCTTCGCTATTTCTGGAATAGGAAAGCCAGACGGACCGGATATCCGAGGAGCTGCCATCTGCGGAGACCGTTCCGTAAAAGGTCCGCCGTCCGCGCGGATCCAGTCGGAATTCATGGTTTGCGTAAAGTCCGACAAATTCAAGTTCCTGACGGGGGCTGAGCCGATAGCTGAGTCGTGCCTGGAGATCTTCGTAATCCGGCCGGTAGTTACCTTTCAGTTCCTGGGTTGAGAAAAATCGACGTGCTCTGGCCTTACGCAGTCCAATCTGCCAGGAGAATGTTCCAGTGGTTGCTGCTGCGGTTGCACTGCCATCAAGCAGCGACAGGGTAGCGCTGGTGGTAAGATCTTTTGTGGGGGCATACTCAATATCTAGTGCAGAAGAGATTTTACCGCCGTATTTCGTGGGGAACCCGCCGGTATAGAGAGTGATGCGGCGTGCCAACTCTGGATTAAAGAGTCCGATCCCTTCCTGTTCTCCCTGCCTTGGACGGAACGGCATATGAATTTCGAAGCCATTGAGAAAGATGAGATTTTCGTTGAATCCGCCTCCGCGCACCGAGTATTGATTGGTGATCTCATTATTGGCAGACACACCGGGGAGTACTAGAAGCGCCTGGAACCCTTTAAAAGGGGAGGGCATCCGGCGCACCTGTTCCGGCGCGATCTGTTGTACACCCGCGCCGAGGACGGTTTTGTCTTCCACCACGAGTTCCTCCCCTTCAAGCACCGTTGGAGAGAGTTGAATGCTCAGGGTGGTGACAGCGCGTGCAGATACGACGACGGAATCGAGCCGGCTGGCAAATCCCACATACGAAAACCGTAACGCATACCTGCCTGTCGGAAGTTGCAGGGTGTAGTTTCCAGTGTCATTGGAGGCGGTTCCAAAATTCGTGTCATTGACCAGAATGCTCACGCCTGGCAGGGGCAGTCCATTCCCGGATTCAGTGACCGTTCCTTGAACTGTCCCCCAGGATTGTGCAGCCACCTGCGCGGTAAAGAGCAGTGGAAGAAAGAAAACAATACGGTACATAAGATGCCACGCGTGTGCGGCGGTCAGATGCAGTGATTTGGCGGGGTAGCAATTCGCACAGATGAAAGCAGTCGTTCAGGGATTATTGTGACCAGGATGTAGGTTCACGGTCCCAGCGATGGGCGTAAAGGGTTTGGAGCAGGGATGGTTCCAGTGGGCCGCGGTCACTGGCGGCAATATTGGCTTCCACATGATGCAGTTTACGCATTCCCGGGATGGTTGTGCTCACGGTGGGATTGCTCAGGATAAAGCGGAGGGCCATTTCAGGCATACTGCTGTCCGGGGGTACGATATTGCGTAACGGCTCGGCATGTGCCACGCTGCTCCGCAGATTTTCTTCCACAAAATAGGTGTTTCGCCAATCGCCTTTGGGCCAGGTGGAGTCCAGTGTGATCGTTCCGGTCAGGGTCCCCTCATCAAAAGGGACACGGGCAATAACCCCAACATTATGCGTTTCGCAGGCGGGGAAGAGTTCATCAACCGGGTTTTGGTCAAAGATGTTGTAGATCACCTGGACACAGTCTACGAGTCCGCTTTGGACGGCCTGGATGCCATTCCATGGTTCCCAGCGGTTGAGGCTGATCCCGATGGCTCCAATTTTTCCGCTGTCTTTTGCCTGTTGGAGTTCGTGGATCCAGCGTTCATCCTGAATCCACGAATCCTCCCATGTATGGAGTTGCATGAGATCCAGTTGTTCCAGGTTTGTGTTGCTCAAGCTCCGTTCAATATATTCACGAACATAGGCAGGCGGATAGCAGTCGTCAAGGGTATGCTGCCGCTGGCTGGGCCATGCACGATTTTTGGGCGGCACTTTTGAGGCAGTATAGAGGCGTTTATCGGGGTTTGCGCGTACCAGTTGTCCGAGCAGGCCTTCACTGTGTCCATCTCCGTAGGCCCATGCGGTGTCAAAGAACGTACAGCCGAGATCGACTGCACGCTGCATCGATTCCATGGACTGGAGATCGTCGGAATCCTTCCATCCAGACATCCCCCACATGCCATATCCAATTTCGCTTACGGGGAAGCCAGTTCGGCCGAGCAGTCGGTACTTCATTGATCAATAACTGTCTTGATCCTCTGTAACGCAGAATTCGCCGTGTGTTCCAAATAGGACCCTTTTGTGCAAGTTCGACATTGCAGTGGGATATTACTGCTTCAATACACAGACTAAAAAGTAATCCTGAACCCCTTCGTGGCAATAAAAATTTTTAAGGCTGGGGGTTTTGCAAGGGGGGCTGTCTAACGACCTTAACTTTATTCTATGCAGTCACTTAAAAGTTTCCAATCAGGGGGAGCATGGACAACGGGGCGGAGAACAGGAGCGGCTATCGCTCTATGTTATGGTCGGATTCGGGGGGCAAGGGGATGGCCAAGTGGGAATCCCCCCAGGGTTAAGCCTGACGGGCCTATTCGGCGGAGGATTCTGATTAGGAGGGGGTGGGGGATCCCGCTTGATGAAGTAATTGTCGATGAACCAGCGGCGCATGGAAGGGAGCAAGATCACATAGCGCCCATTCCGGTGGTCTAGTACCCCATTATGAAGCGCCAGTTCAAAGATTTCCAATGCATCCTGCTTCCCTGCAACCTGTAATAAAGATGTTATAATTTCTTTTCTGGTCTGTGTTTGATCCTCATGTGCACTCGCAAAGGCTCTGGCAATGGCCATACGGTGATCCTCGTCCAGTCCCTCTGCTCTGGATTTATAAAATTTTATTCGTTTCATCTCCCCCACTTCGAGCACTTCCTTCAACTTCTCTGGAGTCATTTGCCGCCCCGTTGCCCGCAGGTGGATGGCAGCATCCTGCGCATAGGCAGCCACATGCTGTGGCCAGCCATGGGTCTTCTGCATCATCGCATCAATCCAGGGCGCGGGATCCCCCTTCGCCCGCCCCTCCAGCTTGAGCCAGTCCTTGATCACCTTCCGCTCCGCTTCCGGTTTTAACGGGCCCAGTTCTACGTAGCAATTCGCCTTAAATTTGGACACATCCAAGTGATTGAATGCTCGCTTCGTTGCACTCAATCCGGCGGCGACCAGCATCACGGGGCGCTTTATTTCGCCATTGTGGACAGACTTAACAAACTCGGTTGCGTCATCAAGTTGATCCCCTCGCAGTCGAGGAATTCGCTTGTGCAGACGCTGTGCTTCATCCAGAAGGAGGAGAAGCGGCTTCCTGCTCATCTCTATGATGTCCAGTGTGTCGGGAGGAGCGGGTAGTGTTCTAGATTCCCGCTGGATTACACGGGGATGTCCATGTCGCCAGGTTACTTCTTTTTCCTTCAATTCCCTGGCTAATCCAAGGGATTTACCCAGCGAAGCTGCATCCCATAAATTCTTCGCACGAAGATTCACAACCGTCCATCCCTTTTCCTCCGCAATCCCCGCACACTTATGGAGCAGCGCACTCCTGCCTGCATCAGGCGCGGCCTAGATCAGGAAAGTGGTTCCTTTTTTGGGATCCTGATCCGCCCACTTCAGGCGGCGCTGGAAACTATCCAATATTCCCGTCCGGCCGTGGAAGTACTTGGCTTCGCCCCGGTCTTCTAAATCTAGGTTTGGGCCTTCAAAATCACTCATGAGGTATAGCGGCAACTATCGGCAGGACTGGGAATGATTTTGAGGGCAACTTGTTCCATAGGAAAAGGAAGGGCAGATGCGGGGAATCCTTTTGATCGTGCATAGACTTCGTTTTCTGCACCAAAAATATCAAAAAACAGGGTCAGGTAATTTTCTTTACAATGGCTATTTATTACTTAGATTCATGTATAGTAGCACTGGGTAAATTCCTGAGAGGGCAATCAAAATTCGTGATAACTCCAGTCTTCAGGACAATTTTCTCAATTTGTGGGATGGATCGCATGACAGGCTTGATTCCTGAAGTCATTTTCCCCAGTATCTCAGTTTTTTGAAATGGCCCGATATTTGCACTGGGTTATCCACAGACGCTTGCGCTACCTTTTTGTCAGGAGGAGCGTCTACTATATACCGGATCAAATCTGAATTAAACCCGTTATCCCTTATCTCTACCAAATAGGTGACTGACCCATGACTGAGCATTCAAAAAAATCAACTGGTATTGTATCCAGTATTAGTATCATCTTGGGGATGATGTTATTCACCTCAGGATGCTATACGCAACTGGGTACAACGTACTTTGACAGGAGGCCGGATTATCAGGAGGTGACCGAGTATGATACTCCGTACGGAGACAGTGTTGTGGTGGACAATTACTACTACGATCATTACCGGTCGTCTCGCTACCGCAGGCATTTCTCGACGTTTTATGGCCGCCCCTATGCAGTGGATCCTTGGTACGATCCGTTCGGGTACGATCCGTTTTATGATGATTACTGGTACGGTGGATCAAGTTTGCATTTGAGCTTTGGGTGGGGACGGCCGTTCCTGTACCCGTCACCATACAGTTATGGATGGTATAATCCCTATGTGTATGCCGGTTATCCTTATGGTGGATGGGGATATTCACGCTGGGGGCATGGATATGGATATTATGGTACACCATGGGGCTATCACGTCCGATATGCAGACAACTATGGTCCCCGTGGGGGACGTATTGGGCGTGGAGGAGTTGTGTCACGCGGTGGGTATCGTGGGATCCATCACGATGATATACGTATAGGTCGGCGAAATGCCGAGGCAGATCGAAGTAAACAGAGCAGTTCTCTGGCCAGAAGTCGGACCCGTGGTGGCGTGATTGCAGCAGGCAGCAGAGCCCGTGGTGTTCAGCGCTCAAGCGAGGATGAAGTCACTTCACGGACGCGCAGGGGGGTTACGCGGAGTGTCCCTTCCAGCAGATCCCGTGGTGTAAATTCACCGCGCACCCGGAGTTCATCGGGCACGCGCCCCAGTTCCCGATCAACCACGCGTTCGACACCGCGCACGCGGAGTTCATCGGGCACGCGCTCCAGTTCCCGGCCGGCCACACGTTCAACACCGCGCACCCGGAGTTCATCGGGTACCCGCTCCAGTTCCCGGCCGACCACGCGGAGCAGGCCAGCAACTAGATCAACCCCTTCGTCCAGAGGCAGGACCTCGTCAACTCCGGCGAAACGGTCAAATACGCGCTCCTCTTCCCGCAGAGGCAACTGATTCTCTAAGGTAAAAAACAAATTCCTCTCTCAGACCATCTTCCGGCATGAAAACCGGGGATGTCTAGGGGATGTATGCGCACAGAAAAATGACTAATCAGGAAAATAAGAAAAGTATCATGAAACAGTCAGCAGGCATTCTACGAAGATTCTTTACCGGCACGGCGATCACCGTTATCATGGTGGTGAATACATTTTCAGTCGCCGCCCAGACCGCCGATGAGGTATGGGGGCTGAGTCAGCGTCATATGTCCTCTGGAGCACGCATGACAGGGATGTCAATACGTGGGCTGGCAGGGTTTGGGGATTATAGTGCCATCTACGGTAACCCGGCCGGATTAGGATATGTGAGCGGAACCAGACTCATTGTATCCCTCCGAGGCTCCGAGACGGAGAGTGCATCGGATATATTGGCCAACGGGTTCAATCAAAATCGAACTTCATCAACGATTGAAGATACAGGTTTCGGGAGTCTGGCATTTTTGTACAGTGCACCTGTCAAACGGGGAAAATTGGTTGGCGGACTGGCACTGAGTCAGGTACGTGATTTTTCGCGTGAGATTGACTTTGTGGGAGAGAATACCGAAAGTTCAATCTCAACCTCCTTTCTGCCCTTCAATAGTGAGTATTCCATAGACGAGAATGGCGATTTAGGAGAACTTGCAGATTTACCCTTTGCCGCGTTCAATGGCGGCATATTTGAGTACTTCAAAGATCTTTATGAGGATGGAGAGTACCCGTTCTATTCGGCGGTCACGGCGGGTACATTAATTGAACAGAGCGCCCGGGTGTTAGAATCCGGGGCGGCCTACGAGTTAAATGCTGCGGTGGCATGGCAGGCAACCAGAGATGTTATGATCGGAGGTGCCGTGAACATCTTTGTCGGTGATTATAACTACGACTATAGCTTTATCGAACGTGACATCCTGAATGAAAATACACCGGAGCTCTATAATGTGCTACTTGATGATGGTACACTGCTGGAGGGATTTAATGAACTGGAGTACCAGCAAAGATTGAATTCAGATATGGCGGGCATCAATTTTCGGTTCGGAATGAGTGCAAAACTGAGTAACAGGTTTCGGGTGGGTGTGACCCTGGAATCGCCAACCTGGTCGTACTTCGAGGAAAGTTACGGAGAGCAATTCACGACGCAATTTGATCTCGGCGGTTCCATTACTTATGGAGATCAAGCGGAGGATGTTGGCAATGGTTTCTTTGAATACTCTGCACGCTCCCCCTGGCGTTTGGGAGCCGGAGTGCGGGTGGATTTGGGGATCGTGATGCTTACCGGCGAAGGAGAAATTGTAGATTGGTCGCAACTCAGTCTGAACTCGGACGACGGAGGAGAAGTGTTTCGGGAGGTGAATCGTACGATTGATAGCGATTACGGGATCGCTCTGAATTATGCCTTCGGCATCGAACTGGAACTAGGAAGGTTTGATCTTAGAACCGGGCTGGCCGTCCATCCCTCTCCGTACATAGACTCCTTTACCGGATCCACGGTAGGAGGTCTTGAGGTGGGGGACCGTATGGGTGTCTCCGTTGGTGCAGGAGTCCGAATTACCGATGGAATCCGACTGGACCTTGCGTTGCACTCGGAAGACGAACGGGATTTTTGGAACATTTATCCGTCGGATGCCGCAGGGCCGCGGCAGATTGCCCGGTTTGAAATGGACGAACAGCTGCGAAGGGGGGCGGCGATCCTTCAGTTGACGGTCAGACTGTAGGGGGAAGAAAACGGAAAAAGCGGGTATAGACGGGCAGGATTTTTAAGTAATTTTCATAAGCGGCCGAATCGCGGGAACCTGCATAAGGTAGTATGGTAAAAAACCATCTTACTCGTTCCCATAATCCACAAAATCAAAGTAGTCAGTTGGCATTTCATATTGGCATTGGCGTAAAAGTCAAGGAAAAAGAAAATATTGATCGGGCACTCCGGCGCTTTAAGCGCACGGTAAATCGTAGCCGGGTCTTACGTCAGTATCGGCAGAACATGGCTTTCACAAAGCCATCTGAAGATCGCAGGATCGCCAAAGAAAAGGCCGCCCGTAATGCACGGATGCATAATCGGCGGTATTAGTTTTTGTGACGATCAGGTGGACAGGGAAGGGAAGTTTGATCTGGCCTGTCCAGATTAATCTCTGAAAGGTCTTTCCCGAAATTTGCTCCTCTCTATAAGAGCAGGGCGCTTTGGATCACTTCGTCCTGCTCAAGTTGATGCACCATGGAACTGCCCGTTGCCGGACTGGCACTCGGGTGGCGACCCGCATATTGGACCCGCGGATCGTTTCCGAACCCTGCGGAGCGGAGTGTGCTCTTCAGCAGTGGACGCGCATAAGACCATGCTCCCATATTGGCAGGCTCCTCCTGTGCCCAGCAGATCTCCACGTTCGTGCTGTATTGTTCCAGTTCATTGTAGAGGGCATCGTTGGGCCAGGGGTAGTACTGTTCAAGTCGAATCAGCACAATACGGTGCTGTTCGTCCGGATGTTTGTCCAGTTCGGCTAACAAGTCGTAGTAGATTTTCCCGCTACAGATCACAATTCGCTCTACCTTGGTCGCGTCTTTTCCCGCACCAATGACAGGTAAAAAGCCCCCTTTGGTGAGTTCTTCCGGCGAAGAGATCGTCCTCGGATGGCGCAAGAGACTCTTGGGAGTCATAAGCACAAGCGGTTTTTTTACTTCCCGTAAAACCTGCTGCCTGAGGGCATGAAAATAATTGGAAGGAGTGCTCAGATTACACACGATCATATTTCCCTCGGCACAAAGTTGAAGGAAACGCTCTAAGCGTGCCGAGGAGTGCTCGGGTCCCTGTCCCTCATATCCATGGGGAAGCAGTGCCACCAAACTGCAGGTTTGGCCCCATTTTTCCTCAGCAGCGGATAAAAATTGGTCAAAAACAATCTGTGCACCGTTGGCGAAGTCCCCGAACTGTGCCTCCCAGATGACCAACGCATCCTGATTCTGGACCGAATACCCATACTCAAACGCGGCGACGGCGTACTCAGAGAGCAGACTGTCGTAGATATGCAGTTTTGCCTGACTTTCGGTGATATGGTTGAGGGGGATATATTCTGCATTTGTGATTTGGTCATAAATCACGGCATGACGCTGTGAAAACGTTGCTCGCCGGGAATCTTGCCCGCTTAGCCGAATGGTTACCCCTTCCTGAAGAAGGGTCCCAAACGCCAAGGCCTCGGCAAAGGCCCAGTCAAGCTGCCCAGACTTCCGCAGTTTGTCATTTCGGCGTTCAAATTGCCGCATCAGCTTCGGATGCGCATTAAAGCCATCCGGGATCCGCAGCAGTGCATACAGGATCTTTTCTAGTTGATTCTCGGATGCGCAGGTGTCTACGGGAGGAGGGGATTCGTAACTGCGGTTATGGAAGTGTTCCAGAATCGCCGCCGCATCTTTTTCCTTAAGATCAGAGGTCCGTTCAAATGCATCCTGAAGCAGTTCCCGAAAATCATCCAGCATTTTCTCTGCCTCATCCGGCTTCATGGCTCCCCGATTCAGGAGCGATTCCGTATAGAGCTTGCGGGGGGAGCGCTTCTTTTGAATCTTCTGATATAGAACGGGATTGGTATAGGTTGGCTCATCCCCTTCATTGTGGCCATGCTGCCGGTAGCAGAGCATGTCCACGACAATGTCTTTGTTGAAAACCTGTCGATAATCCAATGCAAGACGGGCCACGCGCACACATGCTTCTGGATCATCCCCGTTCACATGAAAGATCGGTGCTTCAATGAGCCGGGCGACATCCGTTGCGTAGGTTGAACTGCGCGCTTCGCTTGGTCCGGTGGTGAAGCCAATCTGGTTATTGATCACAAGATGGATGGTACCGCCGGTATGGTAGCCTCTGAGTTGGCTGCAGTTCAGTGTCTCGGCGACCACTCCCTGGCCGGCAAATGCCGCATCACCATGAATCAGAACCGGGATGATCATATCGGTAACCTGACGATCAAGCAGATCAGGATCTCCGGCATCTCTGAGACAGTCCTGTTTGGCCCGTACCATTCCCTGCACGATGGGGCTGACGGATTCCAAGTGACTGGGGTTGGAGGCCAGTGTGAGTTCAATTCGTGCTCCGCTTTCGGTCTCATACACACCTTTACTGCCTAAGTGGTACTTCACATCCCCGGATCCGTAAATTGTGTCCGGGTTGATGTTTCCTTCAAACTCGGAAAAAATATTCTCATAGGATTTTCCGATGATGTTGGCCAGGATGTTAAGCCGGCCTCGATGGGTCATCCCAATCATCACTTCCTTCACGCCTTGATCGGCGGCATCGCTCACAATCAAATCCAGCATGGGGACGATGCTTTCTCCTCCCTCCAGTGAAAATCGCTTATGTCCGATAAAGCGGGTGTGCAGGAAGCGCTCAAAGGCTTCGGCCTTATTCAATTTCAGCAGGATTCGCCGTTGATCGTCCAAGGTCAATTCTTCCGCATTGCGCAAGGTCTCAATCTTATCCTGCAGCCAGCGTTTTTCAATTGGGCTGGAAAGATGCATATATGCAACGCCGATCCGGCGTGTATACGTCTCCCGAAGTGTGTTCAGAATATCTCTGAGAGGAAGCACATCCCTGCCGCCGAGTCCTCCGGTTACAAATTCACGGTCCAGATCCCAGACGGTCAGGCCATACTTTGCGGGATCCAGTTCGGGATGATATTTCCAGTTATTCTGAAGCGGGTTCGTATCTGCCTGCAGGTGTCCCAAAACGCGAAACACCCGGATCATGATCATGACCTGGGCCTGCTTTTCAACAAGATTCATTTCCGCCGCAGCCTTCTGGGCATTCCCTAGTCTGGGCGTTGAGTCAGGGCTGAGAACAAATGGGGGATAAGGCACATGAAGATCTTCAAAAAGATCTGAATAAAAATTTTCCTTCCCCTGTAGCAGGTCCGCAATGTACGCCAGAAAGGAGCCGCTCTCCGCCCCTTGAATCACACGATGATCATAGGTGCTGGTGACGGTCATCACCGGAGACAGCCCTGCCTTGCTGGCAGATGCAGCACTGATGGATTGGTATTCTGGAGGATAGCCAATCGAACCAATGCCAACAATGACCCCCTGATGCGGCATCAGGCGTGGAACGCTGAGACTGGTTCCAATCATTCCCGGGTTGGTCAGCGTGACATTTGTTCCGTGAAAATCCTCAACGGTCAGCGAACTGTCCCGGGCACGCCGGATGATTTCGTTATATGCGCCGAGGAACTGTGCAAAATTCATCTGGTCGGCTCCCTTGATATTCGGCACAAGCAGGGATCGACGCCCTCGGCGCTCAATGTCAATCGCAAGGCCAAAATTGACCTGGGACGGACGCACATGCTTTGGCTTGTTTTCCTCCCGGAGAAAGGTGCTGAACATGGTGGGATGGGCTTTCAGGGCCTGTACGATTCCATAGGCGATGATGTGGGTGAAGGAGACCTTAAATCCATCAATCCCACGCTGGTACTGATTGAGGAGCGTACGATTTTCGGTGAGCAGTTTCACGGGGAAGGTGCGAACAGATGTCGCCGTCGGGATATGGAGGCTGGCCTCCATGTTGTCCACAATCGCCGCACTGGGGCCGCGGATCAGGGCTACCTCTGCATCCGCGGGCAGTCCATCACCAGAGGGAGGAGGGGGATCCTGTTCTATGGTTTCCCGCCTTGCGGGCTTTTGTTCCTGAAGCACGGGCATGGTCGCCGTCTCTCCAGGTTCATAGTCAACAAAGAATTCCCGCCAGCTCTCGCTGACGCTGGATGGATCATTCTGGAAGCGCTTATAGAGCTCTTCAACGTACCCCGTATTGAATCCAAGTAAACTCACTTTTTTTTCAGATCAGGTGGATGTAAATAGTTTGGCCCGGCAGAAACGGTCAGCCGCACATGCGATCCGAGCCTCCTGCTTGAACAAGAATACAACAAAACTCGCTACGTATGCAAACGCCGGAATCAGTGAAAACGTTCAAAGCAGGGCGGTTCCCCCTGTACAGTGAATCGTTGCATGGGTTGCAGGCGGGGGATCGAGGGATAAGGTCGAAGAACATGTTGATCCCCGCAGATGTTGACGGTCAGGTTCTTTATCCTCATCAGAAGGCGCACTCAGAGCCAATCCTGTGCCCGGTACCACGCAATGGTTTCTTTGACCCCGTTATCCAGAGAGACCTCGGACACATATCCAAAATGTTCACGGGCTTTTTCGGAGGAGCATTGTTTGGTTGCGTGAAGAATTTCCCGTGCTTTTTCGCGGTTCAGGGCCGGATAGGTTCTGGAGAGTCTGCCAGCCAACTCACTGACCGTTCCCAGCAGCATGATCAGAGAGCGTGGAACCCGGATCATGCGGGATGTTTTTCCCAGTGCAGATTCAGAGGATTTTTGCAGTTGCTCCCACGAAATCACCCGTTGATTCCCTATATAGTAGGTCTCTCCGGTGGTTCGCGGAGATTCTGTAGCGGCAATGATTCCGCGGACTAAGTCCTTTACATAGACCAGTGACAGCCCCGTATCGCCCTGGGGGGCCACACAGAGTCCACGATTTACCGCAGCAAAAAAACTCAGAAGATCCCGGTCTCTCGGCCCATATACGACGGGAGGGCGCACGATGACTGTGGGCAGATCCGCATCCGCAAGTGCGTATTCCATGATGAGTTTACTTTGTCCGTACATTGATACGGGTGCGTAGGATGTAGATTCATCGGCGAGCATCTCCCCTGCATTTCCAACAACCGCCAGACTGCTGGCGACACATATTTTAGGAATATTCGCAGCCTTGGCTTCGGCCATTAAACTCATCGTGGAAACCACATTGGCCTCGTAAAGCTTGTCCCAGGTTCTTGCACGTGTCATGGCCCCTAAATGATAGACAAAATCCACATCCTGGAGCGCTCGTTTAATTTTGGTGGAATCATGCAGACTACCGCGTATGGGTACGATATCAAGTCCGTTCAGCCATTTCGGTTCAGAGCGGACCAGGCAGCGAATTTCAGAGTAACCCCGCTCCAGTAATGCCTCCACTAGATGACTGCCGACAAAGCCGGTCCCACCTGTCACAAATGCAATCTTACCCATCAGGATACCTTTTTCTCAAGCAGGACCACATTCTCAAGATGATGGGTCTGGGGGAATAAGTCAATGGGCTGCGCAACGACGGCATTGTACGAATCCGAGAGCGTCAGCAGGTCACGGGCCTGGGATTGGATATTACAACTCACGTATACAATTCTGCGGGCATTTAACCGGGATACCTGCATGGCCACCTTTGGATGCATGCCGGCTCGCGGTGGATCAAGTATGACGACATCCGGGTTCCCGTGCTCCGTCACGAAGTCAGGCTTTAGGAGCCGCAGCATGTCGCCGCTGATGAATGTGGTGTTTTTGATTCCATTCAGGGCTGCGTTCCTGCGAGCGTTCAGGATGGCGTTTTCGATCAATTCAATTCCCGTTACACGGGCGGCATATCCAGCCAGTGACAGCGCCATCGTTCCTGTGCCGCAATACAGATCATAGACATGTTCATTTTCCGTCACGCCGGCAAGATCCCGCACGACGTTCACCAGGCGTTCTGCCTGATGTGTATTTGTCTGAAAGAATGCGCCGGGGGCAACATCGAACATAAGTTCGCCAATACATTCCCGCAGGATGCCGGAACCATAGATTATCTCAGCCTGCTCCCCGAAGGCCGTCTGCGCAGGGGTTGAATTAATGGTGTTTACAAGCGTGGTCACATAAGGATGTTTCGCTTTAAGATAGGTCTCAAGATGGATCATACGCTCCGTATCGTATTCGGAGGTGACTAAATTCACCATGAAGTCTGGCATATGTACAGACTGGCGGATGACAAGGTGCCGCAAAAATCCTTCGTGGGTACGCCAGTTCCAGGGTGTCCACTGATGCTCTCTCGCAAAAGTACGGATTCCGTTGACGACGGCCGTGCTGCGTCTGCCCTGAAGGTGACACTGATGGATGTCCAGAATTTTGGAAAATACGCCCGGTGGGTGCAGTCCAAGTGCAAAGGAGGTGTCAAAGATTTCCTCAGAGTCAATCTCCTTTCTGGATAGCCAGCGATAGGGCGCGAAGGAGAACTCCATCTTGTTCCGGTAGCCATAGGTCGCAGATGCCGGGAGTGGTTTGCGAATCTCCAGATCTGGCAGGTCAGCAATGCGTGTCATTGCTTCGCAGACAAGCTGATATTTATCGTCCAGTTGCTGCGTATAGGATGTATGTTGCAGGGTACAGCCGCCGCAGCTCCCAAAATATTCACAGCGCGGCGGAATCCGGCCGGGGGAAGGTTTCAGTACCGCCAATAGCTGCGCCTCGGCATATTTTTTTCGCCGTTTTACAATTTTTGCCTGAACATGCTCACCTGCCAGAGTATGAGGAACAAACACGACCTGACCATGATGGTAGGCAATGCACTTGCCGCGGTCGGCGATTTTCTCCATCACCAATTCTACGATATCCCCGCGGCGCAGTCGGAATTTTGGTGGTGAATCTGTTTTTATGGAGAGATCAGAAGGCATGACCAAGGCGAAAATATCCGACCCAATCATGCAGGCCGGAGGGTAAAAATCCTGCGTTCGGGCGAGTCGGGTCATAGATCTGGACCGCCATGTCAAATCGGGCAACCAAGTATGCCCATGAAACCCGGACCCCCACTCCCCATCCCGCTCCCGTTTCTTTTAACAGGTTCCGGAATACCAGTCGTCCCGTCGGCTGCCCGGGAGCAGTTTCGTTAAATCCGGGATTCCGCGGACCAAACCATACATTGCCCGCGTCGGTAAAACTGGCCAGAATCCAATCTGCTCCCAGACGGTCCCGGATGACGGTCTGGCGCAATTCCAGGCTGGCTTCCAGTTTGATGTCCCCTCCCAGGAGGTTCGTTTCCCGCTGATTTGTGGACAGTTGGTTAAAGCTGGCCGCTCCCGGTCCTAATTGCCGGAGTCCCCATCCCCGCACACTGGAAGCCCCGCCACTGTAGAAGCGGTGCGTAAAGGGGACGACCGTGGCTTTTCCAACTGGATGGACCCAGCCGCCAAAGAATTTTGCAGCCAGAACCGTACGGTGCCCCAGGCGGTAATACCGCCGGAAACTGCTTGTAAATCGTACATACTGACGGTAATAGGCTTCCGACCCACTGCTTCCCAGCGAGAAAAGGCGCAGGCTCTGCTCCAGCGTGCCGGGAGTAAGCACATAACGATCCAGAAAATAGGGCAGCATGCCACCCAGTTCAACACTGGCCTCATAACTGTAGCCTTCATTTCTGCGGAGCAGGTTCACCCGCTCCGACCGAAACGTATACCGGATTGCATTATTGATTTGGGGCTGCGTATAATCTTCCAGGATTTGAGCACGCTGAACCGGGTCAATGATCTGAGAGGCCCCTTTGGTACCCAGGACCCGGCTGAGGAATCTGGACTCAAAGCCGCGCAGCGTATCAGGTTGGCTTAGGCTCAGATCCATCAGATCAATGAACGAGGTGATATTGGGGCTATGCTGCAGTTCAAACCGGATGCGCGCAGCAATGCGCCCGCGTATGATCAGACTTAAATCCTGCCGGCGGGCCGTCAGATAACTGAACGTAAACCGGGTCCGGGCCTGAAACAGATCCAGATCTAGATGCTGGAATGGAGCAATCAGATAGGGGAGACTCACATTTGCTGAAAATTCCGCCAGCGTAGAGGAGAGGAAGGTCGTATCTATGTCGGCGGCAATGGATCCCGTCGTACTGAGACTGAGCACTTCGCCACCGCCAAACATATTGGCATTCTTATATGTGATTCCCAGACCGCCTCCCAATTCATTTTCGATGCCTCCCAGTGCATCGTTGCTCTGCCGTATGAAGGTCGAAAACAGGAACTGGTGACGGGGGCGGGTTCGGACGGTGATCCGGAGGGGGAGTGTCTGGTCCGTGGGAGACTGCGAAACAATGTCGGTGAGTGAGAACACCCCCGTGGCTTCCAGTTGCCGCTTTGTGGTCAGGATTTCAGACTGATTGTACCACGCTCCAGGGCGTATATCCAGGGCTTTGAGCAAAAGCGAACTCTTGATCCGGCGGTCTCCTCGAATTGTGGAGGTTACAAGCCGTGACGATTCCCGCCCGGTGAAGAGGGTATCTCTGCGTTCATGCACATTGCGTTCCGGCCCTTCAACGGCAAACTGTACGGTGCCATAGCGGTAGCGCCTGCCGGTACGGATTCTTAGTTCGACATGGAAGGAATCCGTGGTGACTGGAGTCACAACAGCACGAATTGAATCACGTGTGACGGCGGCAAACCCCATATTGCGGAGCACGGTCAGGAGCCTGCCCCGCTCTTCAAGCAGTTGACTTTCCTGGAATCGCTGTGGTGTGGGTTTATAATCCAGTAAGGGCTGGCCGGGCAGTGGAGAAAACAGAGATCTTTGCACAAGCTGCTGGCGCTGTGCAAGATCCAGACTGTCCAGTCCAGTATAGGATACCCGGGTAAGCAGCGTGGCGGGGCCCTGAACGATATGGAATGTAACATAGGCATGGCTTCCCTTAACCTCGGTCTGATAGTCTATTCTGGTCTGGAGATATCCCTCTCGCTCAAAGAATACGCGAAGTTGCTCCAGATCCGTGGCAAGTACAGTTTCATCTACAACAGAACCCGGTTCGCCCAGACTCATGAAGGCCCGGCTCAAACGTGTACCTAATCGGCCGGCCTCTCCAACCCTGTAGAGCCAGAGCCACCAGTGCGCTCCGCGAATCCCAAGAAATTCCCGATTGGGCACAGTACGGATATGACTTTGAAGAACTTCGTCGGAGAAGTCCAATTCCCCGACAAAGGACACCTCTGCGATATGAGGCGCGTCAGGTGCAGTTTGAGCGGAGGCAGCTACGGTTGCGAGCCCTCCAGCCAATACAAGCAGATGAAAAATCCACCTACTCGTCCTCGAAATAGAAATCGTCGTCGGCCGTCGGGTAGTCGGGCCATACTTCATCCATGCTTTCGTAGGGTTCACCTTCGTCTTCCAGTTCCCGGAGATTTTCAATTACTTCAAAAGGCGCTCCTGTACGTTCGGCATAGTCAATAAGTTCGTCCTGTGTCGCTGGCCATGGAGCATCTTCAAGATATGAAGCCAGTTCGAGTGTCCAGTATCCCATGTTGAATGTAATGTGTATTTAGTGATCCGTAGGTGAAACCGGATATTATGCAATCCAGAGGAATATGTTGTAATTCCGGGGCAACCTGCAAAAAAATCAGTCCAGTGACGGGAGGCTGTCTAATTCGTTTGCCCGGTTCAGGAGCTGCTGATATTGCTGCGGGGTCATGCTGGGGCCCAGGAAGTATTTTGGGTCAAGCGCATTGTTATTGTGGTCACGCACTTCATAGTGAACATGCGGTGCAACGCTGAGCCCCGTGTTCCCGCTTAAGGCAATTTGTTCGCCGCGAACCACCTTTACACCTTTGCGGATTCCCGGCAGTACCTGTTGCAGGTGGCCGTAGAGTGTCTTGTATCCCGCCTCAGGGTGATCAATGAGGATATAGCGGCCATATCCGATTTTGGAGAAGCCAATTTCTTCAATTACGCCTGCCCCCGTTGCGTAGACCGGCGTATTCATAGGGACCGCAATATCCAGACCGGAATGCATCCGTTTATAATGCAGAATCGGATGTAGACGAATCCCGAAATTGGATGAAAGGCGTCCTTGAGTGGGCCAAATGGCGGGCAGTTGGGCTAATGCTTCTTTTCGCTTAAGTCCAAGCACCTCAAGGTACTGAAAACTGGCGGTCTGCAGATTAATCTGCCGTTCCAGCTGATCAAGGAGTGCTGCGTGATCTCGGAGAAGTTGCGAGGTCGACTTGCTGAAACCGTCAAAATGGGCATATGCATCAATCCCTCCAACACCTACTTGACGCACATCATCCGGGATTGGTTCTGCCTGCAGGATCAGCCGATACAGTTCCCGGTCTGTCTCCGAGAGGGTCTCCAGCTGCTCACTCAGACGATCCACCCGCTGACGAGACTCCGAGAGTTGCTCCTGAAGGGCTTGGTTCTCTGCAACTAATAACTGCTCCTGTGCTGTAGGGATAAGAAGATCAATCGTGATCCATCCCGTCACAAAAATCGCCAGAAGGCCTCCCGCAAACGACAAAAGGCGAGGCCAGCCGAACGGGGTGACCACCGGCTCAAGTGTGCGCGGGTCAATATGGTATCTCCTAAACTTCATTCCATCTCAAAAATTTGTGAAACAGGAAAACCGACATACTCCAACGAAGAAATATACGTTATAGACTCCAAAATACAATCAACGGTTCGATTTCTACCCATAAAATAAGAAATGGTTACGTTTTCAGGTGTAAAATCCAAGTGTATGGTATATAGCAGTGCTTAAGGCACCTCAATTTTGTCAAGAATTTTCTGGATAATCGTTTCGGCTTCCATTTCCTCTGCCTCTGCTTCATAGGTTACGGCAACCCGGTGGCGGAGCACATCCATGGCAATGGAACGTACATCCTCCGGAGTCACATATGCACGGTGACGAAGAAATGCATGGGCGCGTGCTGCAAGGTTCAGATTGATCGTTGCTCTGGGGGAGGCACCGTACTCAATCAGAGGCTTGAGCTCGGACAGATCAAACGCGTGGGGATCCCTTGTAGCAATGACCAGGTCTACGATATAGCGCTCAACACGCTCGTCCATGTAGAGTTCATTCAGGACTAGCCGGGCGGACAGAATTTTTTCGGATTCAACGACCCGTCTGACCTCGGTTCTGGCGCTGGTTCGGGCCATCCGGCGCATAATTTCCATCTCGTCCTCACGGGATGGGTAGCCGACCTTGATTTTCAGCATGAACCGGTCAACTTGCGCCTCCGGCAGGGGGTACGTTCCTTCTTGCTCAATCGGGTTCTGGGTTGCAAGTACCAGAAACGGCTCCTCAAGCGGGAAGGTCGTTTCGCCGATGGTAATCTGCCTTTCCTGCATGCTCTCCAGCAAAGCACTCTGAACTTTTGCCGGTGAACGGTTCACCTCGTCTGCAAGTACCATGTTTGCAAACAGGGGGCCTTTTTTGATGGAGAACTCGCCTGTCTTCTGATTATAGATGAGCGTACCTAAAAGGTCGGCAGGAAGCAGGTCCGGTGTGAACTGAATACGCTGAAATTGTCCGCCGATGGACCGTGCCAGAGAACTTACGGTCAGGGTCTTTGCGAGTCCTGGGACGCCTTCCAGCAATACGTGGCCCGAGGCGAGAAGTCCAATCATCAGGCGTTCAATCATGTAACTCTGCCCAACGACAACGCGTCCAATCTCATCACGCAGATCGTCCACAAAAGCACTCTCAACACGAATGCGTTCGCTAACCTGAGCAAGATCAAAATCGGCCATGGAGTAGTAATTTGGTCAAGTAAGGCCGATCTTATGCAATCTTAACCATCATGTTCATCCAACCGGGATCTTAGCGGGACCGGATGGCCATTCAGGAAGTCCTGTACTTCAAGAACCCTCTGGCCGGGGGCCTGTAGATGTGTGACGGAGATTGCCCCGGTCTGGCAGGCAATGACGAGGCGGCCATCGGATTGAAGCACGCTCCCCGGGATCCCGCGACCCTCCGTAACACGGCTCCCCAGGATTTTCAGTCTGTGGGATTTCCACGGAGTCCAGGCACCGGGATAGGGGGAGAGGCCGCGGCAGTGGTTATGGACATCTTCTGCCGGTTTGGCCCACTGGATGCGGCAGTCATCCCGGAAAATTTTCGGTGCGGCCGTCGCAAGTGCATCTTCCTGTGTGTACTCCTGTACGCGTCCGGTGGAGATCCGCCGCGTTGTTTCCAGCACGGCGCGTGCCCCCAGGCACGCCAGACGGTCATGTAGGCTCCCTGCGGTTTCATTTTGTGGAACGGTGGTCGGCCACTGGAGGATAATATTTCCTGTATCTACAGCAGGTTTCAGGAAAAATGTCGTCACACCGGTTTCGCTGGCCCCTGCCATCAGCGCCCGATGGATGGGGGCGGCCCCCCGAAATTTCGGAAGTAGAGAGGCATGAAGGTTAAACGCTCCCAGTTTCGCACATGTGAAGACCTCACGAGGCAGAATGCGGAATGCCACCACGATTTGGAGATCACACTGGAGCTCCTTGATCCGGGCTGCAAACGCGGGATCTTTTACGGATCCCGGTTGGATCAGTGTCTGGATCCCCAAGCGCACTGCGGCCTGTTTGACCGCAGTGGGCTGCAGTTTACGGCCTCGTCCACGCGGGCGGTCAGGGCCGGTAACCACTGCAACCGGTCGGTAATCATTTTCGGCCAGGATTTCCAGTGAGGGTACTGCAAACTCGGGTGTCCCCATGAAGACAATGCGCATATCCGTCAGCAAGGATTTGGGTACAGAATCAATGGGCTTATACGATGGACAGAGCTTTGACGAAGCGTTCCCGGTCAAAGACTTGCAGATCTTCCAGCCCCTCTCCCACGCCAATGTACTTGACGGGGACCTTGAATTCATTGGAGATACCAATAATAATCCCCCCCTTGGCAGAGCCGTCCAGTTTGGTGATCACCAGGCCGGTGACCTCCACACTGTTGGTAAACTCCTGCGCCTGTCGCAGTGCATTTTGTCCAATCGTGGCATCCAGAACCAGAAGTACTTCGTGAGGTGCCCCCGCTAGTTGCCGCCCCATAACACGTTTTATTTTTGCCAGTTCATCCATGAGTCCGGTTTTGGTATGCAGGCGGCCTGCCGTATCAATAATCGCAACATCCGCGGAGCGACGGACTGCGGACTGAACGGTATCAAATGCAACTGCTGCCGGATCTGCACCATGGGACTGTTTAATGATATCTACCTGTGCCCGATTGGCCCAGACCTCAAGCTGCTCAATCGCGGCGGCACGGAAGGTGTCTCCAGCGCCAATGAGCACGCTCCGTCCAGCCTGCGTATAGCGCCAGGCAATCTTGCCGATGGTCGTGGTTTTGCCCACGCCATTGACTCCGACCACCATGATTACATGAGGATGATTTTTCAGCGGAGCATCAAAGTTTACGGGGCGTTCAGGGATGTTTTTTTCGAGGAGTTCCGCAATTTCCTGATTGATCAGGAGTTGCAATTCTTCGGAGGATGTATACCGGTCTTTTGCGGCTCTTTTTTCAATCCGGCTGACAATTTCGAGCGTGGTGTTCACCCCGACATCGCTGGTGATCAGCGCCTCTTCGATACCGTCCAGAACGGACTCATCCACCTTACGTTTGCCCTTGATCAGACGGCCGATCTTTCCGAAAAGGCCTTCCCGGGTTTTTTTTAATCCGGACTCCAGTCGATCCTGATCCTGAGTTTTCCGGCGTTTAATGAATTTCATTTAGTTGGTTCAGCAGGGTGATTACGAAGGCGTAGAAACCGCGCTCCATAGATGATCAGTGAAAGCGAGAGCAGCCCGATGGTGATCCAGATTGCAGCTGCCATCACGATTGGATCGGCTTTCAGAAGTGCAAGGACCAAAGTGACCCCAACAGCTGTCGCTGCAATCTTACCGGGGGAATTGCTCATCTGTACATGTCCAATATGGCGTGTCAGGAAAATTCCTCCGGTTGCAATCAGTACGTCGCGCAGAATGACGGCCCCCAAAAACCAGAAGGGCAGCAGGTTTTTTCCTGCAAGCACAATTCCAAGCAGGGCGGCAGACACCTTATCGGCCGCTGGATCCAGGATCTTGCCCCACTCGGATACGGTGTTGGTGCGGCGGGCAATCTGACCATCAAATAAATCCGTAAGCCCTGCAGCAAGGATGAAGGTCAGGCTCCAGGTTATCGCACCATCCATAAGAATGATCACGGCGGCCGCGCCGGAAAGCGGGACACGTAAGAGACTCAGTATGTTGGCCAATGTCCAGAACGGGCCCTGCATGGAAAATGGTTACGAGGTATCACACATGAAACTCCGTGGTACGAGGTTCCCCCCAAAAAGGTACCATGTCGGCCGTCAGATCCGAAACATCTGAGAGGTTGAAGAGTACCGTTGCCGAGATTTAGTTACTTACCGCATAGTATGATGTTACAATCCGCCCGGACACCCTGGATCAGGACATTGACTCCCGACAGGGCATCCGTACTCGTTCAGTTTCTGGCAATCACCTTTTTTGCCGTTGCAACAGCACTTGGTGCACAGGTGCGGATCTATCTCTGGGAGATCCCGATTACGCTTCAGACGCTCTTTGTATACGGGAGTGGTTTAGTGCTCGGGGCGAGGAACGGTTTTCTGTCCATGATGCTCTATTTACTTATCGGGATGTTCCTGCCTGTCTATGCCGGGAGTGGATACGGTCTCATGTACCTGACTGGTGCAGTCAGCGCAGGTTATCTTTTGGGGATGCCGTTGTCGGCATCCGTGATCGGCTTGATCGGAAAACATCAAACCAGCGTGTTTGGAGGGGTGCTTGCGGTTGCTGCAGGCTCTGCTGTACTCTTTGCATGTGGGGTAACCTGGTTACATTTTGCGGCCTCACATTCCTCCTGGTGGTATTCCATCGAGGTTGGATGGCTTCGGTTTGCAGGGTTTGATGCCGTAAAGATTCTGACCGTCGGACTCACATATAGTGGTTTGCGGCGTTGGGGACGATAGTGCACGCAATGAACCGCGTATGGAGGGTCGTACTCGTGGGATGGATCCTGTCCGGTTCATCTGTGGTCGCACAGTCCAGTATCCTGAACGAGCCGGATGTCCAGGCATCTGCCAAAGCCGGGCTGGACGCATTGTATGATCTTCAGTTCGAAGAGGCAGAGTCTCATTTTCAAACGATCACCGAGCAATATTCGGATCATCCCATTGGTCCGTTCCTGGAAGCCTTAACGCTTTGGTGGACGATTCTTCTGGATTTAACGGAGACTGCCTATGACGAAGCATTTTATGCGGCTATGGGGGAGGTCATCACGCGCAGCGATGAACGACTGGATATGGACGAGAGTGATTTTGACGCGATGTTTTTCAAGGGGATTGCATTAGGATTCAGGGGGCGTTTACGTTCCAACCGCCGTGACTGGATCCGGGCGGCAGCGGATGGGAGACGGGCAATGGGGTATGTACTGGCGGTTGCGGATGCAGATACAACCAATCACGACTTTG
Source organism: Rhodothermales bacterium (assembly GCA_022821875.1). Classification (GTDB taxonomy): domain Bacteria; phylum Bacteroidota; class Rhodothermia; order Rhodothermales; family Bin80; genus Bin80. The sequence continues at coordinate 53,997 of JAJECV010000052.1, forward strand.
CGATGGGGCGGGGACTCTACCAGTACTATGCTGCACTGATTCCCGAACGATATCCGTTTGTGCGACCGATTACGGCGTTTCTTCCACCTGGAGACCGCCTCGGCGGATTGTTTGAACTTGAGCGTACGGCAAGAGACGGATACTACATGCAGACGGAGGCGATGTATTTTCTGGCGCAGATCAATTACCTCTACGAGAAAGATTTCCAGGCCTGTGTCCGACAAATTTCGTGGCTCCGGGATAAGTATCCCGGAAATTCTTTTTTCCATACGCTGGAGGGCCGAATCTATGCAAGTTGGCACCAGTGGCAGGCTTCGGACACTGTCTTTACCGACATTCTGGAGCGTTACAAAACGCAGCAGACCGGCTATACACCGGCGATGGCGGAGCAGGCACTGTACTTTCTGGCCCGGTCACATATCACCAGAGGGGAAGCGTCTGCCGCCTTATTGCATCTTTTGTCTCTGGAAGCACTGACGGCGCGGCTGGACACGGACAGTTACTTTAAGGTTGCCGGTCGTCTGTATCAGGGGATTGCGTATGATCTGATCGGAGACCGAGGCCAGGCGATTGCCCGGTACCGGGAAGTGCTCAAAATGAAACGCTGGGGATCTAGTCACACCAATGCCCGGCGGTATCTGGAGGATCCCTATCCGGCAACCGGGCAGCGGGACTAGTTCTCGTCCGCAGTTGGTCCGTAGCTTGGAGGAAGGGGCACATCATTCATGCGCAGGTACACGGAGAGTTGTGCCCGGTGATGAACCAGATGGCTGATCCCGAACCGGCGGAGTACCGTTGCCTTGGATTCGGTGAAGTATACCTGGTCCCCGTATTGCAGTGTCCAGGGTTCGGACAGTGTATCCTCGGTTGTCCGGCCTAGAGTCGCCAGTAACTTGCGTTCATTGGAATCAAACGCAGCCATTAACTCTGCCTGGGTGGACACGTTCGTTTTTGGCCAGGGCTTGGACATGTCAATTCCGTCTTTCTCCAGCGTAATGATCTGCCACCAGAGCAGATCAACGATATGGGAGGCCAATTCGCCCATGGTCCACGATTTTTTATGCGGCCGCCAGTTAAAACTGTCATCGGGGACGCGGGAAAGCATTTTCCGCGTCACCCCCAGTTCATATTCCATGTCACCGAATGCCAGCTGAAGGGGATCTATGGCCATTAAATTTGATGTCTGTTCTCAACTGCCTGTAAACCCGGCGGATTACATTTTGATTCAATGGAACGCTGCCGTGCAGAAAAATATGCTGACGGGGGCTGGGCCACAGATTCTTCGGATTTCAAATTGCTGATAGAGGTTAGAATCCGTCATTAACATCGACTGCGAATGGAGACAGATTGATGTCGGTTGACACTAGCACCTCTCGCTGATCGTGAAGTCCGAACACTGTTCCTGTCCAGATAAATCATTGATGTCGTACCGGCGCACAAAATCAGGTGGGTTTCGTTGATTTCCGGATTTTTTCACGGTGGAGGGGCACGGCTGACTTGAGATTGTCGCGGACGACAATCTAGGGCACGGCCCCAAAAAATTCAAACATCCGCACATGCGTCCCAATCCAGCTGCGAAGCTTTTGATCCGGCAGAGCCTCTGCTTAAAGGTGATTGGAGCCCCCAATACTCCAACAAAAATCTAGGCATGGGTCACCTCGCCCGTGAACGAAATCCCTTCTTAGTTGTCATCATCCGCCTTTTGGTCGATGCCAAACAAATAAACATGAGACAGGAGATTTTTAAGTTGGAAAGTTACGGAGTATATACCAGAGAAAGGTATTGAACACTTCAAATAGGCCAAATGAAAAATCCGCACATAGAGCACGAAAACGAGGTTTTTCAAAAACAAACCGTCGAAGTCAGGGTGAAGGTGATCCTGCGGCAGCGATCTGCGTAACAGGGGAGCGTTGGGGGTTCGTTCAGAGTTTGCAGTCCCGCCCTGTACGTATCTTCCGTGTATATAGCTGGCAATGATGATCATAAAATCTTTTTACTATGGCAAAAGTTGTAATCACCGGTGCCAGTAGCGGTATCGGCACCTCTATCGCAGAATTATTTTATCAGGACGCGGCGCACGAAATGATCCTGATTGGTCGCTCGGAACGCCGCCTAGGGGCGGTGGCAGAATCTACGAGTGCGTATCCTCTCATCTGTGACATCACCGATGAGGCGCAGGTAAAGAATGCCGGGCAGGTGATCTTAGAAAGATTCCAGAGTCCGCCGGATGTATTGATCAATAATGCAGGGAATTTTGCCCCCAAGCCATTTCTGGCCACATCGCCTGCTCTATTCAAAGAGCAGATAGACTCAAACTTGACGGGATGTTTTCTCATCACAAAGAGCCTGCTTCCGGCGATGATCAGGAGGAAGTCCGGGCATGTGTTCTTTATGGGATCGGTTGCATCCATTAAGGGCTACGCAGGTGCATCCGCCTACTGTGCGGCAAAGCATGGACTGATTGGACTTGCCAGAGCGATTCGTGCAGAGACGCTCCAATCAGGCGTACGTATCACCACAATACTTCCAGGAGCAACGCTTACTCCAAGCTGGAAAGGGAGCCCGCTGCCGGAAGAGCGGTTTATGCCACCGGAGGATATTGCCCGCTGTATTATGGATGTCTGGAAATTGAGCAATCGGACGGTCGTGGAGGAATTATTAGTCAGACCTCAAGAGGGAGATATTTGATACGGGTTATTCCGAATTCCCCTGATGCTTCAACAGAAGAACTTTAAATTGCATTCATGTTTTCTTGATAACATCGGTGAAAAAACCTGCTCAGATATAATCTGCCGCATAATATCATGAGTGAACCTCACTCCCTGAAATATCCTCTGGGTCCTCTGGAGTTGCCGGACAAAGTTTCTGCTTCGTATCGGGAGGGTCGTATTCATGTGATTCAGGTGACTCCAAGAATTCTGCGTCAAGTGGTTAGAGGATTAAGTGCCGCCCAGTTAAATACTCCTTACAGGCCGGGTGGCTGGACGGTCCGTCAGCTGGTACATCATATTGCAGACAGTCATCTCAATGCCTACATCCGTTTTCGATGGGCACTCACCGAGGATTCGCCAAAGATCAAGGCCTACGATCAGGATGAATGGGCACGTCTGCCGGATGCCTGTGAGGGGCCGTTAGAGGACTCCCTTGCACTGTTAGATGCGCTGCATAGCCGGTGGTGTCGGTTAATGCGGGCAATGAAAGACAAGGACTGGAAACGCCAGGTACATCACCCGGAGGATGGAGTTCGTTCCTGTCAGGATTTTCTGATCATCTATGCGTGGCACGGGCTTCACCATATTGCGCATATTGTCTGCCTTCGAGACCGTGAAGGGTGGTGGTACAAAGGCTGGAACCGTTCCTGAATCTGTGATCAATTCTGGATGAGTTCCAGATCCGCGTCGCGGGGGCGCTCCCCTTTCATATCCGCCGCTTTTGTCCAATTATGCGGGGCAGGAGAGATCTCAGAAACCGAAATTGCGTGTGAAGAGGATGACTAAAAGAGGGATCATAAAGAAAATGCATCCAAGGTAGACGGCAGCCCATGCCCGGTTTTTTACGACCAGTGTCCCCAGATGCTCAGCCATCAGAATCGGGATCTTCCGCAATCTCTGGATTGGAAGAAAAGCGAGCACCCCGCAGCAATTAAAAATCAGATGCGCAAGGGCGACCTGTAGTGCAGCAACTCCGAGCATGTCTCCGCCGCTTGCCAGAACAAGTGCTGCAAGCAGGGCGGTGATGGTGGTGCCGATATTGGCTCCCAGCACAAAGGGGAAAATTTGTGCAACCGTCACAATACCTGCGCCAACCAGCGGGACCGTGATAGAGGTTGTGATCGAAGAACTTTGCACCATGATGGTGACCAGTGTGCCAAAGGCTAGAGCAATCGGGACCGGTCCAAACAGATATTTATTAATGAGCCGTTCTGAACGTCCCAGAAACAGGGACCGCAGGAGGACAACCAGATAACGCAGGGATAGAAATAAGAGAATCACTCCGAGGATCAGCACAAGTACACCTGAATTCAGCATCAGTGTGACCAGACGATCCACAACCGGTGCAGTCATCTGACCAACAAAGTCAAATAGTTCGGTCCCCCCGACACCGGTAACCCCCTCGGTAAGAGCGGCAGAGGATTTTGTTAAAAATCCGAAAGCCAGTTCAAGCGGAAAGAAAAGGGCAACGGCAAGCAGGTTAAAAAAATCGTGAACCGTTGCTGCTCCCATTGCGCGGCCGAATTCATCCTTCCGGGCAATATGACCTAGCGAAACAATCGTATTTGTTACGCTGGTGCCGACATTTGCGCCAAGAACGATTGGAATTGCACCGGCGACGGTCAGGCCGCCACCAGCGACTGCAGATACGGCCAGGGAGGTGACGGTTGAGGAACTCTGGACCAGAGAAGTTGCGAGAATCCCGATAAAAAGTGCCACAAAGGGATTACTTGTGGTCTCAATTAATTGTGCTGCAAATCCTTCGCCCAGAAGTTTCATGGAGGTCCCCATAAGTTCCAGACTTACGAAAAAACAAAACAACACGCCCAGTAATCCAAGTATCGGGAGCAGTGGAGCCAGGCGTTTGATTCCTGAAAATTTTTCCGGAGCAGTGTCTGGCATGGAGAAGGATAGAGTCAAAAGGCCGGGCTCCTCTCACGGGAGAAACCCGGCCTTTGTTCCACAGGATGGATGTCTGCTCTATTTGAGCAGTGTCATCTTACGGATGAGAATCTGGTTCGCCGTACGTAACTGATAGAGATACAGGCCGCTTGCGAGCTGAGTTCCGTCAAACATCACACGATATGTACCCGCAGTCCGTTGACCATCAACAAGGAGTGCCACCTGACGTCCTGTAAGGTCATATACGCCGAGAGTGACATTCTGTGTGTGATCAAGATTGAATTCAATCGCCGTGGAGGGATTGAAAGGATTCGGGTAATTCTGGTCAAGCGAAATCTCCGAGGGGAGTTCTTCGGTAAGAAGAACATCTTCAATGGAAGTGGAGGTACTACCGCCCGCAACATACCCAAGTGCATCCAGCGCGGTCCATCCCTGGAGCCAGTTTTCATTGCCAAATGCACCGATATAGTCGGTCTCAGAAAAGAATACATCCCCCTCTGGATAGTCCGCTCTGGGGTTTGTGAATGCAGGGCTTGCAGCTTTGGGCCTCGGATCAAGGATTCCTGTTCCCTCGGTGCCGCGTTCAATTCCCCGGAGTACAGGATCGATCGTATCGTTCTCATTGGCGATCAGGTATTCTAGAAAGGCAGCAACAAACAGGGGGTCACTGGCTGCAATCCATGTGTCAGGGGCAAATCCTGCACCGAAGTCCCACCAGATATTGTGCGTTAAGCCCAGATCGCCGGCCTCAAACCGCTGCCGGCTGTCTTCGGTCTTGCTTCCGGTATTGTCAATATCTTCAATCTGGATTGCGTGCCCTCCCTTATCTGTGTTGAACTCGGTGAAGATGGAGTTATGATAGAATCCACCGGTATTATCCCGGAACATGAGCATTTCACCGCGATCTGATTCGGGAGAGGCATTGGATCCGGCACCGACGTAGGTGGCATTATAGATCCGCGGGATTGCGTAGGGCTTATGGAATTCATCTCCGCCCGCACCATCCTGCTCGGCAGCGGCACCGGCTTTGTCTGGTGCCTGAAGCACAAACCAGAACTGGCCTTTTCCGCGCCAGCCCTGATCCCAGTCAACGGCATCATCAGAGTTAAAAACACTTACGAAGTACTTCAGATTTACGGTGCCGCCAAAGAATTCCACGCCATCGTCTCCACTGGCATAGACCTCAATATGTTCAAGTTCCGTGCCGGATCCAACCCCGCCCAGCGTGAGTCCCTGGATTTCGTTACCGTCCGATTCACCGATATTAATTCCGGTGTGCCGGATGGATGCATAGCGGATGACACCGGAATTGTCATTATCCTTGTCTCCGCCATATTCGGCGCGTTTATCGCCATCAGGTACAAGTTCATTTACGCCTTCAATCTCTTTATAATCGCCAGCGGCATCACCAGGGTTATTTGTGGTTGCGTGGCCGAGAAGGACGAGTCCTCCCCAGAGTCCACGATCAGTATAGTTGAGTAAATCTGCGCTGGAGATATTATCCTGAACCGAAGTGAAGATGATGGGCTTTGCTGCAGTTCCTTCGGCAAAGATTTGCCCGCCGCGGGCGATCACGAGTGCGGAAGCATCCGCCCCGGTTCCATCTTCCGCTTTGACTACGGTTCCTGCCTCAATGTGCAATTCTGCACCATCTTCAACAATGACAAGACCATCCAGGATATACACATTATCGGAAGTCCATCGAACCTTGTCACCGGCATTGATATCATCATCGGTTACGGTGACCATGGGTCGGGATTCCACATCGTCGGTTTGTGCTGCGGCATCCAGAGAGGATCCAATCAATAGAAGCGCAGCAAGACAAGCAGTACAAAAAATTCGCATAGGATTAACGTTGAGTTAAGAATGTTGTTAGGTTGATACCACAATTCGTGGCGGAATTCCCCTGACGGACATACACAGTGCAATCTCGGCAGATTGGCGTATTCGCCAGATGTGGGGAAACTTGGATACAAATCCACATTCGTGGAAGAGTAGGTTTAGTCAATGACATAACTGATCCCGATCCCAATGGTGCGGGATCGTGAATAAGAGATATAATCGTAGGTTCGATCCTTGAATGTCTGGATCTGCCGGACATCCGATCCAAGCATATTTTTTGCCGTAATCTTCAGTCGCAGGTTTGCAGGTAGATCTTGCGAGATTGTCACATCCAGATCACTTCGGGCTTTCTCAAAAACATCAGGAGTTGCTCCTTCGGTAACGGATAAAAGTCGATCCCCAAAAATCGTATAGTAGACTCCTACAATGGTTCCTGACTTATAATTTTCGTAACTGGTGCTCAGGTTCAAGAGGAAAGGGGACTGTCCTTCCAGTGAGCGGGAACTGCCGGCATTGGGGTCAGATGCGCGAATGATGACCATCTCTTCGTCAGGAATATCTACCTGAGAGCGTACTAATGAGAAATTGCCTCCCACTGAAAAATCTTTCAGAATGGGAAGATGCGTCCAGTCGTTGAGTTGTTTCCGTGCTTCAAATTCGGCTCCAAATACCCGGGCATGATCCACATTCTGGAAGGAGACAAACCGCCCCTCGCCGACATTGCGCAGTACACGCTCAATCGGATCCTGGAAAACCTTATAGAATGCACTCACGGCAAGGATCTCGCCTGCCCGGGCAAACATCTCCCATCGAAGATCATAATTGGTAATCAGGGTTCGGTTGAGTAATGGATTCCCCTCCTGGATATCTCCGCCGACAAAGTTGAAACTCTGAAAGGGAGCAAGTTCCCGATAGGTCGGGCGTGCAAGGGTTCTTGTGGCCGCCAGGCGAAGGTTCATGTCTTTGCTGATCGCATAGACCACATTGATGGACGGGAGCCAGTCGGGAGTTTCCAGTACGCCCCTGCGCAGGGAATCGGGCAGCGTAAGGTCATAGCTTTCGGTTACGATTTCTGTTGATTCTGATCGGATTCCGCCGATGAGTTTCAGTTTACGTGTGAGGGGAAGTTCAACCATCAGGTAACCGGCAATAATATCACGGGATGCATCGTAGTTGGCGCGGGCCGGGGAGTTTTCCTGGAGATAGAGCCCCGCATTGTAGGCAACAACTTCACCGACCTGAAGCGTGTCCAGAACTCCAAAATTTTCTTCAGCGAAATAGTTTTCGGCATTTCCCTCAAAATCTCTATAATCAATTTCCCTGCCTTCGTGATACTCGAACCGCCGCTGCCGAAATTCACGTTCGGACAGGTCGTAGCGTCCGCCGAACTTTACGCGTGCGCCCAGGCCTGCCCATTGCCGAAAGGGGATTGTAATATCCACGACCGCGCCACGGCTGTCCTCATTCAGATTACGAAAGTAGCGCTGTGGAGGTGGTGCATTACCTCCCCCAAGTGAGTAGGTGGTATCAATGCCTGTAGAATTTTCCCGGATATTCTGGGTAGAAGAAAAGAATCGCAAGTCCGGTTCGTCCTGCGAGTTATTCGCGATGGAAGCCTTCCATTCAATTTGGAAAGGGGCAAACGCGTGTTCACCTCGCAGCTGAAGGCTTTGAAGTGCACGCTCCTGATACCCGAGCGCACGTGTGATGAAAGTTGTACCGCCGGTTTGATCCCGGAACCCGCCCAGCATAGTAGACTGGCTTGTTCCATTTTGGGTGCGCAGAAGAGTAGCCACCAATTCGTGATTGTCGCTGGGCTGAAAGGCAATGGTTCCAGATGACCCCCAGTTGGCTTCATCTCTGCCCTGGATATTTGCAAAGGAAGGGACTTCCTTTGGATCTGCTCTGGTAATGATATCCAGATCAGGATTCGGTCCAAAGTAGGTCGTGCTGGCTAGATTCTCAATAGAATTCACATCCCCGCCAACCAGACGCCATTGACTGAAGACCCCGTCATCATGGTAGCTGTAACTTCTTCCATAGGTGAGGCTGCCTGTGGCCCCAAGTGGGCGGCCAAACAACTTCATTTTTCCACCCACTGCGGCAGAGAAACTGTAGTTCACCGGTGTAGATTGATAACGGGGGCTCATTACTCCATTAAATGCCCGTGCAAAAGCATTCAGCGAATCCGCACGATCCGTCCGGGCTTCGTTGGTCACTCCACGGCGTAAATCACGAAGGTCAGACTCTCGGGGTAATTGTTCTTCCGGATCTTTGTTTTTCAGCACTTCCGGCAATGCTCTGGATCCGTTATCATATCCAAGCCAGTCTGTATCACTGCCCTCATAAGAAAGGAAATGATCAATCCTGCTTGCCTGATCGTCGTAGGTCATTGTTGCAGAGATTTGCAGCGTAAAGGATTCCGGGAAGGCTTTGGTCGCGACATCCACTAAGCCACCACTGAAATCACCGGGTTTGTCGGGTGTAAAGGTTTTCAAGGTGACGATATTGTCCAGCAGTGCTGCCGGAAAGAGATCCAGTTGGAATGCTTTACGATCAGGATCAGCGCTGGGCAGCGTGGAGCCGTTGAGTGTGGTGTTCGCATAGCGGTCCCCCAGACCCCGTATATACACATAACGGCCGCCCACAACCGATGCCCCGGTGACCTTGGTCATGGCGGCGGCCGCATCACCAGACCCGGATCGGCTGATTGATTCAGAACTGATTGCGTCGCTGACCGCGACAGATTTCGCACGTTCCCGTAAAAGCCCTGCCTCTGAACCTTCAATTACGTCAGCGGTAACCACTACTTCACCGTAGGAGAGTGCTTCGGGAAGGAGTTCAATCTCCATCCGGGTAATTTCTCCAGCGACTACAACCACATTCTCGACCATTACGGTAGAGAAGCCCAGATAGGCAAATTTCATGGTGTATGTGCCAGGGTCGGCGACAAATTCATACCTTCCGTTCAGATCGGTGGCATCTCCGAGTGTGGAACCGTCTATGGTTGCCGTAGCCCCGATGAGGAAATCACCATTTTCTCCGTCCACAATGAGGCCGGAGATGGTTCCCATCTGGGCATTAGCCTGGAGCGTGAGGAAAAGGAGGAGGAGCGGTGCTGCACCGACTAATCGGAGCCAACCGTGTAAAGACATAATGGATTCAAGAGGATGCAAACAAGAAGCTTTCAGAAAGGGTTTAATGCAATGAAATGCGGTTGGATGTTAACGGCGGGTTAAACGAAGTATAAGTTTATGTAATCAGTTTTACCGGGAAGTTCCTGTTGGATGTGTCAGCAGGATCGTTATTGATTGGGTAATCAAATAGGCCCTTACTACGGAAAAACTAACCAGACATGATTCAGAGCATGAAAGAGGAATTGATGGACGGCAATCCCCCGAATGTTGTGGAGGACTTTAATGATCCTTCCCTGTACAATAACAGGGAGTTAAGCCTGCTGGATTTCCAGCATCGGGTCTTTGAGGAAGCTCAGGACGAGGCCAATCCGTTATTGGAGCGTCTGAAGTTTCTTTCCATTGTTGGCTCAAATCTGGACGAATTCTATATGGTCAGGGTAGGGGGCCTCAAGAAGCAGGTTGCCAGCGGTATCACTGACCTGTCCATTGACGGGCGAACCCCGACGGAGTTGCTTGCCGCAGTGAGAGAGGGGGCCGATACGCTGATGCAGAGCACCCATGAATATCTCCTGTCTACAATGATTCCCGAATTGGCGGCGGCAGGGATTCAGATCATGAACTACGCAGAATTAACCGATACGCAAAAATCTGAAGCGGCAAAAAAATATAAGCGGACCATCTTTCCGGTTTTAACCCCGCTGGCGGTAGATCCCTCCCATCCTTTTCCGCATATCTCGAATCTGAGTCTCAATCTAGCCGTTATGATCAAGGATGAACTTGGCGGTGAGCGGTTCGCGCGGGTCAAGGTTCCCCGCCCGATTGACCGCTTAATGCCGATAGTTTCGGATCCCTGGACCATCCAGGTGGGCGGGAGTTCCCGGAGGGTTTTCTCGTTTGTGTGGGTGGAAGAAGTGATCGCCGCCAACCTTCAATCCCTCTTTCCCGGTATGGAGGTCAAGGCAGCCTATCCGTTCCGGGTTACACGAAGCGCAGACATGACCATCCAGGAATTGGAAGCCGACGATCTGCTGGAAACGATGGAGGAGGGAGTCCGGCAGCGCCGGCTCGGCTCGGTTCTGCGGCTCACGGTAAATGCAAACATGCCCAAGCGGGTACGCAAGCTTCTGATTGAAAATATGGGAACCGAAGAAGAAGATGTCGTGGTGGTTGACGGCCCCCTGGGACTTGAGAGTTTAATGGATCCCGCATTAGGGATTGACCGGTTTGATCTCAAGTACCCGCCATTTGTCCCTTTCACCCCCCTGCGGCTTAAATCAGAAACCCGTGATGGAGACTTCTTCAAGGCATTAAGGTCTCAAAATCATCTGGTGCATCATCCCTATGATTCGTTTTCCCCCGTGATTGAATTTCTGGAAGCCGCGGCATCCGATCCTGATGTCGTTGCCATCAAGATGACGCTTTATCGTGTGGGGAATCAGTCCCCAATTGTAAATGCGCTGATGAAGGCGAGAGAGAATGGGAAGCAGGTTGCGGTACTGGTGGAACTCAAAGCCCGCTTTGACGAGGCAAGCAATATTGGCTGGGCACGAATGCTGGAGCGGGAGGGAGTGCATGTAATCTACGGTCTCATTGGACTGAAGACCCATTCCAAAATTGCATTAGTGATTCGTAATGAAGGAAATCAGATCCGCCGCTACGTACACCTTTCCACCGGCAATTACAACAGTATCACCGCGCATGTCTATGAAGATCTTGGCTTCTTCACTGTTGCGCCGAAAATTGGGGCGGATGTGTCGGATCTCTTTAATTTTCTGACCGGCTATTCAGAAAAGCGGGATTACCGCAAGCTATTTGTAGCACCGATCAATATGCGAAAGCAGCTGACGGAATTGATTGACCGGGAAATCGAACATCAGAAGGCAGGCGGGGAAGCACATCTGATTCTCAAGACGAATGCGCTTGTGGACAAGAAGATGATCCATCGGCTGTACCGGGCATCTCAGGCAGGCCTTCGGATTGATTTGCTGGTACGCGGGATTTGCTGCTTGAGGCCGGGAGTCCCAGGGTTAAGTGAAAATATTCGTGTGATCAGTATTGTGAGCCGATTCCTTGAGCACAGCCGAATCTATTACTTTACAAACGGGGGGAAGGAAGAGATTTATCTGGGGAGTGCGGACCTGATGCCCCGGAACCTCAATCGGCGGGTTGAGGTGCTGTTCCCGATTCAGGACAGGAATTATGTTCGTTATCTCCGGGATACGGTACTGGAATCCTATTTGCAGGATTCGGTGAAGGCGAGATATCTGACAGCCGATGGGACGTATGTGAGGCCTGAACCGGTGGAAAACAACCTGTCGGTGCAGGAAAAACTCCTCAGTGTACGGGCCGAGTGGGTTGAAGAGGAGAAAGAGCATCCCTGGGAACTCTTCTGATCCGAATCTCTGCGGGTATTTCGTATCGTTGATTCTCTGAAGGTCAGGGAAAAAGCAGTTCCGTCTGCCACTGCCCGGAAGGTAATCTGGTATAGTTTAGCCGTTCGTGGAGCCGGCTTTTCCGTCCCTGCCAGAATTCAATTCTGACTGGAATGACCCGGAATCCGCCCCAGTGTTCGGGCAGAGGAACATCTTGATCGGCATATTTTTGTTCAAAATGAGTTACACGCTCTTTCAGGCGGGTGCGATCCTGCAGGATTCTACTTTGATATGAAGCCCACGCACCGATCCGGCTTCCTCTCGGACGCATCTGAAAGTAGGCATCACTCTCTTTCCTTGGAATTCGTTCAACCGTCCCTTCAATGCGGACTTGGCGTTCAAGTATCGCCCAGTGAAGGACGAGTGCGGCCTTCGGATTGGAGGCTAAATCATTTCCTTTGCGACTCTCATAGTTCGTGAAAAAGACGAATCCCGCCGGGCTGACCTGTTTGAGCAGTACAATTCGGGCACATGGAAATCCATCGGAGGTGGCCGTTGCAAGGGTCATTGCCTCGGGCAGATAGATATTCGAGTTCCGTGCAAGGGCGAACCACTCTTCAAATTGAATGATTGGGTCTTTATCCGGGTTTGCCGCAGGCAGGTTCTGGATGAGTTCGTGGGAGGCTAAGTTCATGAAGGGTATGAGTTTGTTGAGGGAGCCCTTTTGCAAAACATCCGAAATCGCCCGATTTTTGAATTTTGCAATTTCGGTTGTCTGGATGGCGCTGTGTGTTCAGATGGTACACTGGAGATATGGTTGAGGTTGCAGGGGGGCAGGATGTTTCATTAGATTGAGGGCATAGACGGTGAAAATTTTTACTGAGAATTCATATCCATATGCATACGCAGATGCCATGATTCAGGGGCTGAATTTTCCGAGGAGTTTTTTCGGAAGCGTCTAGCGTCAGTAACTTTTTCTCTTGATGACACTTGGAGTTCTCCATAAGGGGGACAAATTGAGTACTTCGTAAAAGGCCAATCCGACTCCATCGACGGGAGGGATCGAGTGTAGTGAAAAAAGGGGCGATACACCCCTTTTTGCTGCCCTTCAAGGGGCCAAATTTCTTGATTTTGAATCCGCGAGCGCACTCTGGGCTGCAAATTGACAAAAACCATCGAAAATCTGAACTCGTGTCTACCCCTAAAATCTCGTTCGCCAAAAATGCGTAACTTGCAGCCCTGAATCATATATGTTTTTCCTTGCAGAATAGAATATATCAACTTGAGTTCACTGTGACGATGAGGGTCCTTGTCTCCATATGTTTTCTCGGTATCTTCTTTCAGTGCACCACTACAGTTGCACAGGAAGCCGGCCCCTCTGTAGGTGATAATTTCATATTCTTCGTAGACTCTCCGAATTTATCAGTCCCGCACGTTTTCCGGGGCTACACGGTTGGCGATCCATTGGGGGCCGGGAATAAAGTCATTCAATTTCCTCCTGGGCGTTTTGGATGGGGGGGCTTTCAGTTCATAGACACCGTTGGTGTAGATATGTCGGAGAACCGGGAAGATGGTGATGTACTGTATCTGCGCCTGTTTGTAGATCCGAAGAATAAGGGCCAAGAGAAGATTCAGATTTCATTTGAGGATAAAACCGATGGAACCAATGCTGATATTCCATTCCGCCTTGTATGGCGCGTCCCCGAACATTACCGAAATGGAATATGGCACACTCTGCAAATTCCCTTACCTCCTGCCACGTACACAGAACTTGAAGAGGCCAAGACAGCGGGAATGCTTGACAGTCTTGCCAATTACTGGAAGTATGCCGGCGGGCGGTCAGGTACTGGAATCGGTGTTGCTTTGGAAGATGAACTGGGACCGAATACCTCATATCGTTCCGATCTCTGGAGAGAGTTTGAATGGAGTAATGTTTGGCGTTTCGGCTTCCACTGGGATAATAATTCCGGGACTGGCGGCCCTGTTTACTTTGATGATGTGTACATCGGGAAACCCGGTCTGGACCTGTCCCCCGCTCTTGCCGCTCCGGATGCCATGACCAATGTTTCTTTTGAGTCATCAATGGATGGGAACAGAGTTTCGTGGATGCACATTGATCCGAATTTGGGTGGCTACAATGTATATGGTTCCCTTCAACCGATAACAGATGTAAAAGCGGATGGTGTCTCGCTTCTGGAATCCATTTCCTTTCGTGCGGAGTTATTTGAACTTGTACATCAATTCCCTCTGATCCATCCGTCACATGCTCCAGGTACCGTGTACTATGCCGTCACTCCACTGAGTCTGTTCAGTGTTGAAAATGCCGATATCTCTCAAAGTAGCGGAGCAGTTACGAATCCGGATATTTCCACACAAGCCTATATCACGCAACTTACCAGAGAAGAAGGAAATCAGATCAATGCTAATCTCGTGGCGGGAAATGTTGCCGGCACAGGGTTTCCTGATTGGCTTGCCCCTTTCGTCATAGATTCAACCCATTCCACAATAGATTTCGGCGCAGAGTTTCTGGACAACGACGAAGACCTTTCTGCGAAGATATGGGCGGGTTATACTCTTGAAAATGATCTCTTCATTTACGCTGAAGTGATGGACGATGTTGTTACAATCGCTGACGCAAGTATCGAAGCAGATCAAACCTGGAAGTATGACAGTATTGAATTTGGCTGGGGGAATTACGATGTACGGGATACCGATGGCGGATCAATCCTTCTCGGTTCGTCTCATCTCTACGGGATGCGAGGTGCACTTGCGGACTATTTATTCCGAATTTCTGGCAGCAGAGATGGAACCCAAGACGGCTTTACCGCAAATATTTTTGTAGAATGGAGCATTGAAGATGAGCCCGAAGGCAGCGGGGCAGCCTACGACGTTCTGGTGGATGGCGACCAGACAATAATAGGTTGGAAGATCTTGGCTCGTATTCCGCTGGATGCGATTCAGAATATAGCGAAGGAAGATTCCGTATTATCGCCGCCAATGGGGACGGAAATCCGCTATATCCCCCTTAATATTACACTCAACGACAGAGACAATGGTGAGCGTGATGTGCAGCGCCACTGGTCTATCAGAGACAGCGCTATTTCGCAATGGTATCGGAGGCCTTTTCGTTGGATGACTGTCGCTATGGCTGGTAGGCAAACGGTTACTTCCGTGGAACTAGCTGAGGAATTACCTAGGACTATCATGCTGGAGCAGAACTATCCCAACCCGTTCAATTCTTTCACGACTATCCAGATTATACTTCTTGAATCGCATATTCTGACGCTACAGGTGTACGATATTCTTGGCAGATCTGTGGCAACCCTGATAGAGCATCAGCCAATGCTAGCTGGTTCGTATTCTGTGCCCTTCAATGCGCAAGGGTTTGCACCGGGCCTTTACTTCTATCGCCTCGGAACCGGAGGATCTGCAGTACAATCCCGAAATATGATACTAGTTAAATAAGTCGCGACTGTGCCACAGTGATGAAGTAAATCTGGTTCATGGAGGGAAACTGCCTTTTGCAGGTCATTCCTCCGGCATTACCGCATCGTGCGATAGGATTCTGTGACGTGTCTTTGCTGTTTTGACATGCTCAGTCCTCATAATTAATTGAAAGCCGGTGATGCGGTTCCAGAAATCATAATAGTATTTTCAGAACCATTTTGTTTACAGGATGAGTATCTTTGGGTTCAACATTCTACTGCAATCATGCGAAATTTCTGGATAAATCTGTTGGCTGTGGTCGCAAGCTATCTTGTGATTGGGATTACGATCATGGTCACGTTCAGCCTGTCTTATTACATTTTGGGGGTCGAGGGATCCTATCAGGAGGGATCGTGGAATATTTCCATCACATGGGTGATTCTAAGTATTGTGGTGGGGCTTGGAGCTGCCTGGCTGGGAGGTAAGGTCTGCACCCGCATTGCAGGTAACTTTGTTGCACCAAAGTATTTGATTGCTTTGATCGCTGTTCTGGGGGTTGCCACCGCGATGACCGCAAATCCAGAGGAGATGGAGTCTGTTCGTGAGATGGCCCCGCCCATGTTTGAAGCGATGAGAAGCAGCATTCAGCCAATATGGCTCACCTGGTTAAATCCGTTCGTGGGTGCTTTGGGGGTTGCTTTCGGCAGCGGGCTGCTCGGTTTGGGTAGCCGGAAAAACTCGGATTAACCAGATCTTTGGCGTATGGCGGTCGCACTCACGCATGGCCCGGTTTGACGTAGCGTCCACGATTCAAAGGTACGCATTGCAGTAAATGCATCCGTTACATTCCTTTCTGTGACACCGGTTCGTCTCTGGCTATTTTCGGGGGGAGTTGCGTGTGTTCCGGTGAGGAGGGTTCTGCACATGGAACTGATCGGTCACAATCCGCTGCGTCTCCATTGCCGGGCGAACATACCCCTGTTTGATTTGCAGCGGGGGCAGAATCACCTTTTTTCGCTCAATGGTCTCATGGGGGATCTGTGAGAGGAGGTGATGGATGCAGTTCAGCCGTGCACGACGCTTATCATCCGCTTCAACGACCCACCAGGGAGAATCGGGAAGATCCGTATGCAGAAACATCTGGTCTTTCGCACGGGAGTAGTCCACCCAGCGGGATCTTGATTCCAGATCCATTGGGCTAAGTTTCCATCTCCGTCTTGGATCTTCAATACGGCGGCGGAAGCGCCGTTCCTGCTCCTCGGCGCTGACGGAAAACCAGTACTTAATCAGGATGGTGCCACTCTGAATCAGCATACGCTCAAAGATGGGGCACTGCCGGAGGAATTCCCAATACTCCTGTTCGGAACAGTAGCCCATCACACGCTCAACTCCCGCACGGTTGTACCAGCTTCGGTCAAAGAGCACCAATTCACCTGCGGCAGGCAAGTGATGCACATACCTCTGGAAATACCATTGCGTGGATTCACGGTCTGTAGGCTTTGGCAGGGCCACTACGCGGCAGATGCGTGGATTCAGGGGGGCCGTGATACGTTTGATGGTTCCCCCTTTTCCCGCCGCATCTCTGCCTTCGAACAGTACCACAATGCGCTTCTTCTCGACACGGATGTAGCGCTGGAGTATGACGAGGCGCAGGTGTAGCTTTGCCAATTCGGCCTCGTAGAATTTCCGTGACAGTTTTCCGTTTTCTTTGAGCATGGTAAAGAGCTGGTTCAGTGAGTGTGTGGGTTGACCTATAAGGATACGACTTTTACGGGTTCATCTGCGCCTTGCCGCAGAATGATTTACGGCGTACGCAGGGCAAAGATGGCCGGGAAATCCCGGTACGTAAATCAGATGAGAGCATGACGCAAGTTCAGGATTGTAAGAAAAGACAGAATCCAGGATGTCAAGTGTATGGCCATAAAGTTGTATCTTCGGGGGCAGTGATAATACTTCCCCTTTGGAGGAGGCCGGATCAAAAATTCCGCTCATTTTTATCTGCAAACGCCCGTAACCGGGACACGATGACGCAATCAGAACTTAAAAATTAATGATAACATTGCAAACTAGCCCTTCATGTGAACTCATAGGCAACCGGAATCTGGAGCAGGTTGCAGAATATCAGCAACCGCATGTGGTTCGTCAAATCCTGAAATCTTCCCGGACGATAGCCATGGTCGGACTATCGACGAATCCCGATAAAGATAGTCACATGGTGGCAAGATTTTTGCAAAATGCGGGGTTCAGGGTTATCCCGGTTCATCCAAAGGCTGACTGTATTTTAGGCGGGAAAGTGTACCGGAGCGTCGCAGACATTGCGGAGCCGGTTGACATTGTAAATGTATTTCGACCATCGCATGAGTGTGTCGTGTATGCGGAGCAGGCCGTAACAATTAGCGCCAGAGCACTCTGGTTACAACTTAATATTGTCAATGAAGAAGCGGCAGGGATTGCACGCGCTGGCGGTCTGGAGGTCATCATGCATCTTTGCCTCAAGATTGAGTATCGCCGCTATATGGAGGCCCAGAATTCTCCTGAACAGGCATAGATTGAGGCGGCCGAAGGCGGGGGACGTGGATTCAACCTGTTGACGGTGTCTTTGGAGCATTCGCACATCATAAGCCGTGTAAACGGAGACACAGCGTACTTTTCCGATCAAAGGTAGACTTCAGGATGAGCGGAAGCACCTACCGTCATCTCGTATCAATGAATTGGAACCGACAGTGAGGCATGGAAAGATCATGCGTCTTACCCTGGGATTTTGAAGCGTGGCGAGACCAGAGAATTATCATCCAGAAGGGTTGTAATTTGTACAATCCTTGTAAGGCCGGGGCTATAGACCGTGACCGTCTTTTCGGATGGATGGTTCTCGTCATGGGCAGTGGATGGATGATCCACGACATCCATCACATCAACATTAATTGCCTGCAGAGATTCCAGATAGCGCAGTTTTCCGTAAGGTGCGGATCCAGACAGGACAATCTGCCCGCCGGTGGTTGCGATTTCTATTTCGGAAATCGGCGTAGTCTTAACAATCCGGTGCAGGCGGCTGTTGGTTTTTGCAACAGACCATCCGGCTCTTTCCGCAACACTCAAAAATGCGTCAATGAGGCCAGCCTGTACCACCATTTGTTTGGATAGCACGGCATCAAAGACAGATCGGACTTCGGCTACGCGTGAGGTGTAGCTGGACGAGAGCAGTTCGGGTTCCCCGAATGCAGCCAGCGCGGCCGTCATGACCGGGGAGGCGTAACTATTATCCAGCAGTCCCTGCTCTTCAAATGCGAGGGCATTGCCGACCTGAACGATACGACGTTTATCAATGCCACTTACACCGACATACTTGAATATATTCCAGTCAATCTCACGTGTCTGGGCAGCTTGCGTGATACATGCATCGCTGTCAATCTCGGCGGAGAGTAGGGCGTGGAAGGCTGATGCCTGTGGTTGGGATTCGGAATCCTCAGAAAACTTGAACTGAATCGGCTGTCCGTCTTCGCCGCGAACCGTTGTCAGGTAGGCAATCCCTTCCGAATCCGTAACCCAGAGTTCATCCAGTACGGTTTTTTTTACGATCTTATCAAAGATGGCGATGATTTCCGAGGGGGAAAGTCCATGCCCTTCTGCAGCAGCGACCAGATGTGCTGCAATTCGGGCTTGCCCCGTCATTTGTTCGTCCAAAAGGGAATCAAGTCCCTTGGCAATATCTGCGAGAGAAAGTTGGCTCATGAAACCGGAGTTCGGGTGATTTACTGGTTAAAGTAGTTTTTACAAATCGTAAGGTATAATCAGAATAGCGCTCAGATCTAAGATATAAACGCAAAGCGGTTTATTTCCTGGATGATACCTGAAGCGGTACAGCACAGAGGAATCAGCCCCAGATAGTGAGGGTTGAATCCAATCACGAACAAAGACGTTCCCGGAAAGCATAGAAAAATTTTGATGTCCAGAAGTTGCCGGACCGTCCTGATTGTTTCGTTGCGGGATCAGTTCAAGAGAAATACAACCCATGAAATGACTTTACCAGCAAAGGCACAGCATGTTCAGAATGTGCTCTCAGCATTTGGCCTGAATTTACAGGTCATCCAGCTTTCCGAGTCTGCCCGAACGGCCAGGGAGGCGGCATCCGCGCTCAACTGCACGCTTGGTCAGATTGTAAAATCTCTTGTTTTTGGTGTTAAGGAAGGGGCTTATATACCTGAGTGCCCATATCTGGGGAACTTTTTCCAGTCAGGTGGATAGAACGAATACAATCAGGAAGGAGATCCCCTCCCTGACTGCCTACACAACATTATCCGCTTGATGCCATGCCCGTTAAGGATTGTAAAACAAAGCCCCCCGTTGGTTCAGGGACACGTCAATACGTGACGGTAAAATTTCGGTTACGGGGAGACCAAAAAGTCTATCCGTTCCTGCGCACATTGGCGGGAGCCAACCGATATCTCTGGAATGCGGCGCTGGCAAAAGCCAAAGACGATTACGCGGAAACCGGGCAATTGTGAGCACGGTTCCTCGCCGTGCGGCATGTAAGGAGGCCTTGCCTTTGACGGTCTCCCAGAATAATATTGACCGAGAGCAGCAATAGGTCGCGAATCGGCAGGTGC
>JAJECV010000012.1 GCA_022821875.1 Rhodothermales bacterium
AGTCTGCCGACGCACGGAGCGTATAGTATTTGCCCCGGCGTGAGTAACTGGCCAGACAATCAATCTCCTTCAATTTACGAAGTAGGGTGCTGAGCGAGCAATTGTCCATTGCAGCGCACAATTCGGGCAGGGTACCAGCGGTCTTTCGCTGCTAGACATGCAGACAACCGCACAGGTGAAGTTCCTGTTCCTGGAGCCGCTGCTGGGTCCCATGTCGGATCTCCCGGTGCATGGAGTGGACTGGATGATCGTGGGCGGAGAATCCAGGCCGGGGGCGCGGGCGCGGGCAATGGAAGCGGATTGGGTGCGGACAATCCGGGATGTATGCATCAGGGAGCAGGTGGCATTCTTCTTCAAGCAGTGGGGCGGGGTGTGCAAGAAGCGGACGGGCGCACCTGGGATCAGATGCCCGTAGGACCATGGAGGAGAAAATGTATCTATTCCGGCGGATCATATCAATTTTTATCCATCCTTTTCGTGGAATAAAATCCTTCTGGATGTTTCCGCGCGTGGAATGCGGCTGGTGTAGTGCGCCGACCGGGGCTACTCTACAGGTTCCTTCAGCCTGAACACTCCCGTTCGATGGAATTTGCAATGAATGCTTCAGAAGGTATTATCCAAATCACATCAGACAATCCCGGTCCCGTGTGTGCACGTACGGATTCTGTCGGGGAAACCCGGGTCACTACCGCGATGATCCGTCGGGAACCGGAAAAATCGAAGCCGTATCCAAGTAGCTTGGACTGCTTGAAGATTCTGTTTGGCGGAAAAAAGCTATCTTTCCGTATGTGTTCCCTGAGGGAAATCGTGAAGGACATTTCTGGATTTCCTGAAAAAGATTCCGCAAGGAAACCAAAATCAACCAGCCTGATTTGAATAGACATGCAAGAACCATCAATGGACACGAATCGGCTCTATGAACTGTTGCGGAAACTGCGGAAGGATGGACTGAAGCCGGAGGAGACCAACGAACTAAGCAACGAGATTTTTAACATGGCTGGAAACAATCTTATCGCACAGTTCAATGCGAAGATGGACGCGGTACAAGCGCAGTTGTCCGGGATGCGCTGGCTGCTGGGAGTGGAACTAACCATCCTGGGGATCATGGTTGCCTATGGCACGTTCTTCAAATAGCAAGAATTAGATCTCAGATTGTACATCATGGGAGGCTTTTGATGTTTCGTCACATGCAACTAGACAATGATCATGAAAAGTGAGCATTCTGAATTCCACTGAGTGTGTCCCAAAGCGGTATAGTTTCAAACGTGATGCTCCTTGTACTAATAAGGGAGACTTGGATTGTCGCACAGACAAAATCCGTGTTGCAGTCGGATCAGGTCTCGGCTTCTATAGCGGTAGAACTACGCAATTTAGATAGCATCCCCCGAGATAGTCTTGTATTCGGTGCGACGGACGTACGCCTGGGTTCGCGGGTTGATTGCAGTCAGGCAGCCTAAAGACCGACCGACAGGCGCACCATTGCCATGTTCAGCTTCTGGGGATCCCCGACCTGGAGGGAAATCAGGTTCAGAACAATTTCATTCTCAATAAATCGGGTCAGCCCAAATACGTACGCAACCTCTGGATAGAGTTTGATGGGGCCGAGCTTAATCATCAGGCCTCCACCGATCTCCCCCGCGTACGAGAGGGCCTTGAGGTCATTGCTTAGTTCCCGGTCGGTGTTGGAAGGGATCCGGAATACCGGACCTGCAAAGACATATGGACTCACCACCGGGGAGGGCAGTCCGAGTCGCAGGATCAGGTAGATCTCAATGAGTGAGACATCAAAATTTTCCTGAGTGGAAGGGTAGTTTGCCTGAACTCCGTCAAACAGCTTTCCGGCGGCCATATATCGTCCGCCGCCGCGGAGGGCCGCCGCCGGGCCTAGTGGAACCTCAACCCAGGCACCTACATGCCACCCGGTCTGGCTCTCAAATTTCGTTTCCAGTTCATTGAGATCAATATCATTTAGCCGCTGGAAATTCCCGCCCACACTCACGCCGAAGTTTTGCGCAAGCGAACCGGCGGCGAATAAGGATCCAACAAAGAGGGTAGCGATTAGACGAATCATGTATATTTCTTAAGATTAGGAGTACAACCTTGCATTTGCTGTTCGGGTTTCCCTTGAACCTTATCAAAGTTCATTATGAGAATTGGAATTACTTGTTATCCGGTTTACGGAGGGAGTGGGGTTGTGGCCACTGAACTCGGCAGAGCGCTGGCGGCCCGTGGACACGAAATCCACTTCATTGCCTATTCTCTCCCCTTCCGTCTCAGTAAAGTTACGGAGAATATATACTTTCACGAAGTGAGTGTGAATCGGTACCCCCTTTTTGATTTTCCACCCTATGCGCTTTCTTTAACAAGTAAGATGGTAGATGTTGCAAAGCACGAAGCATTGGACCTGCTTCATGTGCACTATGCGATCCCGCATGCAACCAGCGCCGTTCTGGCACGTGATATCCTTGAGAAGGAGTCACGTTCACTTCCCGTGGTTACGACGCTGCATGGAACCGATATTACGATTGTCGGGCAGGATGCATCCTACAGCCCCGTCGTGACCTATTCGATCAATGCATCGGACGGGGTGACGGCGGTGTCTGAGTTCTTACGGCAGGAAACTTATGATGCGTTTGACGTGGAGGCTCCGATTAAGGTGATTCCGAATTTTATTGACACGGAGCATTTTCGACGGCTGGAGAAAGATCATTTCAGATCCGTAATCTGTGCCCCCAAACAAAAAGTCGTTGTGCATGTGTCTAATTTCCGCCGTGTAAAGAATGTCTCTCATGTCGTGGAGATTTTTCACCGGATCCTTCAGGAAGGGCTGTCCGCAAAACTTCTTTTGGTCGGCGATGGCCCGGACCGTTCCAATGTGGAGCAGCTCACACGGGATCTTGGAATTCAGGAAGCCGTACGGTTTCTTGGGAAGCAGGATCCGGTACAGGAAATTTTGTCCATTGCGGATTTGTTTCTGCTCACCAGTGGATCTGAGTCGTTTGGGCTTGCGCCACTAGAGGCAATGGCCTGCGGTGTACCGGTGGTCTGCAGTGATGTGGGCGGGTTGCCGGAACTCGTGCAGGGCAGTGAGGCAGGCTACCTGTGTTCCTTAGGGGATCTGGATGCATTTTCAAAGGCATGCATGAAGATATTGACCGATGATTCATTACACAGGAAGATGGCGCGGCATGCCAGAGACTATGTGATCCGTCATTATGATACGCACAGGATTGTTGTGCAGTATGAGGAGTATTACGAAGAGATTATCCGAAAGGTGACTGCATGAAAACCGAAGAGCATCCCCAAACGACTCCAGTGTACTCAAAGATCGGCGGGTTGCAGAGCAACGGACTTACAGGATCTCGCATAGACATCTGAGTGAGACTATCTCAGGTTGAATCCGGCAGGTCTAAATCTTTGTGAGGAATGATTCGGTCATAGGTGACAAAGGAAAATCCCTCATGTGCGTCCTCGCGGCTGAGGGAAAATTCAGTTCCGATCAAATGCTCATAAGGCGGAAAAAAAGTGTCCCCCGCATAGGCACCGTCAATGAGCGTTAATTCCAGACGATCCGCCCAGTTCAGAGCCTCTGCGTAAATTTTTGCTCCACCTGCGATGAAAACCTTTTCGTCACCCTTTACACGATCTAGCGCGGATTGCATGGATGGGCATAATTCAATCTCAGGATGAATGGATGAATTCAGGTTCCTGGTTAATGCCAGCGTTCGCCGCCCCGGAAGGGGGCTGCCGAAGTCGCGGATCAGCCCTTCGCAGGTGATCCGCCCCATGATCATTGGGGACCCGTACGTCAGTCGCTTGAAACGCTTCATGTCTTCCGGCACATGCCAGGGAAGACGGGTCTTGTGGCCGATACACCGGTTCTCACGGGCCAGTGCAGCGATGACGATGACGAAAGGACGGGGAATTATATCCATGGGTAACAATGAGGGGAACCTTTTCCATTCAGGTGGATAAAACGGATACAATCGGGAAGGATAGTGCCTCCCCGATTGCCTACACAATATCATCCGCTTGATGCCATGCCCGTTAAAGATTGTAAGCCAAAGCCCTCCGTTGGTTCAGGGGAACGGCAGCATGTAACGATCCGCTTTCGTCTGCGAGGCGACAAAAAGACCTGCCGGTTTCTGAATAAACTGGCGGGGGTCAACCGGTATCTCTGGAATGCGGCGCTGGCAAAAGCCAAAGAGGATTATGCGGAAACCGGACAATCCCGGACCTCTCAGTTTGATTTCTACAAGTGGTACAAAGTACACAAAGATGCGGTCGCACCATGGCTAAGAGAGTATCCCGTGAACGCAACTCGCACCGGACTGAAGGATCTGGCGGATGCCTACAAGCAGTTCTTCAAGAAAAAGCGAGGGTTCCCCGGATTCAAGAAAAGGGGAAAGGCGAAAAAAAGCTTCACTGTAGATGTGTCAGGGGGGAAGATGTTTTCAACGAATGGATATGTTCGGCTAAAGCGGGGGATGCATATGAAAATGCTGCGATTTTATCGCGTGAACCGCTACACAAACCCGGTACCCAAG
>JAJECV010000053.1 GCA_022821875.1 Rhodothermales bacterium
ACTCTGCAACCACCGTGCTCTCACTTGAGCGGGCGATTGGCCGGAAGTCGGAGGCTTTCATCTGATCACTCATTCGGCCTCTTTGAACGTAAGGAGCCGGTCACGATAATACTCATATTGTTTACGGCGTGCGGTGATTTCAGCGGGCAGTCCATGCGACAGGTCATTCACCAGCGCATCAAATCGATCCAGAATCGCAACGATCTCGTGCTGGACTTCAAGTGGTGGAATGGATATAGGATATCTCATTATGGCTACCTTGTCTCCCCGAGGCATTTTACCACCTCTCGAATGTTGTGTTTGGTATGCAAAAAAATCATCAGAGGCTAATGTGTGGTAAAGATATTTTGGCGTTATACAAGTTAGATTGCAGTCATTTAGTCGGATTACCAGTACATCCTGACTTGCTCCGCCGGTTGAAGTAGCCAGCCATATTTTTTTGAGATATGGGTTGATATTCCCAATTAATACATCACCGGTTTCGTACTTGATACAAGTTCCTGTTTCGGGTGTGTAGATTGAGTCGGTCTTGCCCCGCATTTCAGGTAAGAGGTTGGCAACGCCGACGTATGAATTTTGGTCAAGCTCTGATGCCGGGATTCGTTTTTTCGAATATGATACAACATCTCTCAATTTTACATTTATATCATATGGGGGGGGGCGAAGTTCAAAAGCTTGTCCCGGTAGTACTGATACTGCCGCTTCCTCGCCTCCAGTTCTGCCTCCAGTTCTGCCTCCAACTTCGAAAACTTGTCCAGTATCCCGACAATCGCATGTTGGATTTCAAGCGGGGGAAGGGGGATCTTGAAATTATTGATAACCGCCGTCGGTAAATGAGCAGGTATAGCATCCGTTACGAGGGACTTTATTAAGTCCTGCTTATTCTTCAGCGCATAAAATAAATATTTATTCACCGATTGCCTCGGATCTTTTGGCTTTATACAATAGCATACGTCATTCGCCCAAAATTTTTGCTCAATGTAGTTGACAAAACCGGCAGTACCATATTTAACCACGGTGACAGTGTTGGCTGGCTGATTGAATTCATCAAAATATCCCATAGGGGTAACTCCACCACTATAGACGGGAAATTTGCTATCGTGACTGAGTTGTCTCTTTGTGAGTCTCTTTCCGCGCCTTACCATCGCCACTTCCCTGAGCGCTTTAAACTCCACTCCCCCAGGGCACTGTTCGGCAATCAACTTTTCAACCTGATTCATGACTGCTCCCCCTCCAGATCGGCCACAATTACATCAATCTCAGTCCTGAGCTTGCTCTGCCTCGCAACAATGCGGACAATGTCGGTATTGAGTACATGGATGTTGATCGCCTCACGGGTATCCTCCTGCTCAACATAGGAGGACACTGCAATATTGTAGTCGTTCTCTGCAATCTCACCGCTGTCCACAAGACATGCAAAATACTCCACATCCCTGCGCCCGGCAAATGCATCCAGGATTTTCTGCTGATGCTCCGGCAGGAGAGTATTCTTGTTCCCGCTCCGTGCAAATTCATCGGAAGCATCTATAAACAGAACCGCGTTATCACGTTTGGATTTCTTCAGAACGACAATACAGGTGGCAATACTCGTCCCGAAAAAGAGTTCTTTGGGCAGTTGAATGACCGTGTCAATGTAGTTGTTGTCAATCAGATACTGCCGGATCTTCTGCTCCGCGCCGCCACGGTAAAGCACCCCCGGAAATTCAACAATCGCCGCCGTGCCGTCCACCGACAAAGAGGACAGAATGTGCATGGTAAAGGCAAGATCCGCCTTACTCGGAGGTGCAAGTACTCCCGCAGAGGCGTAGCGCGGATCGTTGATCAGCAGTGGGTCGTTTTTGCCGGGCCATTTGACAGAATAGGGCGGATTCGATACGACTGCATCAAAGGGAGCCTCGTCAAGGTGCGCCGGGTCAATCAACGTATCTCCAAGGGCAATATCAAACTTCTCAAAATTGATGTCATGCAGAAACATGTTGATTCGGCACAGATTGTAGGTCGTCAGATTGATCTCCTGCCCGAAGAACCCTTGACGCACCCGATCCCGCCCCAGCACCTTGGCGAACTTTAATAACAGGGAGCCGGAGCCGCAGGCAGGATCGTAGACCTTGTTTACTTCGCTCTTGCCGACCAGCGTAATCCGTGCAAGCAACTCGGACACTTCCTGGGGAGTGAAGAACTCGCCTCCTGACTTGCCCGCCGCAGAGGCATACATCGTCATCAGATATTCGTATGCATCGCCAAACAGGTCAATCGTGTTATCCGAGAAACCGTTGCCATTACTCAGCGGGAGGTCGCCAATGGCATCCAGAATCTTGACCAGCTTTTCGTTACGCTTGGTTACAGTCCCCCCAAGTTTGTTACTGTTCACATCTAGATCGTTAAACAGGCCCCTCAGGTCATCTTCACTTTCGGTGCCCAGAGCAGAACCTTCGATATTGTTAAAGATGCGATGCAGAGTTTCATTAAGATTTTCGTCCTGCCGCGCCCGTGCCCGCAAATTCACAAAAAGCTCCGAGGGCAGGATATAGAACCCCTTTTCCTGTACCGTCTCAATGCGACCCTGCTCGGCGGATTCATCGCTCAGATCTGCGTAGTCAAAATCCCGATCCCCCGCCCGACGCTCCTGTTCATTCAGATACGAGGTCAGGTTCTCCGAAATAAACCGGTAGAACAACATCCCCAGAACATAACTCTTAAAATCCCATCCATCCACAGACCCGCGCAGGTCGTTGGCGATCCGCCAGATGATTCGATGCAGTTCTGCACGTTCGACTTCCTTGTTGTTTTTCATTCCACATTAACAGGTAACCCCCCAATTTAATGAATCTGGCCATAGCAGCCTATACCGGCAGAACTATCTTTGTCCCCGGCAGTCTCTCTGGACAGGGAGCGAATTCTTAGAATTCGCCCGGAATGCCTGCGTCCACATATCCCTGAATCCCGTTCGGGAGGCCAACTTCAGTGCCCGCTGCTCCCTTCCAGCCAGCGTGACTTTGATTCTCTCAGGCACGTCAATATTGGTGATTTCTGTGATTCTGGCACCCACTTTTTTTATGACCGCCCCTTTTTTGACTTTTTTTGAAACTTTTCATATCTTTACAGTTATACTGTATATATTCGGTGTCATGAAAGAAGACAAACGTACATTTACTTTGCGCGAACTGGCCGACCTCACAGGGCTGCCAATACGCACCGTTCGCTATTACATCCAGATCGGACTCCTCGACCGTCCAGACGGAGGAGGGCGCGGTGCACACTATACCAAACGCCATCTTGAACAACTCATTGAGATTCGAAAATGGCAGCAGGCCGGCCTGTCCCTGAAGCGTATACGGGAGTTGCTGAACATGGAAAATACCGAAACTCTGGTGCCGCCGCCGCGACCGCAGGAAAGAGGATCCATCGAAGTCAGAAGCCACGTGATGATTGATCAGGGCATCGAACTGACCATTGATCCGGCAAGATCCAATTTGACACCGGAAACCGTCAGGCAGATTGTGGACAGCGTGATCAAGGCCTACGAAAAAATTCAAACCACGAAACAAACCGCCCAGAAGGGCAGCAGCAATGAAAACTGAAACCCTAGCCAGACTTGAATCCGTGAACGGAACTGAAATCACACTGGAATCCGTGGACATTCAGGCAACCTTACAGGGACTGGTCTCCGAAGTTACGGTGACCCAGGTATACAGAAACCAGCAAGACACCAATATTGAGGCCGTCTATACGTTCCCGCTCCCCCTGGATGCGGTACTGCTGGATCTCTCTCTGGAACTGAACGGCAAAAAACTGCAGGGAGCCGTGAAACCAAGCGAAGAGGCGGAGGAGAACTACGAAGAGGCCATCGCCGACGGGGATTCCGCCGTACTGATGAAGAAAACCAAACTTGATCTCTTCACCATCAATGTGGGGAATCTTCTGCCCGATGAAAAGGCAAGCATTGAATTCAAATACGCTCAATTGCATCACTGGCAGGGGGATCATCTCCGATTCCAGCTCCCCACCACTATTGCCCCCAAATATGGCGATCCCGCGGATTCGGGCCTTGCTGAACATGAAATTCCAGAATATGCACTCTCCGTAAACCGCGGATTTTCGCTGAACTTCCGTATTCAGGGAGAATTGGCATCGGCCGAAGTTTCATGCCCCTCCCATTCGGTACATGAGTTCACGAAAAACGACAGGAAAGAATTGGCCCTGTCGGGGGGAAGCGCTGCAATGGACAGGGACTTCATTCTGGTTATCCGGAACCCTTCACAATCTGCACCGGATGGACTCTATGCAGATGATCATGCAGGGCATGTCGCACTCGCATCGTTTCATCCCGTACTTCCAGATCGTTCTACGAAACCCGCCCGATGTGTGAAATTAGTGGTCGACTGTTCGGGTTCCATGTACGGAGACTCCATTGATCAGGCCAAAGAAGCCCTCCTGGAGATTCTTCCGTTACTCCGATCCGAAGATTATTTCAATCTGATCACCTTCGGGTCCAATTTTAAACTCCTCTTCCCCGAACCTGTACCCGCCAACAAGGAGAATCTCCGGCGGGCATCCGATTTCATTGATCGTATTGATGCAGACATGGGAGGAACGGAACTTGGTGCGGCACTTGAGGCGGCCTATCATTGTGGATCTATCGAGGGAGTCCACTCTGATCTGTTGTTAATCACCGACGGCCATGTCTATGGGGAGCCGATTCTGACTGCCGCACAACAATCCGGGCACCGGATCTTTTCGGTTGGTGTAGGCAGCAGCGTAGCTGCGGGCTTTGTTCAAAGAATCAGCACATCAACCAACGGAGCATGCGAACTGGTATCCCCGAAAGAGAATATGTCGGAGCGCATTGTGCGACACTTTAGACGGATCCATCAGCCAAAAGCCCGCTCAATACGGATCGAATGGCCAGAAACCCCCATCCGGCAGATACCGGATATCCCTGATACCGTTTACGCCGGCGACACGCTCCATGTGTTCGCCTGGTTCAATCATCCGCCCCAGGGAAAGAGCCGCCTGGTGATGGAACTCGAAGATGGTCGTACGATCACACAGGATGTGCACTTCAGGGCCAAACCTGAGAACCGCGGAGATCTGGCGGGTATTCTTCCCAGAATCGCTGCCTATACCCGATTACAAACAACGGATGAATCTGCCCCTGCACAAATTGCGGTAGATTATCAACTGCTGACCGAGTATACAAGTTATATTCTGGTGGTTGAACGGGAGGAAGGTGAAAAACTGGAGACACTTCCTGTACTTCGAAAGGTTGATCATGCATTAGCTGCCGGCTATGGCGGATTCGGTACGGTAGCTTCTGCCCCGCCCACCGATTCTTTCCACCATGAAGCAGTTTGTCTATCTATGCCGGATTCCTCTCCACCTAGGCGATTCAATACGGTGCAAAGCTTAAAACAGTATCCTGCTTCGCCTCCTGCCCATGAAGCCCTGTCACCGCCCCGCGGGATGGAGGATCTGCGAATTCCTGTGATTCCTCCTGAAATACCAGCGCCTGATACATTTTTGCAGAACGGCCCACCGGATCGTTTTTCGAAACTGGTGGAAGAATTGAATCTTCAATACGCGGAGGAATTCATCACTCGCCTCAATATCAACACCCTTGATGATTTGACATTCCTTGGCCTGAACCAGACCATCACAGATCAGCTCGGAGCTCTCATCTCGGATACCGCCGAAGAAGGTACGATTGTTATTCGCTTCCTGATGGAATTATCCATTCGTGAACCCGGCAAAAAGCTGTCCCGTCATGTGAAGAGACTCATTCGAAGGGCGCACAGAAGGAGCTCTCTGGTGCCCCTATCCGTCTCTAATGAAATCTACCGATTGATCGGACGCAGTCAGGATGCAGAATCCCATTCGGAGCGGATGGCATCACCGTGATGCCCCATGGCGGAACTGTCTCGGTCATTTCACTGCATATCCTCCGTGACCCATGCAACTGATCCACCGGATGTTTGCCTGCTTACTGGGAATCTGCATGCTCACACCAATAGCAGACTCCCAGCCGCTTCGCTGTGCAGACATTTCTATGCTGGATGAATTGGAGAAGGGGGGTGCCGTATACACCTCACAGAACCATGTCGACGATGCGCTGCACATTTTACAGGAAAATGGGCTGAACAGCATTCGGTTGAGACTCTTCCATACACCAACCGAACGCCGGGATGGACTACCGGATCTGCTGAAACTTGCACGCAGAGGGCATGATCTTCACTTAAAAATCATCCTTAACCTGCATTACTCGGATACCTGGGCGGATCCAGGCAAACAGCACAAACCATCCGCGTGGTCCCAGCTTTCGGAGAAAGCATTGCGCGACAGTGTCTATGCACATACCTATCAGGCAATTCAGGCGCTGAATGACCAGGGCACGCCCCCCGTAATCGTCCAGACCGGTAACGAAATCACCAACGGTATGCTGTGGAATACCGGACGCGTTGGCGGAGCATTTGATGTTCCCGCACACTGGGAGAAACTGGCCGGCCTGCTTCACTCGGCATCAAAAGCGGTGCGGGATGCCAGTTCCGCACAAATCATGCTGCACATTGACCGGGGAGGTGACCTTGAGGGGGCCTGGTGGTTTTTCGATAACCTGTCCCCCTATGCACTGGATTACGACCTGATTGGCCTCTCCTACTATCCATTCTGGCATGGCCCGTTTGAGCAGTTTGTTCAGGTGACTCAGGAATTGGAAAACCGCTACGACAAGCCGGTTATGCTGATCGAAACCGCGTACCCATGGACACTTGCCTGGCATGATGACACCCATAACCCGGTTGGACTCCCCCGGCATGTATTGCCCGGCTATCCTGCAACGCCGGATGGGCAGGCCGCCTTCATCCGGAAATTATGGGAGCATGTACCTTCGGGGATTTGCTACTGGGCCCCGGAATATATTGCTGCCCCAGGCTTCGGCTCCAACTGGGAAAACCTCGCATTATTCAATTTTGAAGGAGAAGTGCTTCCTGGAGCCAGCGCTCTGGGAGGAGGCACACCCACGCAGTCCAAGGCACCCGATCCCCTCGCTGTATTGAGTCTGTTTCCGAATCCTGCACGAATCGGGGAGCATGCAGTGAATCTTGAGTTGTCAAACCCGGCCTGCGGGGTGGTTCGGATCTATGATATGTTGGGACAGCATATACGGACACAGGCAACTCTATGCCAACGTATAGTAAGCCTTTCCGTATCTGGACTCTCCTCTGGAATCTACTGGATCCGTACTCCCGAAATGCAAACCATCCCCCTGTCTCTGGTACCGTAACCCGCCTCCATGTCGGTCACCTGCTCTCTCCTTCCATGCATGCCAAAGGGGATCGAACCGGTTCCATGGCAGCACCAAATTTCCTTTTTGAATCACGGAAAACCGGCCGAAACCACACTCTGTGCATACTGGGGCATCCCAAAACCTGAGCGATCCGGTAAACTATAGAAACGCTCGCAATGGGCCTGCCAAAGACCTGAAGAACTCGACCAGACTTACTGATGCTTCGGAACGGGAATTATAGCAATCATGCCCCCATTCTCATCCATTGTTGCCGGAACGCAACGGAAATCGCAGGATCCAGCCTGATATAATCCACTTTGTACATGTGAGTTGATGTGAATGACTCTGATGACAGATCGTCCAAATGTGTGCACATCTTCTCATAAAACATCATTCACGATCACCGGATCGGCTTCTCCATAACGCAACTCTATCTTAAGCGTTGAACACAAAAAGCATCCCCCTGCACCCGTTTCATTCCTGTTCTATTCGAAATAATCCGCCATGGACGGGTCAATTATTTCAGCAGTGTCATCATCTTCACTGCTCGCTGCTCCCCGGTTTGCAGAACATAGATATAGGTGTCACTGGCGAGTCCCGTACCATTGAACAATACATTATGTCGGCCGGCCGACTGCACACCATCCACCAGAACTCGCACCTTTTGCCCCAGCAGATCATACACCGTCAGTGTCACCTGTCCTGGCCTGTTCAGTGAAAATTCAATAGCGGTTGACGGATTGAATGGATTGGGATAATTCTGCTCCAGAGAAAAGTCCGTCGGGATCTCCTCCGATAATTCTATCAAGGTCATCACCTCCGTTGTCGCACTCACGACGGTTGAGGGCACACCTAAACCGAGCGAGTTCCTTGCCAGAATCCGGTAATAACGTGTTGAACCAGATGGCAGCCCCGCATGACGATAGGTTGAATCTGTAACATTGACATCCGCCAGTTTGTCCCATCTTGTGCCGTTATTCTCTGAAACATCAATCCGGTACCCGATGATCGGGGATGCTCCATTGCGAAGCGGATTGGACCAGGACAGAAGAATGGCATCTTCACCATCGGCCATGGCCGCAAACTTCGTCGGGGCACCTGGACGATTCATGTCTACTCCTGCCGTGGCAGCGGCCACATTGGAGGGGGCACTCGCACCCACCGAATTAATCGCACGGACTCGATAATGACGCATCGTTCCTTCGGTAAGCCCCGTGTGCGTGTAGGTCGTTGCTGTACTTCCTGTGTTCGCGACGAGATCGGACCAAACCGTCCCGCCATCCATAGACATCTCAATCTGATAGCCGCTGATGGCCGCCCCGCCATCTCCCGCCGGAGCCGTCCAGGAAAGAGTAATCTCCGTTTGTCCTGCAGCCGATGCTGCGGTTAGTCCCGCAGGAGCACTCGGCTCGGTCACCTCTCCCACCGTAACACTGACCACACTGGACGCTGCTGCACTCTCACCTTTCGAGTTAATCGCATAAATGCGGTAATGGAGTGTCGTTCCAGATGTCAGGCCCGTGTGCATATAGGTCGTGACAGAACTTCCCGTATTCGCGACTACATCAATCCAGGTCGTTCCCCCGTCAGTGGATACCTGAATACGATAGCCCGTGACCGGCGCACCTGTTGGTGCCGTCCAGGAAAGAATAATTTCCGTTTGTCCTGAAGAGGTTGCGGTTAATCCTGTGGGGGCGTTGGGCCTCGTGGCTGTACCCACCGAAACGCTTACCACATTGGATGGATTCGCACTCTCCCCAATCGCATTGATCGCATAGACCCGGTACTGGTAGGTCGTTCCAGATGCAAGCCCCGTGTGCGTGTAGGTCGTGGCAGCACTTCCAGTGTTTGCCACTAGATTGGACCAGATGTCAACCTCATTTGTGGACACCTCAATCCGATATCCCGTAATCACGGCTCCGCCGTTACTGGAGGGGGTTTCCCAGGAAAGATTGACCTCTGTCTGTCCAGATACCGTTGCG
The DNA here is from genome assembly GCA_022821875.1 of Rhodothermales bacterium. Classification (GTDB taxonomy): domain Bacteria; phylum Bacteroidota; class Rhodothermia; order Rhodothermales; family Bin80; genus Bin80. The sequence goes on from JAJECV010000053.1 coordinate 9,265, forward strand.
GTGAGCCCAGTGGGGGCGTTGGGCACAGTAGTTGTACCTACCGAAACGCTTACCACATTGGAGGGACTGGCACTCTCCCCAATCGCATTGATCGCATAGACCCGATACTGGTAAGTCGTTCCAGATGCAAGCCCCGTGTGCGTATAGGTCGTGGCAGCGCTTCCAGTATTTGCCACTAGATTGGACCAGGTGTCCACCTCATTTGTAGACACCTCAATCCGATATCCTGTAATCACGGCTCCGCCGTTACTGGAGGGGGCTTCCCAGGAAAGATTGACCTCTGTCTGTCCAGATGCCGTTGCGGTGAGTCCCGTTGGGGTATTCGGCACCGTGGCCACCCCCGTCGTTGCACTCGCCTCATTGGAAACCGCACTCTCATCAATGGCATTCAGAGCGTAGACGCGGTAGTGGCGCGTCGCCCCCCGTGCAAGGCCCGTGTGCGTGTAGGCGGTTACGGTACTTCCTGTATTCGTCACCAGATCGGACCACGAGGTTCCTCCATTGCTGGACACCTCAATGCGATATCCACTGATAATTGCGCCGCCGTTGTCCAGAGGAGCCGTCCAGGAAAGGTTGATTTCCGTTTGTCCTGAGGCGGTTGCAGTTAATCCTGCGGGGGCATCCGGTGCAGATAGCGCATCGGTGGTTGCATTGTCCACATTGGACGGAGCGCCCGCATCCATCGAGTTGATTGCGCGGACACGGTAGTGATGTGTCGTTCCCGGCACCAGCCCCGTATGTGTGTAAGTCGTTGCTGCGCTCCCTGTGTTTGCCTCCAGATCGGACCAGGTATCGCCCGCATCGCTGGACACCTCAATCTGATACCCCGTAATAGCGGCTCCGCCGTTATCCGTTGGAGCCGTCCAGGAGAGACTGATGTCGGTGCGTCCTGAAGCCGTCGACACTAAATTCTCGGGGGCTCCCGGACTTGCCGTCAGCGCTGTCGTGGCGCTGGCGATATTGGACGCATCGGTGCTCTCCCCGACAGAATTATTGGCATAGATGCGGTAGTGTCGCGTGGTGCCCGGCTGAAGCCCTGTATGCTCATAAGCCGTGCCCGCACTACCTGTATCTTCGACCAAGTCCGTCCAGCCACTCGTTCCATTGGAGGACACCTGAATCCGATAGCCGTTAATCGCCGCACCGCCGTTATCAACGGGAGCACTCCAGGAGAGATTAATCTGGGTGCGCCCCGAAGCGGTTGCACTCAACCCGGTCGGTGCATCCGGCACCGATGTCACACCTACCGTGACACTGACCACGCTGGACGGATCTCCCGTATCTGCAGAATTGATCGCAGAGACGCGGTATTGGCGCACCGCTCCCGGTGTAAGTCCGGCATCCGTATAGGTCGTCGTTGGATTTCCTGTATTCCGTACTAGATCAGCCCAGGTCGTCCCTGCATTGGAAGATACTTCAATCCGGTACCCTGTGATGGGTGCGCCACCATTTTCGGAGGGAGCATTCCAGGACAAAATAACGTCCGTCCGCCCAGAAGCGGTTGCACTCAACCCGGTCGGTGCATCCGGTGCAGAAGCAGCATCCGTCGTGGCATTGGCCATATTGGAAGCGGGACTTTCATCAACCGAGTTGATGGCATAAACACGGTAGTGACGTGTCGTGCCTGCCGTCAGCCCCGTGTGCGGATAGGTCGTCGCTGCATTTCCTGTATTATCCACCAGATCGTCCCAACCATTTGTCCCATTCGGAGACACCTCAATCTTATAGCCCGTAATGGGCATCCCGCCGGTTTCGGAGGGGGCGGTCCAGTTCAGATCAATCCGGGTTTGCCCATCCGCCTGTGCATTTAATCCCGTGGGGGCATCCGGGGCAGATGCCGCATCCGTTGTTGCATTGTCAATATTTGAATGACTGCCCGGACCCGCGGAATTAATGGCGCGTACGCGATAATGGCGTGTGGTATTTGGCTGAAGCCCCGTATGTTCATGGACCGTCGCTGTCTTCTTTGTGTCTTCCACCAGATCCGACCAGGTCGTCCCCGAATTCGTAGACACCTCAATCTGATAGCCCGTAATCGGCGCTCCATTGCTTTCCGAGGGGGCCGTCCAGCTCAGATCAATCTGAGTGCGCCCATTTGCCTGTGCATTGAATCCCGTGGGGGCACCCGGGGCGGCTGCCGCAGGCGTGGTTGCACTAACCTCATGAGAACGATTGCCTAGACCTTGAGCGTTTCTGGCAAAAACAAAGTATGCATATGTTGTGCCGGGGGAAAGATTCGTGTGCACATAGGTCGTGTTGGCATTTCCTGTATTCGGTGTCACAACAGGAAAAGTGACCCCGTCTGTGGATGCTTCAATCCGATAGCCTGTAATCTCACTGCCGCCATTGTCGGAGGGGGCAGCCCAGGAGAGCGTGATCTGGGTGGGACTGTCTGGTGTTGCGGTTAAGCCAGTGATCTGACCAGGGGTCGACAGAGCCTCTGTCGTTGCACTGACCGCACTGGAAGCGTCACTCTCGTCAACAGAGTTGGTCGCATAAACCCGGTAGTATTGCGTGGTTCCCGCGGCGAGCCCCGTGTGAGCATAACTCGTGCCGGTCTGACTCGGTACCAAGTCACTCCAGTTATTATTTGCACCATCAGGAGAGACCTCTATTCGATAACTCGTAATTGGTGCTCCACCACTGCTTGAGGGAGCGGCCCAGGAAAGATCAATCCGGGTGCGGCCCACTCGCGTTGCAGTCAACCCGGTTGGCGCACCCGGTCTGGTTGCGGCAACGGTAGTTGTATTCGCCACATCCGAAGCCGCACCCTCTCCGGCAGAATTGGTTGCATAAACCCGGTAGTATTGCGTGATTCCCGCGGCGAGCCCCGTGTGAGCATAACTCGTGCCGGTCTGGCTCGGTACCAAGTCACTCCAGTTATTATTTGCACCATCAGGAGAGACCTCAATACGATAACTCGTAATCGGTGCTCCACCACTATTTGAGGGAGCGGTCCAGGAAAGGTCAATCCGGGTATATCCTGAAGGCGTGGCGGTTAGATTCCTGGGCTTATCAGGTCTGGCTGCGGCAACCGTCGTTGCATTTACCACATCCGAGGACGCGCCCTCTCCGGCAGAATTGGTTGCATAAACCCGGTAGTATTGCGTGGTTCCCGCGGCGAGCCCCGTGTGAGCATAACTCGTGCCGGTCTGGCTCGGTACCAAGTCACTCCAGTTATTATTTGCACCATCAGGAGAGACCTCAATTCGATAACTCGTAATCGGTGCTCCACCATTACTTGAGGGAGCGGCCCAGGAAAGATCAATCCGGGTATATCCTGAAGGCGTGGCGGTTAGATTTCTGGGCTTACTGGGACTGAGTATGGCATCCGTCGTTGCATTGTCCACATTGGACGGGGACGTACTTTCACCCACACGGTTAATAGCATAGACGCGGTAATAACGCGTCGCCCCCGGCTGAAGCCCCGTATGAGGATAGTTCGTGCCGGTATGGCTCGCTACCAATGGATTCCAGCTATTTGTTGTGCCGTCAGGAGACACCTCAATTTTGTACCCCGTAATTGCCGCTCCGCCGTTATCAGAGGGGGCCGTCCAGGAAAGATCAATCTGAGTTTTCCCCGAAGCCGTTGCGGTTAACCCGGTGGGGGCACCGGGTCTGACCGCCGGGTCAGTCGTCGCATTGGCTCGATCCGATGCACGCCCACGACCTATGCTATTAATGGCAAAGACGCGATAGTAATAGGTCGTTTCGGCATCAAGTCTATCGTGAGAATACGTTCGGTCCGTATTGCCCGTATTCGTTTCTGCGGTTTCCCAGCCAGTATCAACCAATGGATGCACCTGTGAATTTGTCGAATAATCAATCCGATATCCAGTAATGGCCACCCCGCCGTCACTGATTGGCAAATCCCACGAAAGATTAATCTGGGCACGCCCTGCACTCGTCGCGACCAAATTCTGAGGGCCATCCGGTTCGGTATTCCCATCTCCCTGCGCCAATACCCCAGCGGGGCCAATCAGCAGGATCAGCAGCAGTAAGCATAAACTACCGGATACCTTCCGGGAAAAAT
>JAJECV010000048.1 GCA_022821875.1 Rhodothermales bacterium
GGGGGTACCTTGATCACCACGCCTCGCTCCCGCAGGAACTGCTCCAGTATTGCCCATCCTGTTCCCAGTATTGAGCGGTTCAGTCCTGCTTTCTGTTTCACCTTCCTGCCCGGATTCTCCACCGTTCCTTTCGCGCTTGCGGTCATACCCTTGGTTTTCAGGTCTTCCAGGATTACAAGCGTAGAGATTTCGGTGATCGATAAGGCAATATGACGCAAGTCATTTCTTCGGATGTTCTTGATCTTGCGTTCATGGCGTGCGATGGTTTTCTTTAGTTTCCTCCAGGAATAACTTCCTTTATGTTTTTTCGATAGTCGACGTTGAAGCTTCTTAATACGCTTTTCAATACCCGAGGTGTCGGTCAGATAGAAGATCCTTCCCGCACTGTCCGCAACCTGCCCGCAATTACGGTCGACCCCAATGCCAATGCCGTCCGCGTCTTGCAGGGTCGCGTCCACTTCGTAGACGACCGTCATATACCAGTTCCCATTTTCTTCAAAGATGCGGGCCGTCTTGGGTACGGGGTTTGTGTAGCGGTTCACGCGATAAAATCGCAGCATTTTCATATGCATGCCCCGCTTTAGCCGAACATATCCATTCGTTGAAAACATCTTTCCCCCTGACACATCTACGCTGAAGCTTTTTTTCGCCTTGCCCCTTTTCTTGAACCTGGGCAGCCTCCGCTTTTTCTTGAAGAACTGCTTGTAGGCATCCGCCAGATCCTTCAGTCCAGTGCGAGTTGCGTTTACTGGATACTCTCTTAGCCATGGTGCGACCGTATCCTTGTGTACTTTATACCACTTGTAGAAATCAAACTGAGAGGTCTGGGATTTTCCAGTTTCCGTGTAATCCTCTTTGACTTTTGCCAGCGCCGCATTCCAGAGATACCGGTTGACACCCGCCAGTTCATTCAGGAACCGGCAGGTCTTCTTGTTGCCTCGTAGACGAAAGCGGATCGTTACATGCTGCCGTTCCCCTGAACCAACGGAGGGCTTTGTCTTACAATCTTTAACGGGCATAGCATCAAGCGGATGATATTGTGTAGGCAATCGGGGAGGCACTATTCTTCCCGATTGTATCCGTTTTATCCACCTGAATGGAAAAGGTTCCCCTCATTGTTACCTATGGATATAATTCCCAATTTTGTCAGTGTATCACGCACAGTTCCAACCGGCATTTCCCGGTTTGTCCACTGCCGGTACGAAGCGGCAGCCTGTTCGATCAACATTGTGAGGCCACCGATGGTCATCGCTCCACGCTCAGCGGCATCTTGCAGCAGCCGGGTACGATACGGGCGATAGACCAGATCATAAACAATTTGCTCTGGCGAAAAATCTTCCTTCTGTTTCCAGGGAGTTTCCTGTACGTTTGGATACATTCCTATCGGAGTGCTGTTTACAATCAAACGGCTGTTCCGGATAAATTTTGATGCCGAATCAAAATCACATACTTCCAGACATCCGTCAAAATTAGCAAAATCGCGGACCAATGTTTCTGCCTGGCTGGTTCTGCGTGCAACCAGTACTAACGGATTCGGGCAATAATCCCGCAGCAAACCATAAGCGGCGGCCCGCGCTGCACCGCCTGCGCCAAGAAGCGTCATCGGGGCTCCATGCAACTTCATGTCTCTGAGAGGGGACAAAAAACCCTCAATATCTGTATTGTCACCATAGAGCTGTCCTTCTTTGCAGACAATTGTATTCACAGCCCGAATTGCACCGGCCGCATCAGAAAGATCATCCATGTGAGACAGAACGGCCTGCTTGTGCGGGATGGTTACATTTGCTCCGGCAAACCCAAGGGCACTTAAACCGCGAATGGCTTCCGATACCTGCTCCGGCACAAGATCAACCGCCACATAGATATAATTCAACCCCTGTCGCTGCAATGCCGTATTATGAATGATCGGTGATAACGAATGATCAACCGGATGACCTAAAATGGCGATCATTTCAGTGTTTGCATCAGGAAAAACCATGCTCAGAATCGCCGTGCGTAAGACCTGTCAAATATCATATTCCCATGTAATTACTTCCCACTCTGCTAGCCGAATACCGGCTCAAATTTGGTCGCACGCAGCATTGCCCGTAACTCTTCCTCATCTGCAGCTTCACGCCACGCAGGTAAGAGGGAACGGCGGCCAAGGCGTCCTGCCAGATGTGCCTGCACACGAAGGTGCTGCGCCGGATCATCTTCCGGGCTCACAAAAAATGCAAGGGCCTCAACGGGATCACTTACATGGGGCAATTCAATCGGCACCTGACAGCGCACAATGACCAGTTCACTACGCGAAATTTTATTGACCCGCATATGTAGAAGCGCAACACCTGATGCCAAAATGGAGGCTTCCTCATCCAAACCCTCCGCCAACCCCTTCGCCAGACGATCCGCAGATTCAGGCACCCGCTGACTCAATAATCTGGCCACACTTGAGATCATGTGCTCCGGGGTGACCTCAATCACATAATCGATAATAAACGCATGATCCAACAGGTCGTGAAAGATCGTCGTGTCTTTCATATCCTCATCAATGTGAAATGGGGGAAGCATCATGACGACCGTGTCTCCCATTTGGGGGACAAGGCTCTTTTCTTCTGCATGAATCAGAAGATTTGACCCTCGAACAATGAAAAGAAGGATCAACTCATGCCCATACTTGGCCTCCAGTGCTTCATAGGATCCTGTCTCGGTGATCCCAAACGTTCGGATCTCGCCGCCGGCCTCAAAGCGGTGTTCCAGATCATAGGCGGTATAGACCCCGCCAAACAGGGATCGTCCACGCATGTGAGTCGGCACTCTGACCAGTGAAGCTTCCGGACGCAAAGGAGGCCCCGCAGGCTGATAGACATCTCCACTGCCAAAGACCTCTTTGAAGCGAAGGGCAGCCAGAGAATTGGTGTCATCGTTGGCCGTAAGCGCCATGAACCGCCGGATCCCGCTCAGATCCAGTTCATCCAGCACCTGCTCCTCCAGCGCATCCGCAACAATCGCAGGCAATCCCTGGTCCTGCGCCTGTTCAATATTCCGTTCATTGGCATCAATCAAAAGGACGGCAATTCCCTGTTCCTGAATTGCTTTCGCAATGCTCTGTACCCATGTCTTGGCCCCTAAAAACAGGATTCCCTGCGGATTGGCATCTGCCATTCCGAGCAGGCGGGCCACCGGCTGCAGGGTTAACCCGTACACGGTTACGGTCCCGATAATCACCATATACACAATCGGCACCAGCGGCCCGGCAGCATCCGCACCATATACAGCTTCGACACGAACCGAGAAGAGAGAGGCCACTGCCGCCGCCACAATTCCACGCGGTGCAAGCCAGGCAATGAATCCCTGCTCCTTCCAGTTGAGTCCAGTTCGAAGACTTGAAAGTGCCACGGCAACCGGACGCACCAGAACAATCAAAATTCCCAGAAAAATGAACGCACGCGCATCAAAATAGGCCAGTGCATCAAAATCAAGCCTGGCACTTAACAAAATGAACAGACAACCAATCAGAAGCGATTGCAGATCTTCTTTGAATTTGGTGATACTGCGGACATTTACGTACGGCTGATTTGCAAGAAATACCCCCATGATGGTCACTGAAAACAGCCCGGATTCTTCATGCAGGCTATTCGAGAGGGCAAACACAACGATGACGACAGTCAGTGCAAACGAACTTTGCAGATAATCGGGGACCAGATGACGGCGAAGCAGAAAGAGCATCAGTGCGCCCCCCAGCAGACTCACTCCAATACTCACCGCTGCGATGGTCATAAGTGCTTCCAGCGAAGGGAGGATTGGGGCTAACATTCCTTCTGTGCCGCCATCTGCACCGTGTTCATGCATTACGATCACTGCCTCAAGTACCAGAACGGCCACAATTGCCCCCACGGGATCAATCGTGATTCCTTCCCATTTTGCGATGGCATTGACCCGGCCGCTAGGGCGTACATGCCGGATAAGCGGCAAGACGACGGTCGGACCGGTAACCGTAAGGATCGCCCCCAGTACAACTGCAATTTCCCATGGGATCTCCAGGACATAGCGTGCAGCTATGGCAGCTAGAACCCCCGTAACCGCAACCCCAATGGTCACCAGATTGAATACTGCCTGTCCAACTCCCCTGAGCTCAGATAATCGCAGATTCAGCCCCCCTTCAAACAGGATAATCCCAATTGCCAGAGACACGAAGGCAAAGATCCACTCCCCCTGTAACTGCTCAGGAGGCAGAATCTGCATCACCGGGCCTGCTAAAAACCCTACAACCAGCAGAAGAAGGATTGATGGTACGCGAATCCTCCACCCCAGCCACTGTGATCCAATTGCCAGTGCAATGACCACAACAATGTTAATCAGGACCGTTCCACTCACGTAATCGGCCGGTTTGTTTTCGTAAATCGTGCTTCTTCAGATCGCATGGTATCGGAACCTGCTGCTATTCCCCTATTAATATAGCACTCTCACCGCAGATCTGAGTACATACCCGGCCTTCCCGTTCTTCTCCATGATTATTTTTTCGCTAACCTCCCTGACGAGATGAAAAAGCAACATAATTAACCTTCGAATGTATTAATATTGGCAATATTGGAAGCGCTTCCAAACAACCTTGATCAATAAAAAATCCATGCATCAAAACTCTTTCTTTGCTGAAGTCAACAAGATGTTTGCCCGCGCAGCAAAATACACCAGTCACTCTCCAGGATTGCTTGCGCAAATTAAAAGTTGCAACAGCATCTATCACATGAGTTTCCCGCTTGTACGGGATAATGGAAGTATTGATGTCATCAATGCCTACCGCGCCGAACACAGTCAACATATGCAGCCGACCAAGGGAGGGATACGTTATGCTCCCTCCGTCAATGCAGACGAGGTCATGGCGCTGGCAGCACTCATGTCTTATAAGTGCGCCATCGTAGATGTGCCGTATGGCGGCGCAAAGGGAGGAATCTGCATCAATCGGCAAAACTACTCTCAGGCGGAATTGGAGCGGATCACGAGGCGATACACCTTTGAACTGACAAAGAAAAATTTTATTGGCCCCGGGGTGGATGTGCCTGCACCAGACTACGGCACAACCAGCACCGAAATGAGCTGGATTTTTGACACCTACCGTTCCGTCGCAAATAATCCGCTGGATGCTCTGGCGTGCGTGACTGGCAAACCGGTTGGAATGGGAGGGGTTCGCGGGCGCACAGAGGCAACCGGTCGCGGGGTTTTCTTTGGGATCCGCGAGGCATGCAGCATTGAAGAAGATATGGATGCGCTCGGACTCTGTACCGGGCTGGAGGGGAAACGTGTGATCATTCAGGGACTGGGCAATGTGGGCTACCATGCGGCGCTGTACCTTGAACAGGCGGGGGCAAAAATTATTGGCATCGCCGAGTATGACGGCGGCCTGTACAATCCCGAGGGGCTCCGACTAGCGGATGTGGTCGCCCATCGAAAGGAGACCAGATCAACGCTCAATTTTCCCGATGCGCAAAATTTTACCGATTCCAGAAAAATCCTTGAGCAGGAATGTGACATTCTGGTTCCGGCCGCCCTGGAGAGTCAAATCCGAAGCGATAACGTAAGTCGAATCCGAGCGAAGATTGTCGCAGAGGCGGCCAACGGCCCCATCACCTCTGCTGCCGACCAGTGGCTGATCGACAATGGGGTCGTGGTGGTCCCGGATGTGTATCTGAATGCAGGCGGGGTGACGGTTTCCTATTTTGAGTGGCTCCGTAACCTGTCCCATGTACGACACGGACGGATGAGCCGGCGCCGCGAAGCGCACAATGCCCTGCAAATCCTGGAAACTGTACAGGGCCTCGTTGGGAAAAATTTTGACCCCGACACGATCTCTAACATTGAATCCAGTCTGGCATTTGGGGCCAGTGAAGCCGATCTCGTAGACTCTGGACTAGAGGACACAATGGTCGGTGCCTATCACGAAATCCATGAAACCGCCCGCACTCACAATACGGATCTGCGAACCGGTGCCTTCATCAATGCCATTGACAAAATTGCCCAGGGGTATCTCCGAAGTGGGATTTTTCCCTGATTGTACATAAATGCGATACTGGTTGCAGAATACGCGGTTTTCAGGGACGAGGTTTTGGGAGCAGATTCCGGGTTCAATTTTTCGATGATTTTTGTCGATTTACAGTCCGGCGTGCATTGACGAGGCTGAACATCGGGAGGTTTGGCCTCTCCGAAGACAGGAAAAAGGGACGATATGCCCATTTTTCTTCCTATCCTGACTTCTACGGTTTGGGGATTGCACCTAAAAATTTCAGGCCTGTCTTCTGGAGAAAATTCTCAATTCGGGAAAACCGGTCACAGAAAAAGGTGATCCATGGCACGTTTTTGGCGGGAATGAAAAAAGGGGGCAATGTTTATATTCATCACAATTACATTGCGCATTCGTAATCCCCTTACTGTAAATCAATCACCCTCAACCCAAAAATCATGGCTGCAAAAACCCATCTTCCCGCTATTGCATTTGAAACCATTGCAGAGACTCTGCGGAACACCCAACTTCCTGACGTTGATCTAGTTATTGGAATTGGATCCGGTGGAGTCGTACCAGCCGCCATGGCCGCATATGAATTAAGATGTTCAATGTGCATCATCTGGCTCAATTACCGGGGATCCGATCATGCTCCAGTACATTCAAGTCCCCAGTTGTATGCGCCGTTTTCTCCACCGGCAGGAACAAAAGAAATTCTTCTGGTTGATGATGTGGTGGTTTCCGGCAAGACATTGCAAACCGCAAGAAACATGCTGTCACAGACTGTAATTACAACCATGGCACTGAAAGGAAACGCCGATATTGTACTCTTCCCAGATGTCCAATCCTGCGTGCAATGGCCCTGGCATCCAATCAAATAACTCAGTCATGAAACGAAGAGATTTTATTCAGTGGATCGTTGCTGCCGGATCCGCCGGATTCATTCATCCACTGTCAACGGCCCGTTCCGGTGAGTTACCCCTTCGCGCCTTTGGCCGCACAAACGAAAAGGTCACCATGCTGGGCCTGGGCGGATGGCATATCGGACGGATGAATGCGCAAAATGCCCAGGCCACAATTGAAGCCGCAATGGAAGGTGGAATCCGTTTTTTTGATTCCGCCGAATCCTATCAGAATGGCGGAAGTGAACGGTACCTCGGAGAATTTCTCGTCCCGAAATACCGTGAGAAAGTTTATCTGATGTCCAAGACAACTGCAACGACTGCCAAAGGAGCCCGCAGGCATCTTGAGGAAACACTGAGGCGGCTCAATACCGGTTATCTGGATTTATGGCAGATGCATGCCATCACCAGCCCACAGGATGTAGACCGCCGAATCCGTGAAGGGGTCCTTGATGTGATGGAGCAGGCACTTGCGGAAGGAAAGACACGGCATATAGGCTTTACCGGACATACGGACCCCGCTGCACACCGTCATCTGCTGGATTTGACGGACATCTTCCATTGTGTCCAATGCCCGATTAACGTGGCTGATGTAAGCTATAAGAGCTTCACCCGAACGGTGATGCCTGTCGTGATTGAACGCAACATGGGGGTGATTGCCATGAAGACACTTGCCAATGGTGGATTTTTTGGCGGTTCCTCTCATGGTCAGCACGGAGACCGGCCGAAGGTCGTGCCGGACCACCTCTCCATCCAGGAAGCTCTCCACTTTGTGTGGTCTCTGCCCGTCAGCGTAATTGTAACCGGCCCGGATAATGTTGAGCAGCTAGAAGAAAAGATTTCTTTGGCACATACGTTTTCCGGCCTCTCCGAAAAGAAACGAATAGAACTCATTGAACGCGTGACTGATATGGCCGGGCGTGGAGTGGAATTCTATAAAGCATAGTCTCCATAGAACGATGCTGATCCTGAAACATCTCCCTGTTTGTATACTCTTTCTCTTTTCTGCCCACCTTGCGGGTGCACAGACCGCCGCAACCATCACGGGCACCGTGACCGACACGACGGGAATGCCGATTGCAGATGTGAACGTATTCATTGCCTCCTCAATGGCAGGAACCACCACAAACAACGATGGCAACTATACCTTGCGGGGCATCCCCCTGGGAACATTACGTCTTGTTGTATCCCGCACCGGCTATGAGCCCAGTCATGTGGATCTCTTTCTGCGCGAAGCACGCGTATACATACAGGACTTTCAGATCACCGAGAAAATTTATGAACTAGGGTCCGTCACCGTTACAAGTAATAACCGAAGATGGCAGCGCCAACTGGAACGATTCACGGAAATCTTTATCGGTGTCAGTCCAAATGCACAGCAGACGGTCATCACGAATCCCGAGGTTCTGGATTTTTCGGGGCGGGGCGGAGAATTCAGGGCACAGGCAAATGAACCTCTTGTTATTGAGAATCGAGGCCTCGGCTATAAACTCACCTACTTCCTGGAAGAATTTGTCACTGAACCCAACAGCTGGCGCTGGGACGGGGAGCCATTGTTTGAGCCGCTGAATCCTTCCAGCCCCGAAGAAGCCGCCCAATGGAGCGCACGACGGGATTCCGCATTCTATGGATCCTTCCGGCATTTCCTTCTGGCCGTGCTCAATGATCAGGTGGACGAGCAGGGATTTAAGATTTATTCCAAACCGGGTTCCAACCAGCGTATGATAGACCCAAGAGGTGGTGCGGCCGCTAGGCAGGAAAACCGCTTTCCCCTCAAAGCATCCGAAATTATCCGCCCTGGAGAAAACGATGACGAGCGGATCCTTGACTTTAAGGGCTACATTGATATCGTCTACACGCACGAACTTGAAAGTCAGGCCTATCTTCAATTACAGCGACGCGGGCGAAGCCGCCCACGCTATCAGACCTCGACAATCCGCCTTGATCGGGGGCCGACGGTTGTTGACCTGAAGGGAGATCCCCTAGATCCCTATGGTGTAACCTTTTACGGGGGATATTTTGGATATGAACGTACAGCAGATGCAATGCCGAAAGAATTTCGCCCCTGGAATCAGGTCGACAATTTTTAGTGGACTTATCTATCTGCTGCTGCTCACACCGTGTACACTTGTATCTGGGCAGAATATTGTGCTGAGAGGTACGGTCATCGACAGTACCTCTCAGCGAGGTTTGCGGGATGCTCATGTCTTTATTGCTTCGTCCCTCATTGGAACGGCGACGGACGATGACGGGCAGTTCATTCTGGAAGATCTCCCTGCCGGCGCTCATCGGATTGTTGTCACCATGCTGGGCTATGAGCCCGCTACAATCGATACTCTTTTAAGGAACAGTACGAACTATGAACTTGATCTGAACTTGAAACCTACGACGATTGAATTGGAAGAGGTGGTGGTGAATGCCCGGCTGGCCCGCAGGTGGCAACGTCGTCTGAGTAAATTTACACGTCTCTTTTTAGGGGAAACCAACAACAGTACGTTGAGCACCATTATCAACCCCGAGGCCCTGAGTTTTACAAGCCGTCTCGGAAAATTATCAGCGACTGCAAGTGAACCTCTGATCATAGAAAATCGTGCTCTTGGTTACCGACTCCAGTATTACCTGAAGGAATTTTTTTACTACGGCAATACCATCAGATATGACGGTGAGCCATCTTTTTCAGAGCTGACCCCGGCAGACAGTGCCGAATGGCAGCGTTGGCTGGTGAACCGGGAGGCGGCATTTTATGGTTCCCAGCGACATTTTCTGCTCGCACTGTTGAGAGGCCAGACGCAGGAGGAAGGGTTTGAGATACATCGACGCTTTTCCCTTGAGTCCAATAGCGCCCGGTTTGCAATGGATCCGAACGAATTACTGGGCCCCGGCCCTACCCCGCTTGAGCAGTACCTTACCTTTCATGGTGTACTGGAGATCACATACACCAATGAATCCGAAGATGAGAGTTTTAAGAAATGGCAGCGTGAGCCAACCTGGAAACGCCCCGGGCATCAGCGCTCTTTTATGGAGTTGAATTCAGGCCCCACACTGATTGATGAGTCTGGCGAGGTCATTGATCCGTACGGTGTCGTCGTGTACGGCTACTATGCATTTGAGCGTATTGCTGACAAGGTTCCCAAGGAATATCGTCCCCCTGATTGGCCAAACAGATAGTCTGATCAGCGTGGCAGCATCACGGTATTCCCTGACTTGGCAGACTGAATGGCGGCATCAAGAATTTCCATTGCCACCATATTGATGGACAATGAAGACAGGCTTCCCTCTGGATCAATCTCACCACGCACTACAGCTGCAAGAAATGCAAACGGATCATCATACGGACTTTCCCGATTTGGGCGCAACTGAAAATGCTCTGGATCCGAACCGGAACGACGGACGGTACCGCCCGTTGCATCTTCTGTATAGATGTAGCCGCCTGTACCGTAGACATCCATGTCCTTGCGATTGAACGGCCAGTTCCAGGATGCCTGGATAATTCCCTGTGCGGACGGATAGGTCACAATGATCGTTGCTTCGTCATCTACTTGGCCATAAGGCGGATCTGGCTTGAAGATTTGCGTCACTGCCGTCACGCTGACGGGCCTCTGACCTCCTGTAAACCAGGCGATAAGGTTCGCACCATAGCAGCCGAAGTCTGTGATTGCCCCTCCTCCATTCTTCTCCTCGGTCAGAAGCCAGGAAGAAAATTCCTCTCCCACGCCAATCTCAATGGGGCCGGGATGGCCATCGCGTACCACCATTTTGCGTAATTCTCCGAGGGTGGCAAGTGATTCTTTGGCGTAATGAACGCTCGGATACCAGGTCGTTTCATAATTGGTCAGCAGATGGATGCCTGCTGAATCTGCCACCGCCTTCATTTGCTGTGCATGCTCCAGGGAGATGGCCAGTGGTTTTTCAACCATCACATGCACGCCATGTGCGGCGGCGGCTCTGGTCACCGCCAAATGATCGAAAATATTGGTAAAGACCGTAATGGCCTCCGGCTGAGTCGCGGTAAGCATCTCTTCAACGGATGCATAGACTAGTCCGGTATCGAACCCGAACCGCGCAGCGTGACGCTCAGCCAGTTCGTGATTGGATTCGGCGATCCCGACAATCTTAACATCTCCCCGCGCCTCCCGTCCAAGGATCCAGCCTGCATGTCCATGAACGAGTCCGACCACTCCAATGCGTACGGATTCAGATGCATCCGCATTCCCGGCCGTCAGCGGAGACACCTGAAATACAAACGTAAAAAGTAACGATGCAAGTCCCATCACAAAAACCAATATAGGATGATCAAAGAGTCAGAAAATAACCTGTCAGGGAATGGTAACAAACAACGAACTTACCATCAAATTCCGGCTGCGACCTCATGTTTTCAGCACACAGAACCTATTCTCTTATGGATTGAAATTCTACTAAGCCATGGTATCAGGAGTGTCCGTGACACCGTGGATTCAATGAACAGCTTATTCCCCTCCATCTATATCTGATTCGTGTATATGTGCACACGTCAAATCTGTCTTTATCCATGGAGAAATTCGTGACTCAGTGTAATTTGAAGTTAAATGTAAAGATCATTTTTACGTTTACTGCACGACCGTCAAGATAGCCAGGAGTAAACTTGGCGTGTTTCCTCATGGCTCTAATTACTGCTTTGTCACAACTGCGATCAATCCCCTGATACGTTAAAGGTTCAACTATATTTCCTTGTTCGTCTACGACGAACTCTACAACTACAAGGCCCTCACCTCCTCTTCTTCGGCAGGATCTAGGATAACTGATACGCCCCAGCAATTTCATGTGTCCCCCAATCAATTCAGGGGGATCATCTACCGCACCTTTATCATAGACCTCGGACAATCCTTCCAAAGCGGATGAAGACGTAATCGGTTGGGATGTACTGCAGGCGCCTGCACCGATAATGATAGAGAATAACAGGAAAATACGCGTCATGTATACCTGCTCTATTTTGCCATCGGGTTTCGCCAACAAAAAATTTGTCCAAAATCTCCAAAATGGATCCCACTAAAGTATTCACTGATTTACTGGAATAATCATACGGCTAACCGTCACTCCCGTCAACATTCCGATAGGCCTGGATGAGCGCCATCTCCCCCTCCTCGCCGGGATGCATATTCCCATGCTCCATCCCTAAAATCCCCTCAAACCCTTTCTCCCGGATATGAGCAAAGACATTCGTATAATTAATCTCTCCCGTTGTCGGCTCTTTGCGTCCTGGATTGTCCCCGATCTGAAAATAACCAATCTCGTCCCAGGCAGCATCAATATTAGGGATCAGATTCCCCTCTGTAATTTGCTGATGGTATAAGTCATTCAGGATTTTACATGCCGGGCTGTCTACTGCACGGCAGATCTCGTATGCCTGCGGGATCTTGGTCAGAAACAGTCCAGGATGATTGTGCGGATTGAGCGGCTCCAGAACCATGACGAGATCATGCGGCTCCAGAATATCACAGGCTTGCCGCAGACTCTCCATCACATGGGCCGTCTGATAGCCCATATCAAGCCGGAGGTCAACAAATCCCGGTACAACCGTCATCCAGGTTGCATTGACCCGTTTTGCAACCTCGACGGATTCCTGGATTTCCTTCAGAAATTGCTCCCTGTGATCTGCATTCCCACTAGCCAGATTCGGCTCGCGCCAAAAAATCGTATGTGCAACAAAGACACCCATCTGTATGCCGCGCCGGGCCATTGCATTTGCAATACGCTCCTGCACATCTGCACTGCGCCCCTTCATGCCATTATCTTCCCAGGCGGTAAAACCCTGATCCGCCGCAAAATTGATCTGATCCACCAAGTCATCACCAGCACTATGCTTAAACATGCCAAAATGCGGCGCATAGCGCATTGAGAAACTGTTCGGACTGCCAATCATGGGGGCACAGCCCAATGTGGCTGCAGCGGCAGGCATCAGAGGGACCGAAGGTAAAAATTCTCTACGCGTCATTATCGACTATATCTGATTCTACAATGAACTGTATGGTTATACATCACAGAGACGTACCGCCTCCCGCAATGAGATTAGTGGAGTTCGGGTTGGAATAAATTCCTGACCGACAAATCCCGTGTATCCTGTCTCCACAATCGCACGCACGATCGCAGGATAGTTCAATTCCTGCGAAGCATCAATTTCGTTTCGTCCAGGATTCCCACCCGTATGGTAATGGCCGATATATGGATGATAATCCCGGATCGTGCGTATGACATCTCCCTCCATTATCTGCATATGATAGATATCGTAGAGCAGTTTGAAATGCTCTGAATCCATCTGCTTACACAGTTCAACCCCCCATGCGGTGTGATCACACATGTAATCAGGATGACTCACTTTGCTGTTGAGCAGTTCCATGCAAAGTATAACCCCATGTTCCTCTGCCACTGGAATGATCTTTTCAAGCCCTTGTATACAGTTCTCAAGCCCTTTCGCATCATCCATTCCACGCCGGTTCCCTGAAAAGCAGATCACCTGTTCGTAGCCGGCCTCTGCAACCTCCCGTATCCGCTCAGTATACATCGGAACGAGCCATTCATGATTGGCAGGCTCATTAAATCCATCTGTCAGACGATCTTTCCCTTCAGCTACGGGGCCAAAAGGCATCGCACAGGTAAGGCCATATTTTTCCAGAACAGGCCATTCATGGATATCAAGTAACTCTATCGATGTGAGTCCCATCGTCACGGCTGCCTGTGCAAGTTCATCAACGGATAAATCTGGATAGCACCACTTACAAACACTGTGATTGACCCGCCCTTTCATGTGATTTACAGGAAGCGTGCCAAGTAAACTGGCCCCTGCAAACCCCGTTAAGCCGGTTTCGATAAATGATCGTCGTTTCATGGTCATTTTGTCTGAATTCAAAAAATCTATTGAACCGGGAGAATGCGATCCATACGCTCGGCCAGTTCTTGCATACGAGTCCGGTCCCCTCCTGCCACCTCTGCGGTTGCCCATCCTTCAAAGCCAATTTCGGCAAGCGCTTCATTCACGGCCGGCCAATCACAGTCCCCCTCACCTAACGGCACACGAAAGCCTGCATATGGCCCCTCGCTATCCGCTTTAGCCCGGCTGAACTCTTTAATATCCAACTTCAGAATACGAGGTCCCAGGGTTCGGATCCAATGCTCGGGCCATCCGTACGTCACTACATTCCCCACATCAAAATACCAGCCCACAAATTCACTCTCAAATTCATCCACATACCTTGCACATTCAAGCGGACTCAAGAGAAACCGATTCCATACATTCTCAAATGCAATCTTGATATTATGCTCCGCCGCCATCGGGAGTACTTTACGGACCTCCGCCTGAGAACGCTTATAGGCATCTTCGTACGATACATATTTATTAACGATCCCCGGTACAAGAAGCACCGTAGATGCTCCATAGGCATGTGCATCCTGAATTGCTGTCTTTAATGCATCCAGCCCTGCCGCTCTCACGGCTGAGTCCGGATCAGAAAGCGTCTGCGTCCAGTGCACCGAATCAACGACACCATGAATCGGCAACCCGGCCGCATCTCGCGCAGCGATTACTTCGCCTTGATCCAAATCATTTGGGCTGTCCATCTCTACCCCATCAAAGCCCAGGTCCTTGAGTAATTGAAATTTTTCTGCAATCGACAGATCCGGTTCCTGAATCATTCCAAACTTCACTGCCTTCCGAATAGATGCGGCGGTGGGGCTGGCAAATAGATCCCTGTGCCTCAGGGCAAGGCCGGCAGCACCCAGTGCCCCCGTTAATAAAAAATCTCTCCGTTTCATCATTATTCCATTCCCTGAGCAGAGATTGCAGCAGAGCGGGATAATTCCGTAATACCGGGTACCGGTACTTGCGGCATCGGCATCTGTCCGAAGGCCAGGGTCTTTGGCACCAGATCCAGACCGGATGCCATCATCTCATCCCAACTCAGCTGTTGTCCTGTATAGGCACTCTCCCGCCCTAATACCGCTGTAAGTGTACTCGCTGCGATCTGATGGGCCTCATTGATCGGCTTACCGTCACGAATCGACTGGATCAGGTCTGCGTGTTCCTGCACATACCCGTTGCCTCCAGGCTCGGGCATCTCGTACAAGACATGCCCGTCATGGGATCGAATTTTTGAATTACGCGGGTTCAGATCGGCAATTCCTTTCGTTCCGACCACACGGTTCGACACCCGGTTGGTTGCTCCCTGAAATTGTCTGCACTTCGCCTCTACAATGATATCCCCGGGATAGACATACTCCACACTGAAATGATCATAAATATGCCCGTAATCCGGGCTGGTTCTGGCAATCCGCCCCCCCATCGCAACGACACTCTGCGGATGCCCTTGAAATACCCAGTTGATTACATCAATATTGTGCACAAACTGCTCCACAATATGGTCTCCACTCAGCCATGTAAAGTAATACCAGTTACGGCACTGCCATTCCATGTCACTCATCCCGCTCTTGCGCTCCCGCAGCCAGATGGGCCCTGTCAGGTAATACTCCTGTGCGGCCACAATCTCACCAATCATTCCATCGTGAATGCGCCTGATTGCTTCCACAAAACTTGGCTGCCGGCGATAAAGCGTCCCGGCAACGACGGAAAGGCCTTTCTGTGTGGCCACTTCGCCGGCCGCTATGATTTCCAGCGCCCCTGCGACATCCACGCTGACCGGCTTTTCCATAAATACATGTTTGCCTGCATGAACGGCAGATGAAAAATGAGCGGGGCGGAAACCGGGCGGTGCCGCCAGAATTACCATATCTACATTGCTGCCAATGACCTGCTGATAGGCATCAAAGCCAACAAAGGCATGATTGTCGTCCACTTTGAATGCGTCTCCGATCTCTTCTTTCAAGGCCTTGCGGGATGCATCCAGGCGATCCTGGAACAGGTCGCCCATGGCAACAATCTCGACCTGT
This sequence comes from Rhodothermales bacterium, assembly GCA_022821875.1. Taxonomy (GTDB): domain Bacteria; phylum Bacteroidota; class Rhodothermia; order Rhodothermales; family Bin80; genus Bin80. Next base: position 15,796 of record JAJECV010000048.1, read on the forward strand.
TCACTGGATACCACCGCGTCCCGTGCGGCTCCAGTGCCCCGCCCACCGCATCCAATCACCCCTACCCGCAGGGCATCACTGCCACCGGCGTAGGCAAAATCCCCTGAAGTCATGAGCCCTAGCGTTCCGGCGGTCGTAACTTTTACAAAGTTTCGTCTGCTGATTTCGTTTTTGTGCATATTGAATATGATATTTCCCCAGGCGAAATATACGATTCTTCCGGAATACTTACAGATACGGCGTTCAACATGTATACTATGCGCCGATTCGAAGCTCTCTAGTAATCTCCTCCCTGCCGTAAAAGTATCCTACTTCACCTCGGTCGTCTGTATCCGGGACTGACGAAAATAAGTCGCGTATGGGGTATCCATCAGAGATTGTGGAACAGATGGTGCACTCATCCAGGAAGCCCCGCCCCCGCTTTACCGCCCCGACTCTCTTCCCTATACGGACACTGCTCCCTGCAGGCAACCCGATCAGGGATGGCCCGCATCCGACGGGGCCGGAGGTTTGGATCGCCCGGAATAAGGAGCCCTATCTGGACAGTAATTCTCTATGAACCAGTCCTGCATCGACTGGATTGGAATGACAAGGCGGTCCCCCCGCCAGTCCAGCACCCCCTGACTGAGCGCCTTCCTGAGCACCGCATCTGCATTCCCCTCACCGACCGCCTTCGTCAGGGACTCCATGATGGCTGTTCTGGTCTGCGTACAATCATCGAGCGACTGCTCAAATGCGCGGGCAATGGCCGTGCGGTCTTCCCCTGCCAACCCGTCTGCACTGGACTCATAAAAATGCACCTGCTCCCGCCGCCCCGTATCCAGCACCACATTCAACCCTTCCAGTGTCATCTCCTTGCGGTCCGCACGCACCTGGAGCGCCGCCGCCTGAGCGTAGAATGCAATGTGCTGCGGCCATCCGTGTGTCTGCGCTGCAATCGCATCAATCCAGGGTAATGGATCCCCCTTGGCCTCGCCCTCCGTCATGATCCAGTCCGTAATGATCTCCCGCTCCCACTTCGGTTTTAGCGGCCCAAGTTCGACATAGCAATGCGTTTTGAATCGGGAGACAGCCTTATGGAACCGTGTTGCTTGCCCCTTCCAGTGACCTAATCCTCCGTGTGGATCGCATCCATGAATCGTTCTTCTGCCTTGCACTCACCGACCGCCTTCGCCAGAGATTCCATGATTGCAGTCCTGATTTGGGGGCGGTCTGCAAGCATCTGCACAAAGGTTGAGGCAATGCCCGCACGGTCTTCATCTGTTAGACGTAACCGCATAACGCGTAGTAACTGTATCTATTTCACGAATTATTGGAGTCTCTGACGGGAATGCTCCTCGCCGTGCAACCGGCCAATCCCGGATGCCGATGACAGATATGACCATGGTGCGCCCTGATCATCCTGCGCAGGCATGTTCCATCCGGACCGCTCCTAGACAGCCATCTGTTTTTTGCACTTTATGAGATTCTAAAGGTCGAAAAAATCTCTCTTCTATGGCTGTTTTGAACAGTCTAATCCCCAAAAATCAACCCTAAAAGCGTTACTCAGATTTTTCTGGACTTTGCCCACAGGCTGCGGGACAAAGATGCGTGTCCACACAAAAAGCGATGCAACTTTCAAGATTATTTACGGTATCGTATCTAGAAACGCGCCCGTTTTCAACTCCTTAAGATCGGCTCCATCCGGCTCTGCCATCTGGATACTCAAACCATCTTGCTCCTGTATGCTGTAAGAAATTGCCTGCCACTCCATTACACTGTACGCGGATGCCCACGCATCCGCAATCATGGCGCTAGGAGCAATTACCGCAACTTTCCTCTCATGCGTCACTCCATACCCGGTCTTCGGATCAATAATGTGAGAATATCTCACTCCGCGATAATCCAGATACCGATAAGAATCTCCCGAAACGGCAATCCCGCAGTTTTTCAGAATCACTTCCCCCGTTTCGGACATCCCCGTAAATACCTGAATCCTCCATCCATCTGAATCTGGAGGTGCTTTTCCCACGGCAATATCACCTCCCACATCTACAGCAGCACTTGGAAATCCGTTCTGAACAAGAATCTCCAGTGCCTGATCCGCTGCGTATCCTTTTGCAATCCCCCCAAGGTCAAGCCGCATACGTTCCCTGTTTAACCGCACTGTTTGCGTATCCACATTTAATTCCAGAAACTCATACCCCACCGCCGTTCTGGCTTCGTCTAGATCCGCAGAATCTGGAAGCACCGATCTTCGCATAGCCTGACGCCATAACCGTGTCAGAGGCCCCGCCGTTACGTCAAATGCCCCTTCAGATGCATGAGCAATCTCCTGTGCAGTAACGAGTACCTGCCACAGATCATCGCGGATTTGCACCGGTTGATTATACGTATTCGAGAGACGGCTCACATCACTCTCGGTCTGATAATCACTCAGGGACTGATTGAGATTCTCCATACGGGCGAAGGCAGATTCCACCACTTTGAATGCCGAAATTGAATCCGCCGCATAGAGGACAATACGGACCTCTGTACCCATCAGAGGTTTTTTGAATGTCAGGCGCTTCGGAGTCTGACCACCTGCACCCATCGCTGTGATCAAACTGATCAGCATAACCGGCATGATCATTCGCACCGGGAACCGTCTCATCCCGTTACAGCAACCTTCATTAGCACAAATTCAATGGTGATCTGATTGAATGTCCCTGCACAACAACTCCCTCCAGTATACGGACACGCCGAAGGACGCATCCACTGATCACGCATGGACGGCCTTTGAGATGCTGCCCAAAGCATCGAAGCACCTCACTTCGGATTACCACCAACCGAAAACGGCTGCAATGATCCGCTTATGATCTGACTCAATCACACGAACGGGCTAAAATGCCTTCGTAATACCAGGCATTGGAATTTCGTACCGTCCTTCTGCATCTGGCAGAACCGGAGGATCCGCATCCCATGCAAATTTCTCAGGCATCAAATCCAGATCACTGGCCATCGCCTCCTCCCAGGTGATTACCTTGCCGGAATAGGTCGCCATCCGTCCAAGGATGGAACTCATCGTTGCAATCGCCCCGTTCTCTGTATCCGCATACTTGAATTCCCCGGCGTTAATCGCCGCAAAAAGTTCGTCATGCTCCACCTGATAGGGGTTGGGATCGTCCTTGCTGTTGTGCTTGAAAATCGCAGATCCGGAGGCATCATAGAGTTCACCCGGAGACGGTGCAGTCCCGGATGTACCGTGAAAGGCCTCTGATACCCGATTCATGCAATCTGGAATATGCCGGCACTGACTCAGTATGCGGCTCCCATCCTCGTATTCAAATTCAACGAAGTGGTGATCATAGATTTCTCCATGATCCAGACCTGTGCGAACCAGACGTCCTCCCTGCCCCTGTGCTTTCACAGGATGCCCCTTCTTTACCCAGTTTCCAATATCAATGTTGTGAATATGCTGCTCCACGATGTGGTCACCGCAAAGCCAGTTGAAGTAATACCAGTTACGCATCTGATATTCCATCTCGGTGAGGGGGCGCCCGGCTTTCTCTTCATACTCTGCGCGGGAGCGAACCCATACACCGCCGCTGTTCCAGTAGACGCGGCCCAGAATAATATCCCCGATTGCACCCGCATGAATTTGCTCCACCCACTTACGGTACACCGTTTGATAATGGCGCTGCAGTCCCACCACAACATTTAATTTCTTCTGCTTTGCCTTTTCAGCAGTCGCCAGTACCTGACGTATACCTGGAGCATCTGTGGCAACCGGCTTCTCCATGAAGACATGTTTTCCCGCTTCAACGGCCGCCTCAAAATGCAGTGGACGAAAACCTGGCGGTGTCGTCAAAATAATCACATCCGAGGCAGCGATGACCTCTTTGTATCCGTCAAAACCATCAAAGCGCATCTCTGCCGGTACATCAATCCGGCGGATTGCATCCATGGTTGCTTCGTCCGCCTCTTCCGGCTCCATCATGTTTTTATGACTCTCTTCGATACGGTCGCTGAATGCATCTGCCATGGCCACCAGTTTTGTGTTTGCGGCCGCTTTCAGTGCCTGAAGCGCCGCACCGGTTCCCCTTCCGCCACAGCCGATCAGCCCCACCCGGATCGTATCATCCATGCCATAGAAAGCACTGGCGTTCATCGGAAACTGACCAGCAACCGAGCCGCCAACCACGGCAGCCACTCCACTCCTGACAAAGTCCCGGCGATTGAAAGAATTCATGGTATTTTGATTTCGTGCAATGCAATTTAAGGAATATGGCGGATATTACCCGCCTAGTGCGTTTGCCCAGAATTCCCGCTGTTCCTCTTCGGTCGGCTGAATATAGGGACGGACAATCCGAAACCCGACAAAGGGAGAGTCTGTATTCCACCACATGGATCGCGGAATCTGCGGGTCCCGGCGCTTCCAGTCCAGATCGGAGCGAAGCCGCGCCCCGCAGCGCAATGCTTCTGGAGCGTCATCGTAGGCTCCGCCCCGGACCGTGCGCGGATGGAGACGGGTCGGCGGATTCCATGGATCTTCCGAAGATGGTCCATCCAACCCCTCATAAAAAACTCCACTGTACTCATCCAGGGTCCACTCGGCAACGTTGCCGTGCATGTCATAAATCCCCCATGAATTCGGTGCTCTGGTTCCGACTTGCTGGTATGTCTCATTACTGTTGCCCTCGTACCACGCAAAATGATCGAGGGAATCTGCCGTTTCCCCGAAACTGAATGCAGAGGAGGTTCCTGCGCGACAGGCATACTCCCATTCCGCCTCGGTCGGCAGCCTGTAGAAAATACCCGTCTTGATGGAAAGCCAGTGCGTATACTGAAGGGCACTCCACTGTGTCATGCCAACCGCCGGATATCCATTGGTCCCCATACCATGCGCCGGATCCTCATACGGGGGGCTTGGACGTGCAATCAGCTCTGGATCAAAATCAGTCCCCCTTGCGCCTTGAGGACTGTCACGATCCAGGCTTGCAAAGAGAAGAAACTCGTCATACGTCACCTCGTGCACACCGATATAGAGCGGCGATACGGTGATGGTGCGCCGGGGGCCCTCGTCCGCATCCCGTCCCTCCTCATCTTCCGGAGTTCCCATCAGAAACGTCCCTCCCTGCAATCCAACCATGGTAAAATGTACCCCGGTTCCTGGAATTGTGTCCGTTATCATTCCCGGTTCCGGCTGTGCGACTGCGGTTCCAACTCCGAAGCCGACCCACAAAACAGCAGCGATCTCAGTTCGCAAATGCTGCATCAAATGCCGCACCTGACGGCTTAAAGTCCACCCTTTTAACGAATGCGCAGGCCTCTGAAGCACCCGCTTCCCGATCCATGCCAATATCCTCCCACTCAATGGAGAGCGGTCCATTGTAGTTGATCCGGTTCAATGCACGGATGATCTCCTCAAAATTGATGGATCCGCGACCGATCGAACGGAAGTCCCAGAAACGCCCTGGTGCACCAAAATCTGTGTGCCCCCCAAATACCCCTACCGAAGTCAGCCGGTCGGACCACCAGACATCCTTCATGTGCGTGTGATAAATCCGATCTGCAAAGCGGTCAATAAACGCCACATAATCCACCCCCTGATACCCAAGGTGACTCGGGTCATAGTTAAATCCAAACGCTTCCCGATGCCCGATCGCTTCCAGTGCGCGTGCACTGCTTGCAATATCAAAGGCGATTTCCGTTGGATGCACTTCGAGACCAAACCGAACCCCGACCTCATCAAAGACATCCAGGATGGGGTTCCAGCGATCTGCAAAATCCTGAAACCCCGCATCAATCATTGCAGAATCATTCGGAGGAAACGAGTAGAGAAGCGGCCAGATACTGCTGCCGGTAAAACCATTGACCACCTTGACTCCCAGTTTGGCGGCAGCGCGGGCGGTATCCTGCATTTCCTTTGCCGCACGCTCCTGAACCTCGGAAAAATCCCCATCGCCCCATACGTGAGACGGGATGATCGCTTTATGGCGCTCATCCACATGATCGCAGACCGCCTGCCCGACCAGATGGTTGCTGATCGCATAGACGTTCAGACCATACCGGGCAAGAAGGTCATGCCTGCCCTGACAGTAATCAGGTTCCCGGAGCGCCCGCTGGACATCAAAATGATCCCCCCAGCACGCAAGTTCCAGCCCATCATAGCCCCATGATGCGGCCTTTGCTGCAAGTGTTTCAAGTGTTAGATCGGCCCATTGACCGGTAAATAAAGTGACTGGACGTGCCATGTATATGATTGAATTTGACGAAATAGAAATCAATACCCGTGTAACGCTTAAAGGAACATCGGATACACTGTGCATGCATGAACTGCCCCGGCTTACGCAGGGGGTGTGTATCTGGCATCAACCCATTCCCTGCGCTTTCCGCTCTCCAGTGCAGTGAGGATGAAATGGACCCCCCGGGCCCCATCCTGCACGCCCGGAAAATCTAAATCCTGCGGTGCAGGTGCCTCTCCCGCCTCGCAGGCCGCAATCGTTCTGCCTGCATTCAGGTAGATATTGGCAAACGCTTCAAGAAATGCCTCTGGATGACCGCTTGGAAGACGGCTGCTGTGCTGCGCTGCCGCGGACAGGTACTCATTCCCGCGCTTGAAAACCTGCTCGGGGGCATCCAGGTCCCGATAATAGAGCCAATTTGGATGTTCCTGGAACCACTGAAGGGATCCCGTCTCGCCGTGCACCCGAATATTCAGGTTGTTCTCCTCTCCGACCGAGACCTGGGATGCATGCAATACGCCCCGGGCACCTCCCTGATAATGAACCAGCATATTCACATCATCATCAATCATCCGGCCTTCAACAAACGTAGTAACATCTGCACATAATGCTTCAAGTTCAAGCCCGGTCATGTACCGGGCGAGGTTTTCTGCATGGGATCCAATATCTCCCAGTGCTCCTGCACCGGCACGGCTCGGATCGGTGCGCCAGCCGGCCTGCTTATGGCCAGTGCGCTCAAGCGGGGTTGCCAGCCATCCCTGCGGATACTCAACCACAATCTTGCGAACCGTCCCAATCCTGCCCTCCCGGATCATGGCGCGTGCCTGTTTAACCATCGGATAACCGGTATAATTATGCGTAAGCGCAAATACACGATCATGCCTGCGTACCAGATCACACAATGCCTCCGCGTCGGCCAGCGTATTGGTCATCGGCTTGTCACATATCACGTGAAAGCCTGCCTCAAGAAACGCCTTTGCGACTGGAAAATGCATATGATTCGGGGTCACAATGGAAACAAAGTCAATGCGATCCTCATGCGCGGCTTCCATCTCGGCCATCTCCGTAAAGGAGCCATAGGAACGCTCAGAGGCCAGCCCCAGCTCCTTTCCCTGTGCTCTGGATTTCTCTGGATCCGAGGAGAACGCGCCCGCAACCAGCTCCATCGTTCCATCAAGGGAAGCAGCCATCCGGTGCACATTCCCGATAAATGCACCCGGACCGCCGCCAACCATGCCATAGCGAAGCTTTCGGTCTAACCCCATTCTAGAATTCCAGAGATCTTAGATGAGCAATACTGGTGCGAATACTTGCCAGGGCATCATCGGGATGATCGTGCTCCACGAAATAGTGTTTGAGCCCGGCCGTTTCACTTTCTGCCAGGATTGCACCAAAATCAATCTGACCTTCACCAACCGGAGTCATCTCGCGATCTGCCCCCATATCCTTGATGTGACACAGCGGGAACTGCCCCGAGTACTTCTGGAAGTATTCATTCGGGTCACGGTTTGCATAGGCAATCCAGTACAGGTCCAGTTCCATCTTCACCAAGTCAGGATCCATCTCATCCAGCATAAAGTCATAGGGAATGATTCCATCCTCGGCGGGCTCAAATTCGAATTCGTGATTGTGATAGGCAAACTGGATTCCGGCCTCCCTGCATGCTGCCCCCACCTCATTGAACAAGGTCACATACTCTCTATAGTGGGCCATCGTACGCTGATCTTCATTCAGCCAGGGGCACACGATATACGAGTGACCAATCCGCCCGGAGGCATCCAGTACCGTTGCTAAGTCATCCTTCAGCGCCCCCAGGGGAACATGGCCCGATGGCGCCGCCAAACCAACTTCGTCAAAGAGCGCTCGAATATCATCGGGATTGCGATCCGGCTCCCATACGGTTTCGACTTCATCGTATCCCGCCTCGGCAACCGCCCGAATCGTCCCCTCATAATCATCGGAGAGTAGATGTCTCACTGTGTACAATTGCACTCCGATCCGCTCCAGGGAGCGCAGATGTATCAATGCATCTGATTCCTGGGATTCAGATGCGCGGTTCGAGGAACAACCGGCCAAGGCCCCTACAACTGCCGGAAGCGCCACCGATGATTGCAAAAACGTTCGTCTATTCATCATGCATTAAATTTTGAGGTTCCCGATCAGGCCCATGCACGGCCGATCTCCGAAAAAGGAATATCCGGCTTATAGACTCCCATCGGGTTGACACGCAATTCCTGCGTTGCCCCCACCTCGGACGTATAATAGCCAAAAAGTGTCAATGATTTTATGGTTTGAAAAAAGGGTGCAGTCCCCGGTTCTCCATTTTCCCGCCAGAGTTCCGCCTCTTGCTCCATTTGGATCAGGATCTTCGTCTGCTGCTCAGAATCCAGATCTATGAAGGACGCTGCCCCCTGCTCATGCGCACGCTGCTGCACATCTTCCAATCCTGCCAGAAACTCCTCTGTTTCCGCTTCATCGTACCAGTCCGTGAGCATATTATCTGCGAATTCGTGAACCCTGGCTGCGCGTGCGCCGGGCGTATCCGTTTCTGGAATGATTAATTCGGACAGCGTCGCCACCAATTCATCACGCCCCTGTGTCAGAGTACGGGCTTTAAAGACAGCCCCCTCTTCGCCGGCACTGCAACCGCCAAGAACGCCGGCAGCCGTAGATGCTGAAATCGCACCTCCCATCAAGACAGCAATGCGCTGTAATGCGGTTCTTCGATCCATTAGAGACATGGGGAACTCAGTTTTTGAAATATACGCCTGAACAACATAGTCAGAGCAACCTGAACGAAGTATTTTTAAAGGTCACGGTAAAAATAGGAAAAAACCGGCTTTCTATGGGGCGGCGGTGCACGGAGATATCGTATTCGTCCGAAATTTCTGTTTCCAGATTCGTACTCTACCGGATCCAGACAGGGAACGGGGAAAGCCCTTGACTCGCCTGGAAGAATGAATTTTGCTCACCTATGCCCATTCCCACTCCCCACAACGCATTCTGTGACCGCGGTCCGTGTCAGGAGGGCCGTCTCATGATCCTCCTCTACATGATTATCAATAACTTGAATCTTCACTGCTGTCCTCTTTTTCTACATTGGTCTGAATTTTCATCCACAACCATCCGGCAACATCAATTTTTGCGGTCCGGATTGGCTGGGCATCTTTTGGATGACCGTCCGTTTTTGGCGGTCATCCAGGCAGTGCGCACATCTGACTGAACAGAAATTGCTCCTGTTTGTATATCCATGTGCTGAGCATAAGGAGGTCAAAATCTGCTGCGCTACGAGATTTTCCTGCGGTTCCCGGTTCTCTGAAAGTATTTCGGAATGGTCTGAAGGTTGACATTGCTGAATAAATTTCGTACAATGTCTGTATATTCCATAATTCAAAATGGCACTGGAGTGATCCAACACATTTCGTGTGACCAGGGCCGCGGCCCTGTGGCCTTCATCAGGCAGTCCCTGCATGTCGCGGGACTTCTAGCGCTGTTTTTTCCTGTCATTTCGCTGGCACAGCAGCAGACACCGAGATTTGAACTTCAGCGGGTTCCCGTGCCAATTCCTGAATCCCTTTTAAGTTCAACCCCGCAAGAATCTGAAAGGAACGATGAGACAACCCTCCGTCTTCAGGTTGTGCTGATTGGCGAAGATGGACAGATCATTCATCCATCCGGATTCACCAGGTCCAGCGAACTGGATCTCCCCCGGGGGAACTTCTTTCCCAAGATTCCCGCCCCGCTTACTCCTCCGCAGCGTTCAGCCGCAGATGCCCCTGATCCGTCTGGAAATACAACCGGATTCCTGGGCAATCGTTTGCAGAACCTGCAACAGAAAAACAGTCAGGCCAGAATTTCGCCGATAATTTTGGAGGGGAATACCCGGGTCGAAGACGTTAACCTTGCCCAGCGCCCCCCAGTGGATGTAACGGTCACGATTACCGGACATGAAGGCTCAGACTTAACGATCAGCCCGGCCACACTTACTTTTACTTCTGCCAATTGGGATGTAGGGCAGCCCCTGACGTTCACGGCGGCCTCAGACCCTGATGCGGACGATGAAACGATCACACTGACGCAGACCTATTCGGGCTCTGGTATAAGCCAGGCCCCGGTACGTTCAACGGTCACGATTAGAGACGACGAAAGGCCGGTGACACTACCACCTCGAACGATTGAGGAAGGCAGCGTTCAAAGTTCCACGATTCCACTTTGGGTTGCACTGGCCCCGCCTTCCGATGATGTAATCTTCACGATTACAGGGCATGAGGGCACCAATCTAGTCCCTCAAGAGACAGAACTGATTTTCCCGAAAGACTCCTGGTGGAAAGATCAACGCCTCATATTGGGAACAAAATTGGATGCCGATCTTCTGGATGAATATATCACGCTGACATTTACGGCTTCAGGCGGAGGCTATAGTGGCTTAAAATACACTATGAAGGTCACCCTTTGGGATCGGCCTCCAGACGAATTCCTGATTCCAGAGGGTTCTAGCGAAACTACTACTTATCGACTTAGCGGGAGCGAACCCAGCGTTAATCCGACCGCTACGATCACGGGGCACCGAGGAACGGATTTGGAGGTAAACCCGGACATGTTAATCTTTGATGCGGACACCTGGCATCCTTGCATCGTTAACCGCCGAGGGCTGGCCGTAAAAACCCAATGTTCCGACGGAGTACCGATAATATTTTTTGCACATCCAGATAATGACGATGTGGACGATCAAATTCCTTTGATTCTTGCCGTCACAGAACCACCCGAATTCAGAGATGTGAAACTGACAATTCATGTTCGGATTGAGGATGATGATGATCCTGGCCTAATCGTTAACCCATCAAGGTTAGAGCTTTACGAAGGAGAGGCAGGCAAAGCGTTCACGGTCAGACTCTCGGATCCGCCTGCGGGAACGATAGGGGTCAATGATGTCACGGTCGCAATTCCCATTCCTGAAGGATTTTTGACGGTAAGCCCATCCAGTCTGACCTTCACCTCCATGAACTGGGATACTGAGCAAGCAGTAACAGTGACGGCGGTAGACGACGATGATTTTTCAGACGCTTCAGGCAGACTGTGGCTGAGCGCAAGCGGCGGCGGCTATGACCGTGAGCGGGGATCTATTTTTATCGAGATCATTGACGATGATGCGCCTGGACTCACGGTCACCCCCATCCCGGTAGAGGTGACGGAAGAGGCATCGGCGACCTTTGAGGTTGAACTGGAGGCGCGGCCGCCAGAGGACGTTACGGTCATGATTTCCGTGGATGATACGGGCACCGATGGCGAACCGGATCTGACTCTGGACAGGCAAACCGTGACTTTTGTTCCTGCCGACTGGAATCTTCCCCATCAAATCAAGGTGACCGCAAAGGACGATCCTGATTTTGACGATGAGTCGGAGACGCTGACGCTGACCGCAAGCGGCGGCGGCTACGACCGGGTTTCCCTACCCGTCCCCGTCCACATCACCGACAATGATAAAGCCGGGCTTGTG
>JAJECV010000078.1 GCA_022821875.1 Rhodothermales bacterium
GCTGCTTCAGTTTTTCCACAAATACGCCGGTCTGTTCTGCACCAATCGTCCAGCCTGGATGCTTGCTGCGCAGGCATTCGGCGAGTTTGGTGTTAACCGTCTTTTCTGTATTCGTCGGCATGGATTCCGTCAAGATAAGACTTGCACAGCGGTTTGTGGACACCGAACAGGACGCGGGATCGTCCGCATAGAACTCATGGAGATGCCGGATCAGACTGCTATGGAGGAGAAATCAGTGATGTGAACGAACGGGAGACCGGTTTGGTTCGTATGCGGACGCTGCAGAGGAACATGGATCTTTATCCAAAAACAGTGCTCCGAAGTGCGGGGATTTTGAGTGAATATGACTACATTCCCAATGCTAACACAGTTGTTAATGATGATTCGGAACTGGTTACGGCTCTTCCTCCGCATTGCGGGGGAACAAAAAAGACTATGACGGACATCTTCAGACGAAAAAAGGAGGGAACATATCTGCACGATTATGAAGGGAGGAAGTAAAACATTTGAAGACCGTTCCCGTCGCATTGCACCCAGAAAAGATGATGTTTAACCGCCCGGAACAACTGCTGCGAGAAATACGTCTCGGGGAGGACAGTCCGCTTATGCTTAAAACTGTCAGGTTCAGAGGAGAACGGGTTATTGGTCCAGAGCAAGACAGACTAGCCAACGAACTTGCCTCTATGGCCAATGCAAAAGGCGGCGTGCTTGTTCTGGGCGTGGACGATGAAACTCGTGAAATCATCGGCATCCCGTTAGAACGTTTGGATGCTGTTGAGCGTTATGTGTGCGAAATTTGTGATGACAGCATTACCCCTCCTGTTTCTTTTCATTCATTCCGAATGGAACTCCCTGACAGCATGGGTGCCTCAAAGATTGTTCTCAAGATTGAGATCCAGAGAAGTCTCTTTGTTCACGAAAGTTCGGGCGGCTATTTTCTGCGCCGGGGGAGTTCAGTACGAAAAATGTCGCCGGAAGTCCTTGCCCGCCTGTTTCAGCAGCGAAGCCAGGACCGGTTGATCAGATTTGAGGAACAATCGGTTCCCTGGTCAGGCATCGATAATTTGCGCACGGAATTATGGAGCAGATACATCACACGTTCCAATGAAAGGCCTGATGTCGTTCTCTTCAAACGTTCGTTGTTGGTCGAAGAGGAAAACGGGAATCTGGCTGCCTCGGTAGCAGGCATATTGCTTTGCTGTGAACACCCAGAGAGATTTCTGCCCAACGCGTTTATTGAGGCTGTGCGGTACAGGGGAACAAGGCAGGATTCCAATTATCAGATGGATGCGAAAAAGATTTGTGGACCTCTTGATCGTCAGATCAGGGATACCATGATTTTTTTGAGAAAGAATCAGACGGTTGGTGCCATTAAACAGCCTCATCGTGTTGAAAAGCCTCAGTTCAGCGAACGAGCCGTATTCGAAGCTGTGGTTAATGCCGTAGCCCATCGGGACTATTCAATCCACGGATCCAAGATACGATTCTTTATGTTCAATGATCGGTTGGAGATTTACTCACCGGGTGCTCTTCCCAGTACGTTGACGGTTGACAACATATACCTTCGTCAGTCAACACGGAATGAACTGGTTACCAGTTTGCTTTCAGAAACACCGATGGCAGAGTCAATTGGAGATATAGGGCGTAGTTCCTACATAGAAAAACGGGGGGATGGGGTTCCAATCATACTGGATGAGAGCGAAAGACTTTCGAAAAAAAAGCCAACGTATGAACTCATTGATGATGCTGAACTCTTACTGACCATTTACTCGGCCAAAACGACATGAATGCATCAGGGTGGATGCTGACATAAGGGAACCGGATCCAACGTAGCATCAAGATCCTATGTGTAGCGTGAGGTGCAACGAAGAAGAAGATTGAATTCACCTGGATACACACCGGATGCTGTGCATATAACCGTCAGTTGACCATAATTTGCTGAAAGAGGAGGGTGTCTACGCGGATAGATGCAACGGATTTGAGCGCCGGCAATCGTGTACTGTCGGGTTGCCGTTGTTGCATAGAGTTCGCAAGGTGGACTCGGGTAGCCTCGGCAGTATTTTTCTGAACAAGTGGATCATCCTCAAGTCCTGATTCCAATCCTGCCAGTGCAAACGCTTCATTGCGGAGTGCACGTCCAAGTGAGGCCGCTGTATTGGAGGTCATTTCTGATCGCGGAAGTTCAGAGAACCAGAAGAAATAGTCATCACCGGTAAAGGTGTGGGTGCGCCCATTCAGAGTAAAGGTCGCAAGCGGCGTATCAGGGGTAAGAGGGAGAGCCGCCGTATCATACATGTGGTTAACAGAGACGGACCTATCTGTGATCCGGCCTAGTGCGGCTTGCAGTGAGCGGACTCCTTCGGGGTTGATTTGCACATTTCGGGTTTCCATGAAGGTGCGAACAAACTGGTCCCCCTCCAATCGTCTTCGGCGGATCCGCAAGAGGCCTGCAATCCCGTTTTTCCGATTCTGGAACTCCGATTCCGTGAGAATGGGCGTACTTAAGCGGTCCTCAACCCGGATGATATGCCAGCCCTGCCGGCTCCGAACAGGTTCGGAGTAGTCCCCGACAGATAATGCAAAGGCGGCCTCCGCAAAGGCATCATCCATCTGAAAGTATCGTATTTCGCCGAGCCAGCCTGCGGTGGAATCAAAATGTTCGGTTCCAAAGGTAACCTGCGCCTCGTCAAGGAACGGGGTACCACTCTCTATTCGTGCATGTGCGGCGCGGGCATCTGTTTCATTTCGATAAAAGAGGTGACGTGCCATTACCGGCTGCTTGTACCGGGTAAAGGCCTGACGAATTTCTGCGTCCGTTAACGCTGGAAGCTGTTCCAGAAATTCAAGTTCATAGTAACGCCCGCCGATTGCACGCTTACGGGCGAGGTCGGTGAATGCAGAGAGCAGGGAGTCGGAGTCCAGATTGCGGCGCAGCGCCTCCTCATACCAGAGGTGTTGTTCAATGAGCAGGTCAAGGTGGGCATAACGGGCTTCCGGGGTATCATTGCGGCCGCGCTGAATCAGATCCTGAATATAGGAACGCTCAAAATCGCCGACTGTGATCGTATGCCCGTTAATGTGTGCCAGCGCCTGATCCTGTTCGCGAAGCGGCGTGGAGCAGCCGGCAAGTAAAATTAAGAGCGGGAAAATCCCCCGGCACTCAGAAGTAGACCCGAAAATCCACCACCTGCGTTTGCCCAAGAAGATCAAATGGCGTATATGCATAATCAAAGCCAAGCCGGACACCGAAGGTGCGCACATCTACTCCAGCGCCAAACGTCAGGTGACTGTCTACATTGTCCAGAAACAGATCCTTGTACCCGCCCCGGAGATCAAAATTAAAGGTTCGGTTGTGGACACGTAACTGTGCTCCCGCATCTGCGTTCAAACTGTTGTCGTTACTCTGTTGTATATCCGCCAGCGCAGATAACTCAATCATGCCGGCCTTCACTACGGGCATGGCAATGCCAAACTTGAAAGAGAGCGGCAAATCCCAGGAATCCATCTCGATGCGGGCCGGGATGTCGGGGTTATTGCCGCTGATCGTCTCGTCAATGTCAACAAATACAATGCTGTTGACACCGGCCATCTGCATCTTCCCGCCAAAATTCTGGATAGAGGCTGCAATAATCAACCCGCGCAGATATTCGGACTGCAGCACAAATCCGAAGTCAAAGCCAATCGTACTGGCGGTCATATCCCGGATCTGTTGACGCACATACTTGGCGGTCCCGCCAAAGTAGAAGGACTGGGTGAGCGGCTGTGCGTAGGTGAGACCTAAACTGAAATCGCCTGCACGGAAGGTTTCCCCGGTTCCTTCAGGCAATGCGACAGTCCGTACAATCATGTCGCCGTAGTTCACGGCGGCGACGCTCAGTCCCAGGATCCGATCCCCAAATACCGGCACAACCACTCCTGCAGCATTGTAGTCAATGTCTGCAAACCAGCGCGAATGGGAGAGGAATACGCTTCCCGAACCATGATTCCCGTAGGAACGGGCTGCACCGGCAGGATTCCAGAAAAGTGCGTCTGCACCGGTTGCGATTGCGGTGTAGGCATGCCCTAGCGCCTGTCCCCGTGCACCGGTTCCAAGCGTCAGGAAACTGGCGGCAGTGGTTCCCGTGCGGCTTTGTGCAGACACGAGATCTGAACTGCCGAAGAGCAGGAGTATCGGCAGTGCAAACTGGCGGATCAGGATGCGGATGACAGGGATCATTTAACAAGGGCGAATTTTCCCACATGCTCACCAATATTGGGGGCTTCAACATGGAACACATACACGCCGTAGGCAATATCCTGCTGCTCTTCCGTCCGGAGATCCCACCACTCGGCCCCATCACTGGTGCCCCCATCATGGTGGAGGGTGCGAATCAGTTCTCCACGGATGTTAAAGATGCGTATGGTGCACCGGGGCGGAAGGTTAATAAACTGTATTCGCCGTTCCCCCCGGCCTTCAATCTGGCTCCTTGGCTCAAACGAAGAGGTGCCTACATAGGGATTGGGAACCACGGCAATCCGGTCCAGCTCGCTGCGTGCCAGGTCCGTATCAATCTGTGATGAACGCAGGGTGAACTGGAAGAAATCTCCAGTTGCGAACGGCTTTCTGCTGCTGATATGAAAGGAATTCCCGGCAGAAGGAGGATTGGAACCCCCGTCAGGAGAGTTGAATTTGATCCGGTAACGAAAACGCCAGGGGCCGCGATTTCCGGGCCGCTCCGCAATAATCGCCTGATCTCCGGCATCAAATACTCCGCTGTCATTTGTGTCCTGCATAAAGAGTTCGGCAGGGGTGTTTTTGGTTTTGTTGATGGTGAAAACAGGAACCTCATCCCGCAGGTACCCGAAGAATCTCGGCGGACGATAAAGAGAATCACTGGGGGAAACCCAGATGAGCTGATAGTCGTCCGGCGAGGCACTGAAGGCCGATGTGGTATCCCGGTCTACCGAGGCAATCCAGTTGGTGGCGTACCCGTCCAAAGTGCGCGGATCCAGGTCGTAAATTTCATTTTCGGTCCCTTCATTGGTCAGAAATCCCGTCCGCAGTGCATCCAGTTCGCAGCCCAGCGGGGCGGGGCACTCAACGTTGTTGATGTCAATGATAAATCCGCCCGCGGGAGGAGTCGCATCAATGATTGGGGAGGAATCAATGAGGGTTTCCCCCGAAACGATATTGACTACCTCGTAGGCCCTTGTCTGATACAGATCAGAAACTTCGGATACGGGTTCGCTAAAGAAAGAAATCCGGTAGATCCCGTCAAAGTCAGCTTGCAGTTCCTGAATCACCCGCACATGAATGGATCCGGATCCAAGCCCCTGGGTCACATGGCTCAGATCCTCATTTGCGCCGCCTTCAACATATCCGATCGGGGCGGATCGCGGGACAACAACGGCCGCATTGCGCGAGAACCCGGTTAAGCGTCCTGCCTGATTTACACTGACATTGAAAGAGTTCTCCTGCGGATCAATGGATTCTTTTGACAGATCATCAGGATCCCGAAATCCCCGATCATAGGCCACGAGCGCATAATAGTAGGTAATCCCGTTGGTGACATCTTCGTCAATGTAATAAAACTGAAGTCCGGTATTGTCCCCTAGATTGTAGACCGCCTCGCCTTCCAGAACGGTGACGGGCCCCTGGATATCATTCTCGAGGTCCCATTGAGCAATGGGCTTAAAGAAGGTGGCGGTACCGTCTATGTCGGTAATGGTGCGTGCATCAAAGAGCAGGGGATCGGTCCCTTTGTAGAGTTTGAATCCCTCAAAGTCAAATTCCTGGGTAAAGCGGTCAAAGCTTCGGACGGCTACGGTGTCCCAGCTAAGCACAACGCGTCCGTCACCGGGAACGGCGGTCAGTGCGGGCAGGAAGGGGGGCTGGGCAAACGTATAGTCCGCGTTAAAGATGCTTTGGGCGGTACGACGGTTTTTAAAGAAGTCACGCTCATCCTCTCCAAAGATCCAGGCCGTGGAGAAGAAGTCGGTTCCGCCGGACGCAAGGCCAATCGGGCCGGATGAGAACAGGATGAAGGGTTCCAGATCTGCTTTGAACTCTTCGGGTTTGGTTCCCAGGGGGAACTGGGCATTATTAATAATTCGATCCCACATCCATGCGTCATCACGCAGGTTGTCTCCGCTTTCATAAAAGGGGCGGGTCTGCAAATCAAACCCGGTCAGGCCAACCTGATCAGACTCGTCTACATCCAGTTCATCAAAATTGGGCTCTCCAAGCGTTGGAATTCCGTCCGCCTCTCCGTCATCCGGACCGGGGTATCCCAGATCAAAGGGGCCCTGACCATCCCGGCCTACATCATTATTGAGTGCTTCGCCGGGATCCAGAACTCCGTTGTCATTTTCATCGGAAAAGCCAACCCAGTCCATGTTCTCATCTCCGGTCCACCAGCGTCCGGCAATATAGGCCGGGCGTGACTCAATGGGGCCGTAATAGGCCTCAAAATCTGCCGTATTGTACATGGAGTTGGCCACTCCCAGGATCTGCTGCTGCCCCTCCACAAGGGTGCCGGGTCCGTTGAACCGGGATTCATCGGTCATACCGTCTTCGTCATTATCCAGTGCATCACTCGCCCGGGCCGGGCTCTCAAGGAATGCAAACCCGGTGTATCCCAGATCGTAGTTGCCTCCCGTCGGGCGTGTGCCAATCCCGTCCTGATCCCATCCATAGGCAACATCCTGCTGCGGGTTAAACGCCGCATTCTCGTCGCCCTCCTCATTGCCGAGGCCATAATCCATGATTTGTCCCAGATAAAGATCCGTATGCGTTTTATTGGTGACGTTTGAGATCCGGTAGAGAATGAACATGAGATCTTCGGCAAGCACATTCGCCCACTGAAACAGACGAACCTGGGTCTGCAATCCCATTCCTCCGATGGTGGAATCTGCGCTGCTTGCATAATACACGCCGTATTCACTGTTCGGGCGCCGGGTTTCGGAATCAATGGCATACTCAAGATCTGTAAAGTCATCCATCACATAGAAACTTTCCAGATCAGCATTGAAGACGCTCCGCCCAAAGAAGCCGTTCCAGTTTCCCGGCCAGCCGGGATCATCCGGGTTGTTCAGCCGGTCAGGCCAGAATTGGGGCCAGGAGGTGGGGTCATCGCTAAGGGCGGGGGTTGGCGTTCGCTGACCGGTAATTGGATCCAGACGATTCTCATTCATGAAGCCCGGGAGCGGAGTCCATCCCCAGAGGGAGCCATCCGGGCTTAACCGTTTGCCAAAATCCCGGTACGTCAGGATGACCGGATTCAGGATGGTATCGCTTCGGGCGCCAGGAAAAAAATCCGGCCATTTGAGGCGCTCCCCGGGAACCTGCCCGGCGACCATGATTCCCACGCCATCAATATGGCGCCCGCCGATGCCGCGCGGCCAGATCCCCCACGGGATGTCATTCCATCGCGCAAGTTCGCCGTGATTCCGGAAGTTGGTTTCAATCAGGTTTCCGTCCAGTACCCCGCGTGCAATCAGATCTTCGTCTCCCCTGAGATCAGCAGGAATATTCTGTCCCTGCGTGACCGCGGGCAGGATATAGAGCAAGCCCAGACCAATCAGGAGGTATTGAAGTTTTGTGCACTGCATCAGAAACGGTAGTTGAGTCCAATACTGACCTTGCGGGGTGCCCCGAAATTTTCCTGCCGATAATAGAATTCGTCCAGACTGTTGAGTCCGCCGACCTGTGCACCGGTCCGCCGGAAGAGTTCCAGAGTGACGGATTCATCGGCACGGCCGGTATCTTCGTATACGCCAACTTCCTGAACGGTATCAAAGACATTCTGTGCCTGCAGGAATAACTGTACGTTCGGGCCGATTCCGGGAATACGGTAGTACATGCGTACGTCTGTCCCGAAGATGAGTGGTTTGGTCGCATTATTCTTTTTTACGGAGCGGATAAATTCCCGCACCGTTGTGTAAGGGGTACCACTCTGCAGCCGGTTGATGAACGTGATGGAGAGCCCGGAGACAGGTTCCAGGGTGATCGTATTATTGAGTACATGTCTGCGGTCCCAGTCCAGGCGAACCAGGGAGAGGATTTCATCCAGGCCGGCCTGCTGGCGGCCGAACGCCTCTCCGGGGCTGGAGGAGGTTCCCTCTGCAAACTGCAGGGTGTAGTCAATGGTCCAGCTCAGGCGGCCGCCCGGCCGCTGGAACAGGGAGAATGTGAGCCCCCGGATCGTCCCGTAATCCCGGTTGATCCACCGGATCACGAAGTCGCCCTGCGGAGTTCGGGAGATTTCCTGCCCCGTCAGGTTCCGCACATCCTTGGAAAAGATGGTGATCTCCATTCCAATGCGGCTAGTGAAGCCCTGCTGTAATCCGATCTCAAACGAAAGGGTGCGTTCAGGATTAATACCGGGGTTGCCGAATGAGTTCGAGAGGGAAGCGGGATTGACCTCATATTCGGGGTTGGTGTAGAGGAGTCCGAATGAGGGGATCTGGAAGAAGAGTCCCGCGGAAAAACGCATCACACCTGTCTCCGAAATCGGGAATGCCACCCCGAGGCGCGGGCTAAGCTGCATATCCACTTTGGCGGGCTCACGGTTGGAGCGTGTGCTGCCCGGGCTGTCCGGGTCGGGGATTTCATCAAGTTCTCCCTGTCCCCAGTCAATGGGAGATAAATAATCCGGATCAAAGTAGTCAAAACGCAGACCTGCATTCACGATCAGTCCTGTAAACTCCATTTTATCCTGGATGTATGCGGACATCTCCACCGGTTTTGCCTGGAGGAGGTTGTCCGCGAACTGGTCCGGGGAGGGCTGCGGCAGGTTTCCGGTCCGGAAGGAGCGTTCAATGCCAAAATCCCGGTTATCCAGTGTATGCCAGCGGGTCTGGACACCGATTTTGACCAGATGTACCCGGTTGAGTTGATGGGAGTAGTCGGCGACAATGGTATGCGTTGCTGTGAGCTGGTCGCTGTTGGACAGATCATTGCCGCCCACCGCAAATGCATTGGCTCCCTGCAAAAACCCAAAATCACTGCTCACATGGCGTTCATCAAAGGGCGATTCATAGAGATAGACATCCGTCTTGTCATGCAGATAACTGTAGGACAGATTGGCAAATGCACTATTGCCAATGGTGTAGCGGACTCCCAGAATATGTGTCTGATTAAAAAAGTGAACGGTATTAATCCCGTCCGGCGTGTACTTTCGAAAATGACTGTACGGCTTAAAGGTGCCAGACTGAAGAAATACATTGTAGTCAAACTTCAGCCGTGAAGTCAGGGAATAGCCGAGCGTCGCATTCACGGATACGCGGTCTGTACGGTTCCGGGGCACAAAGTCTCCGTCTCCTGAGGAGGCGATGATCCATGCCTCCGGAGGTAATCCGGTATTCAGGTTTTGAGATGAATCTGACGGGGCGAATAAATTTCGTCCGATAAAGTGAGAGTTATCCTGCAGGTATCGTACGGTTCCCTGAATCCCGAAACGGTCACGAATTATGGGGCCTCCGAGAGATGCCTGAACATCCACCAGATTGGGAAGGCTGGCGGCATCGGCATAAGAGATTGTATCCGGGGCAAAGTCGGAATAGGAGAGTGCCGGCCCGGGGGATGTCGTCCGGTTGACAAATTCCAGATTCCGGCTGCTTGCGATTGCGCCTGCGTAGGCAAGGAGGGAGCCGCTCCATTTGTCGGGGACATCTTTGGTGACAATATTCACGACACCGCTGGTCGCCTGACCATATTCCGCATTGAAGACCCCGCTGATGACCTCCAGGCTTTCCACCATATTCTGCTCAATATCAAATGCGGCATCCTTACTGAAGGCATTGGTAATGGGGACACCATTGACCAGATAGGTCACCTCGCCGGTGCGCCCGCCCCGGAAATGCCCGTCCACAACCCCTGCCTGCAGGTTGATGGCATCCTGTACATTGGTAACGGGCAGCACCTCAAGTTGCTCGGCATCAATCACCGAGGTGGTTGTGGTGCGGTCCATTTCGACAATGGGACGTTCGGCCACCACGACCAGTTCTTCCCCTTCAATAGTCTCCTCCCGCAGTTCAAAGTTTACGGTGGAGGTCTGGTCCTGAACGACGCGCACATTCTGTGTGGTCACCGTTGCAAACCCGATGAACGAAGCCTGGACGCTGTAGGTACCGGGCGGAATATTCAGGATATGATAATACCCGTCCACATCGGTGACCCCGCCGATGGATGTCCCCTCAATGATCACATTCACCCCGGGCAATCCCAGGTCGGTGCCTGCTTCAAGAACTCTCCCGGCAATCTTGCCGGTCGGGCCGCTGGCGGGGCGGGCAGATAGACTGCCTGCCCCGCCAATACAAAGCAACAGCAGGATTATGCTGAATCCAGTATGCATGCGCCCCGATAGAGTCTGCATTATTTGAGCAGGAGCATGCGCCGGGTCATCAGTACCGACGAACCTGCTTCAAGCCGGTAGAAGTAGACACCGGAGGCCAGTCCCTCTGCACCAAACTGAACCATGTGTTTTCCGGCCATGTGCGGTTTTCGATCCAGCAGCGTTGTTACGGTTCGTCCCAGTGAATCAAATACGCGCAGGGTGACGGTTTCGGCCGCGGGAAGTGAGAATTGAATGGATGTGGTTGGATTAAACGGGTTCGGATAATTCTGATCCAGAACGATCTCTCCCGGGAGTTCTTCAACCGCAATATCCACCCGGGAAGGATCGTCATCTTCCATGGCCATGCCCACCAGTGCGACCGCGGGCCACTGCGCGGGCGTATTCCACCATTGGCCATCGGCATTGGCTTTGATGGACCACTGGATCTGATTATCCCGGTTTCCTCCGTCCCCGTCATTCAGGACGAAGTTGAAGGGATAATAGCCAATTTCATCTCCGGTAGGCAGGGGGGTGACGGCATCCATGCTGTCTACAAGTTGGATCTGATCCAGGGGGAACAGGGAAAG
Source organism: Rhodothermales bacterium (assembly GCA_022821875.1). Taxonomy (GTDB): domain Bacteria; phylum Bacteroidota; class Rhodothermia; order Rhodothermales; family Bin80; genus Bin80. The sequence goes on from JAJECV010000078.1 coordinate 10,904, forward strand.
GATTTTGTATCCCGTGACCGCCCCGCTTGCATCCATGCGTTGATCATAGATTGCCCCTCCGCCCTGCGGAGTTGCATCAATACTCCAGCCGACATATGCATAGGCTTCTGTGCCCGCCTTGGTCCCATCTCCGAGTCCACCGATACGGAATTGGTAGTCTGCGAATTCTCCACGCGCAATATCCGTGTGCGGGGAGCCGGTAAAGATTCCACCAAGTGGCACCTTTCGCACGTCGTAATTGCCCCATCCGAACTCAATACTGTCATGCTGCCAGCCGTCAGCGGGATTCCCGCCGGCGGCCTGCAGCGAGATCTGATCATCGGTGACCTCCACATAGAGATAGAGTTCCGGAGGATCCGCACTGTAGCCTGCCCACAGTTTTCCGCTCAGGTCGTTATCCTCACTGAGCCTGCCGCCATCGCCAGGTTTCGAGTTTTCCATGTTGATGACAATGGGCTTATAATCCTCGGGAAACCCGTCCGCAATATCCTCAAAGGAATCGTCAAACAGCAGATCACTGAGGTGATTTGCCTGATCCTCGGTGAGTTCCGTTATGTAGCCCTGTGTCGGAAGGTTTTCATTTGCAACGCTGGCGGTGCTCATGGAAATGTCGTTGTTCTCAACGCCCGAGTCATTCAGTGTGGTGACCGCATAATGCAGCGTAAGCGGTCCGAGTGATGAATGGGGCAGTTTGAATTTATGGGAGGCGGAGGTGGTATTGCCGTCAACCTGTGCCACAAGTCCGACACTGGCGGCTTCCACATCTGTGATTGCTGTCAGGCTGTAATAGACCTTATACCCGCCTGCGCCTTCGACACTTGCCCAGGAAACGACATTACTGTCGGCCATTGCCGTCGCAGATACGCCCATTGCCGGTGGTGGCGGTGCAATATTGCCGGACAGATCCAGATCCTTTGCTCCGATGTAGACATCATCCAGATAAATCGGTCCACCGCCCGTGTTATTGTCAAAGTGGACCCCGAGGTTCTGCACATTTGTCCATTCGTATTCTTTCCACAGATCGGGATTGTCTGCAGTATTGGGGCCTAGTTCATCCGAAACTCCCACTCCAAAACTGCCGGTAGACCATGCTCCCGCATATTTCCAGAGACTGTCCAGACCATCCAGTTCATTGGCGGCTTTGGCCTCCTCCAGTTCGGTGTAGGTAGCCGGGGGAAGGGGCACAGAGATCTCATGCCACTGGCCATCACGCATGTTCTCTGGAATCCGCCAGACTAGGCGAAAGGGAAAGTCGGAGGTGCCGTCCATCAATCCGTTGTCATCCGCTTTATCCTCCATCATCAGCTGTACCCTTTCCTGGCCTGCATTTGCGGGGTCAACCCAGATTCGGGCGTGAAGCACATCCCCGTCCATCCGGTTTTGCGACATATCCACTCCGACCTTTGGGGGAAAGCGGAATGCCTGGAAGGACCAGTTTTCGTAGTTGTACTGCATCACCTTATTGTCAGGATCCGTGGGATCGTCAATAACCTCTCCGGTGAATTCCGGAACCATGGTATTGACTCCTTCCACAAAGAAGATGAAATCGTCGCCAAGCGCCGGGCCGGGGGTTGCAGAAAGATCCAGATTTTTATTTCCGATATAGACATCGTCGATATAGATCGGCCCTCCACCTGTATTATGGTCAAACTGCACCCCAAGGTTCTGCACATTCGTCCACTCGAATTCTTTCCAGAGATCAGAATTTTCTCCTTCGGGGCCTAATCTATTGGTAAGTCCAACTCCAAATCCGCCGCTGGACCAGGCACCGGCGTAAACCCACAGGCTGTCCAGACCATCCAGTTCTTTGGCGGCTTTCGCAGCTTCGAGTTCGGCGTAGGTAGCCGGTGGGAATGGGACAGAGATTTCGTGCCACATACCGTTGCGCATGCTTTCGGGGATCTGCCAGACCAGGCGAAAGGGCAGGTCCGCGGAACCGTCGTTTGCACCGCTGCCATCCGTTTTGTCTTCAAACATGATATGAACTCTCCCCTTGCCGGCATTGTCGGGATGGACCCAGATTCGGGCATGAAGGACATCTTTGTCCATGCGGTTCTGAGACATATCCACGCCTACATCCGAGGGAAAGCGGAATGCACCGAAGAAATAGTCGCTGTATGGATATTCAATGACCTTGTTGGTGGCATCCGTGGGGTCATCAACGACATTGCCGTCTGCCATCGGCACCATCGTGCTCACCTCGTTGACAAAGAAGATGAAGTCGTCGCCAAGTGGCGGGCCGGCATCCTGTGCGTAGGCGCTCGTAACTCCTGCAAGTACGAGTGCAAGTGTGAGGAATAGGGTAAGTGAATGTTTCATGGGTTTCCCAATTTGGTTTTGCAAAAAAATCCTCCAGAGTAGAGCAGACTGCGAGTAAATTTACAACGAAACAGATTGCGATACTCCAGCGAACCGGTAATATACGTAAGAAAACCTTTTCATGCAACACATCAGATGGGTGATTTTACGGCAGATCAAGGGGAATAATGAGGGATTGTGTCCGGTGATTGATCTCTTTGGGTCCTTCATTCCCCTGGAGATCAACACGGTCTGTCCGGGAAAATGGAATGGCCGGCAGATCGCCGGCAGTTATGCCTGCGTAACAATCACGGGGATGGCGTTCGGGGAAGGAATTGTCGCACTGCCGGGTGATTCGGGTTGATACGGGCGGCCTGCCCGTAGGCATCCGTGGCCAGGTCTGCGCGGTTTGTTTTTTCGTACACGGTGCCTAAGCTCAGCCAGGCAAGTACATAGTTCGAGTCGGCCGCTAAAATCCGCCGTAACCGTTTTTCGGCAGTCGCAGGCCGTTCAAGGTCAATCTCCAGGGTTGCAATGTGAAATTGCAGGTTCAGGTTTCCCGGGCGGAGTGCCTGCGCGATGAGATATCGCTTCATGGCTTCTTCATGAAGGCCGGAGCGGCGAAGTGAAGCGGCATAGTCCACCTGGATCTGAAAATGATCCGGCCGGGATTCTGCAGCATTGGCCAGCTGTCCGCGTTTTTGCGCAATCTCCCGCAGCGAGTCTGCCTCCGAAAAGAATTTTGCCGACAGATCCAGCCGGCCGGACTGCTGTAATGCCTGTGCCAGAAGAAACCGGGGCTCGGCATGGTGCGGATATTCGGCGGGGATCGGCTGCAAAAATGCAATGGTTTCCTCAATATGCCCCATCCGTAACAGAAGCCTTCCCTGCCGGAGCAGATCAGGAAGATGGGCGGGGCGCAGTCTCAGGGCAGTCTGATTACGGGTCAGGGCCTCGGAATAGTGTCCCTGCTCCTCCAGGAAATCGGCAAAACTGCTGTGCACCGGTGCGTACGAGGAGTCCAGACGGATGGCCTGCTCAAATGCAGCGGCCGCGCTGTCGGGTCGGGACAGGGCATTGTACACGGCTCCGACTGCATGCCATGAATTCGGGGCGGCATCGGCTTTTACGGCCTGAAGAAATTGTGCCAGTGCGTCTCGATACTGCCTCTGAAAATAGTAGACGTTCCCGAGATTGTGCAGGACTCCCGGGTAAGCCGGTTCAAGATCCATCACAGAGAGATAGGCGGTCTCTGCCTTCTGCCACTGCTCCAGTTCAAAGTAAACCCGCCCGCGCAGGAAGTATGCGTCCGCGGAATTTGGATTGTGTGCCAGTGCGTAATCGGTCAGCCGCAGCACATCCGCGTAATTGCCCGCCTGAAATGCTTCATTGCTCCGGTGAATAAACTGAGAGACATCGGGCTTCTGCGTGTCTGGCGGGGTACAGCCAAAAAGGATCAGCAGGATGGTCGGCACAAAAATTCTCATTGGATCGGTTCCCGTAACCGGAGGGTTTGGTTCGCAGCGATATCGGTTTGCCGCGTAACGGCTCCGCTTGGCCAGAATACGGTGAGCGTATCAATATACTGGACGTTCCCCAGCCCAAAGGTGACCGCCTTTTCGGACTGCGATGCATAGCTGTGTCCGGCCCGAATCCGGCGGAACTGTTTCTGGGATCCCGTTTGCAGGGTAATGGTTGCATCAATGGACATGCCTTCTAGATGGACGCGCAGACAGTTCGTTTCAGGCGGCAGATCATTTCGAAACAATCGGACACCCCCGTTATTTTCTGTGATCAGGATATCTACATCCCCGTCCAGATCAATATCTGCGGTGAGCGCACCTCGTCCGACCATCGGAAGCGTCAGCCCGAGTCTTTGGGCCCCGTCGGCAAACCCTCCGTGACCGTCATTCAGGAAAAGCTGCGGGAGTTGTTTGTAACTCGCTATATCGCTTCGCTCGCCTGCCTGGGGATTGATATGACCGTTTGCGGCCAGCAGGTCCAGATCGCCATCCAGATCCGCATCCAGTAACGCCATCCCGAAGGTGAGTGCAGGAAGGCTCAAGGGGCCGATCCCGCTGCTGCCGCTCCTTTCTTCAAAAAAACCTGCGGAGGTGTATCGGTATACACCGTTCATCTGGTCCGAAAAGTGGCCGATAAAAAGGGTCGGCTGTCCTGTGGAATCTACAACTCCTGCATCAATGCCCATCCCGGCTCGCGCGCGTCCCCGGGGATCCAGTGCCATCCCGCGGGAAAATCCTACTTCTTCAAATGAACCATCCTGAAGATTCAGAAATAATTGATCAGGATCTGTGTCGTTTGCAAGGACAATATCCGGCCACTGATCCCGGTTGATATCCACCGTGATGCCCCCTAAGGTCTTTCCAGATCCCGAAAGTCCGGAGGTATGGGTTTGTTCCATGAAGGTACCATCCCCGCGGTTGAGGTAGAAGCGCCCGGGGGTGCCGGTATAGAGTTCAGGGGTGCAATAGCGTTTTTGTACGCCGTCACGGGTACAGGTCAGGTCCGCGCTGATGGACCAGTCAACGTACCCGGTCACATACAGGTCCAGCCATCCGTCCCGGTTGGCATCCAGAAAAATTGCCGCCACATTCCATTCCGAGGTCGTGCCCAGACCGGATTCCAGCGTTGCATCCCGAAATCTGTCTCCCTCGTTGATCAGCAGATAATTCGTTTCAAGGTTTGTGAGATAGAGATCCTCATCCCCGTCCCGGTCTATATCCCCTGCGATAATCCCCATCCCGTAGCCCGTGATGGAGGAGAGGTGCATGGCATCGGTCACATCTGTAAAGGTTCCACCGCCTGTGCCCTGATACAGCCAGACTCCACGGCCTGCGGAATCATGCCAGGCTTGTCCCCCGACCAGTGCAAGGTCAACAAGACCGTCCTGATTATAATCCAGGAATGCTCCGCCGGGGCCGAAAGTTTCCGGCATATACCAGTTGTCCTGTGCGCCATTGATATGTTTGAATTCGCCGAGTCCGGCCTGCCGGGTGATTTCGGTGAATGTCCATTCCGGTTCGGGGGAGGTGCAGCCGGTGTACAGCAATCCCCAACACGCCAGTACGCAGATCAGATATTTGGGTGGATGCATGATCGGCAGTCGGAGGATCGGAGCAGGGGGATAGTTTCCGGGCAGCTGCTGCAGATGGTTACAACGATGGGTAGATGTGTGCTTCACGTCAGGGACAAATCAGTCGGACGGCGGGTTCAGGCGCGGCGCTGCTGCGCTCTGCAGTGAACGGTTTGCCTGCGGGGATGTGTCAGAAGGTTCCCCATGCATCTTATCCACGCGCTGCAGAATAACAGGAGCATGGATGCCATTCGGTACCTCCTGCGGTGTGCGGTCGGAATATGTACAGCATCGGGGGATGGAAAGTGCATCTCACAGGGCTTCAGACCGTCACGAAGGGCCCCCCGGTACGACGACTCCATACATTTGATGCAGAGATTGATTTGAGGATCCGTCTGCCAGTCCTGATCGCATAGGTTAAACGACTGCATGCGAATCAGGATGGTACTGCTTCAGGGAAGATTCTCTGACGATCAGTTCCAGGTCTGCGGTGATTTCGGGAGGGGTTTCCATTGACTCCTCCGAGAGTTGACTCACCAGAACTCTGACGGCATTGGCGGCTAGTTCTCCAATGGGAACGTTCACGGTTGTGAGCGAAGGAGTGGAAAAATGCGCCCCTCTGGTTCCGTCAAAGCCGGTTACGGCCATTTCGCCGGGTACGCTGACTCCATTTTCCAGGAGCGCCCGCATCGCCCCAAGCGCGCTCAGATCATTGGCCGCGACAATCACGGTCGGCCGCGGGAACAGGCTGAGAATTTTCTGTCCATTTTTGTAGCCGGATTCAAATGTAAAATCGCCGGGATAACAGATTACCCTGAGTCCGTCCGGGACGGTTTCCAGAAATCCCTGCTGGCGTTCCTGTGCATCAAATGCATCGCTCGGGCCCCCGATAAATGCAGCAAGTGTATGGCCGCGGTCGGCAACATGCCGCGCAATTTTCACCATTCCGTCACGGTTATCGAAATTTATCGAGAACATTCCATCGGTGGCGGAGTGTGTATTGAGGAATACGACGGGGACTGTCGAATCAATCAGTGTAAGCACCCTTTCGGCGGAAAGTTCAGGGGCCATAATGATCAGTCCGTCAACCCGTTTATACATTCCGCGAAGTGCAGTAATAAAATCACGCTCCAGGCGTCTGGAGGCGCTGACCATCAACAGATAGTCATGCTTTTTGATTGCCCCGTCAAGTCCGCTCAGCAGATCGGCAAAAAACTCCCCGGTAATATGGGGGAGGATCGCTCCAATCGTGCCCGTAGCCTGTCCTAAGAGGCTCCGGGCCGCCGGGTTGGGGGTAAATTGCAGTTCCTTGATGGCCTTCAATACCCGTCTCTTTTTGTCTTCACTGACGGGGGCGGAATTGTTGAGTACACGGGATACGGTGGAGATAGATACGTTAGCACGGCGTGCTACATCACGAACAGTTGAGTCCATTAAAGCAAGAAAAACACAAAGCAACAAGGATAATAATACTTCAAACTGCATTAATTAATGGCATTTGCGGTCGAGACCGCGATCATTTAGACCCGTGTCAGAATCTCTGCCAACCAGTTCAGGATGTGTCAGGAGTTCTGGAAAGCCGGCCTTGCAATACTTCATAAGTACCATTACAGGTTGATTCGACATGCGAGGATTGGATTTAAATTGGAAGCATGCGATTGCGGGGAGATGCGGTTGCGGTTCCTTCCAGGGGCGGCCGGCGACGGGTTGTGTCGCTGAATGGGCGCGGGGCAGTCTTTCAATATGTGACAAAAAAAAACTTGCTCTGTCAGCTTAGGACAGGAGCCACTTCAATTTCAGCTCTTTCAGATCCTCTGCCGCTGGATCCGCGGGCGGTTAGAGGTCCCGCCGGGGGCTTTCAGGGTGGACATGGAGCATCAGGGTTGAGCCCGGCCTGTCTTCTAAGCGGTTATGGTCCATGGTTCCCTTGATCTGACTGGCACCGCCGTACCCCTGGGCATGGGATGACAGACACTTTGAGAACAATTATCTGAGGAGTTCGTTTAACCGGAGCATGATGGATATACTGTCTGTCTATTTCAGACTGACTTCCGAAAAATGATCTGGAAAATTTGAGGATGGATGGTTCGTTGTCACCGCCCGTTTTTCTGACGGGATCGGCAGGGCATGTAGGGGCAAATCTGGTGCGCCGGCTTCTGAAAGACGGGGTGCGGGTACGGGTATTACTGCGCCGTGAGGATAACAATGAAGGGGTGGAGGGGCTTGAGGTGGAGCGTGTTTACGGGGATATTCGGGATCCGGAGGTGACCAGAAGGGCAATGGAAGGCTGTCAGGGAGTCTACCATGTGGCAGCCAAGATTTCGACGATTGAGGGCAATCGGGCACATCGCAGAGAAGTATTTGAATGTAATGTGGTGGGAACCCGCAATGTGCTGCAGGCTGCCAGAGAAGTCGATGCGGGGCGGGTTGTCGTGACGGGGTCATTCAGTGCGGTCGGGTATGATCTGGATGCCCCATCGGCTCCGAGTAACGAGGAGATGCTGTTTTATCCCATGGAACGGATGATGCCCTATGAGCGCAGCAAGTCGCTGGTTGAGATGGAGTGCTGGAAGGCAGCAGCCAAGGGGCAGGATGTGATTGTCGCAACCTGCTGCGCAGTCATTGGCGGTCATGACTATTTACCTTCACGAATGGGCAGAACCCTGTGTGATCATACCAAAGGTAAGATTCGTGCGTATGTGGACGGCGGGTTTGACTTTGTTGCGGTACGAGATATTGTGGAAGGACACCTCCTGTGTATGCACAAGGGACGTTCCGGTGAGAAATACATCTTTAGCAGCGAGTATAAAACGATCTCCGAAATCCTGGACCTGTTCGAGGAAGTAACCGGTATCAGGCGGTCAAGCCGGCGGATTCCCTCCAAACTGATGCTGATGTTCTCGGAGGTCATAAGTGCCTACCTGAGCAAATTTCATCCACAGGTTCCGCAGCGGTTTACGCCGGGAGCCATTCGCCTGCTTCGACAATGCCGCCATGCAGATACCACAAAGGCACAGCGGGAGCTTGGTTTCAAGCCAACTGCGATCCGCGATGCCGTCCATGATGCGTATGCGTTTCACTGCAGACGCAAGGCCATCACGAATCCCCGTGCAAAACCTCCGCGCACGGATGACAAATCCCCAATCCCTTAGACATCAAGGCAAATGAGAAAACCCCAGTCTATACTTGAGGCAACTCCTCCCCCGAATCCGCCGCCTCTCTTTGAAGAGGGGGGCAATCTGCGTCAGCAGGCACGTGCCGCAGGCATGGACCCCAATTATTGGTATGCGGTGGAGGAGGTGTGTAAGATGAAGCCGGGTACCGCGACCGAAGTCGTCTTCTGGAAGCGCTCCATTGCCCTTTATCGCGGGGAAGATGGATCATTCCATGCACTGGAGAATCGCTGCCTGCACCGACAACTCAAACTTTCTCTTGGGAATGTGGAAGGGTGCAACCTGGTGTGTGAATACCATGGATGGGAGTATAACGGGGAGGGCCGCGTTGTCGGCATTCCCGATCTCTTTGGACGTAAAAAAGTCCCCAGACTGGGAATTCGCAGTTATCCGGTTAAGGTGCGATACGGGTTGGTATGGCTCTTTCCCGGGGATCCGGAATTGGCGGAGACGCGCCAGATTCCAGACATCCCCGAACTGGAAGGGGAGGATCGGTGGGCCTGCGTGCCGCTTACCATGGACTGCTGTGCACACCACTCCATGGTGATTGACAATGTGAGTGATTTTTCACATGCCTATCTGCACCGGAAATACCGCCCGTTCGAAGGTGCAGACCTGCTCCATCACGAGATTGTCGGGGACAATGTGCACCTTTCCTATAATACGAAGGTCGGGCGCGGGAAAATTTCCGGCCTGTTTGTTGAGCATGACCGGATTGATACGAACTCAATGGAACTCTGTTATGAGTATCCCTATCAGTGGTCCAACACCGATAATGAGATTAAGCACTGGCTCTTCGTGCTTCCGGTGGATGAACGGACGACGCGTGCATTTTTCCTGTTTTATTTTAAGTCCCTGAAGATTCCGCTTTTACCCGTCCGTATTCCGCGCTGGGCAATGATCACGGTCTTAAAGATTGCGAATCGTCAACTGATTACACCACTGCTTTCGGAGGACCGTGTAGCGGTGGAAGCCGAACAGGCGGGCTACGACAAATTCTGGGACTCTGCCCCCATTGAGGTGAATCCCGTGGTACGGTCATTCCAAAAAGTGACGGTTCGCAAGTGGAGAGAGTATTTAGAACGCGAAAAGGAGAAAAAGGGGTAAGTGCCGTGCCTGCGTTTCCGTCCATAGCTGCTCAATTATCCACTGCGTCTTTGATGGAGGCGGCGGCGGTGATGAGCGGTTTCATTCTGCTTCTGTTTCTGGGTTCCATGGTGCTGCCCGGGCGTGTCCTTGATGGGCCGGCAGTGAATGGGCAGGTCCCCACCTATAAACTGAACGGACTTTTATTGTTCGTGCTCACCATGCTGCTGGCAGGGCTTGCGCAGTTCACGGGGCTGTTTTCGCTGTCCACGCTGCAGACCCATTTTGCTGCGCTGTTTGTGGTGACGAATCTGTTTGCCTTCCTGCTTGCGGGTTGGCTTTATTGGCGGGGAACCCGTACGGAGGATTCTCCCCGGGGATTTTTCGGGGGATATTTTTTTGGGGTGGAGCATAGTCCGGTCTGGTTTGGAGTCAATCTAAAACTCTTCAGTTACCGCCCATCGCTCATTGCACTGGCACTGTTTAATGTCTCCTTCGCAGTGACCCAGTATGAGGCCAACGGGCAGCTGACCCTGGCGATGATACTGTATCAGGGGTTTACCTTTCTGTATGTGTTCAATTATTTTCAGTTTGAGTATGGAATGATTCATACCTGGGATCTGGTGAGTGAGCGCTTTGGCTGGATGCTGATCTGGGGGGATTATGTTCTGGTGCCCTTCTTTTACTGTATATCGGGGTGGTGGCTGCTTCAGTCACCCTCCCCGCTGCCCATTCCCGCCGCGGTTGCACTTGTTCTGTTGTTTGTGTTTGGATTCTGGCTTTTTCGGGGGGCGAACCAGCAAAAACATCGCTTCAGGCGTGATCCGCAGATCTCAATCTGGGGAAAACCTGTCCAGACCCTTCAGGGACGCTTGTTGGTGTCGGGATTTTGGGGGATTGGGCGGCATTTGAATTATACCGGCGAAATTTGCGTCTATTTTGCTTTTGTGCTCACGACCGGCTTTACCTCGTGGGTGCCGTTTCTTTTGACTGCATGGCTGGTGGGGCTGCTATTGCACCGCTCATGGCGTGATGAGCGTCGGTGCAGTGCGAAGTATGGGGCATTGTGGGAGCAGTATAAGCAGCGTGCACGGTTTTCCATGATCCCGTTCATCTATTAAGTGGAGCTATGGCGAATGAATCTGTAAATGGAGGCACCTCCATACCGGTGCCGGAACTCGCAGGCGGAAGGCCGGTGCTTGGGCATCTTATGGAGTTTATAAAGGATCCCGTTTCAACCATGGGACGCGGCTGGCGTGAACATGGCGATCTGACCCGATTTCGGCTGGGCCCCAAGGAATGTGTACTTTTTTCCGGTCCGGATGCCCATGATGTTTACTTTAAGGCATCCGATCAGTATCTGGATGCCAGATCTGTGTACCGGTTTACCGTTCCGATCTTTGGCAAGGGAGTTGCCTATGATGTGGAGCCGGAGATTATGTCCGAGCAACTGGGGTTTCTGGTGCCGCTGCTGCGGGAGACCGCCATGCACCGATTTGCGAAAATCATGTATCAGGAGGCAAATCAGTTTGCAGATGAGCTTGGGGATGAGGGGGTGCTGGATTTGCCGAAGGCGATGAATGAACTCACCGTCAGGATCGCCAGCCACTGTCTTATTGGTGAGGAAGTACGTGCGCAGGTCGATGAAGGGTTTGCCGAAGCGTATCATGATCTGGAGAATGGAATCAACCTTCTTGGATTTTTTCTTCCCAAACTCCCCACCAAAGCCCACCGCAAGCGGGACCGTGCCCGCCGCAGGATCTCCCGTATTTTTAACCGGATCATGGAGGGACGCAGAAAGTCCGGTGCGAACCCGGATGACTTTATGCAGAAATTGATGCATGTTCGTTATAAGCAGGGGCGGGCGCTGACCGATCAGGAGATTGCAGGAATTCTGCTGACCCTGCTTTTTGCGGGTCAGCATACCAGTGCGGTGTTGGCAACCTGGACGGGATTGGAGCTGCTCAATTCTCCCTCCCATCTTCAGGAGGTGCGCAGCGAAATGCAGCAGATCTACCGTGACCCGGATTCGACCGTTGGTTTTGAAACGCTCAAAAAACAGGTGATTCTGGAGAGCGTTGTTCGGGAAAATGAGCGAATGCATCCGCCGTTAATCCTGCTGATCCGCAAAGTCCTTCAGCCCATCTGCTATCAGAATCAGGAAATCCGTCCAGGCTCGCTTGCGATGGTTTCGCCGGCGGTTTCGCATCGGTTAGCCGAATTTTTTGACCGCCCGGATGAATTTTTACCGGAGCGGTTTTTGCCGCCCCGCAACCAGCACAGGCAACATCATTATGCACTCATCGGGTTTGGTGGAGGAAAGCACCGGTGTATGGGGAAGCATTTTGCGTACTTACAGCTTAAGGCAATCTGGACGGTGTTCATTGATCGGTTTGATTTTCAGACGAACGGGGTTCCTGCTCCGCACTACGGAAGCTGGGTAACCGGCCCTGAACTGCCCTGCACACTTGCGTACAAACGCCGGTCAGAGCCGGTCATCTTCCCGTGAGTTCCATGGCCGCCCCTCACTATGATATCGCAATCGTTGGTGCCGGGCCTGTAGGCAGCCTGTGTGCGATTGCTCATGCACGCAGAGGTGCGCGTGTTGCACTGCTTGAAGCGAATCCTGGATCTACCAAACGGATGGCCGGGGAATGGCTTCATCCCCCGGCAGTGAAAATTTTACAAGATCTGGGCATTCAACTTGACGCACAGCCGCACAGCTCCCGGGGCAGGGGATTTGTGGTATTGCCGGAAGACAGGTCGGATTCCATCGTCCTTCCTTACGCGAACGGAGGGTGCGGATTGGCATGTGAACATGCTGAGATTGTCGCAGCGATGCGGGCCGCCGTACAGGAAGAACCGGGGATTGATTTTATCACGGCCCGGGTCCGGTCCGTTGCCGATCATCGTGTTGAATACTCCCGGGATGGCGATATGTATTCTCTGGTTGCGGATCGTATTGTGGGTGCTGACGGGCGGGGTTCGGTCGTACGCCGATTCTTGGGACTACCGGTAAAAATAAAGCAAACGCGTTCTTCCCGAATGGTAGGGGTCACCGTGAGGGGGGTCGCCCTGCCCGAGGAAGGTTACGGACATCTGTTGTGCGGAGCCCCCGGCCCGATTTTTATGTACCGTTTGGGAGAGGAGCAGATTCGGGTCATCGTTGACATCCCGCTTCATTACTGGAATCCCAAAGACCGGGTTGGTTTTCTGTTCGATGTATCTGCCCGGTTTTTGCCGGAATCCATTCGGGAGGCATTTCATGCATCCATCCGTGAGGGAGAATTTCACAGCGCCGCAAACGCATTAAGTCCGCGTATTACCTATGGCACCTCGGATCATGTCATCATTGGTGATGCAGCGGGGCATTATCATCCTCTGACTGCCGTGGGAATGACCCTTGGGTTTGGGGATGCATTAGCTCTTGCAGAGGCGGATAATTTTCATGACTTTGTCGTCAGGCGATTCAAGAAGGTGCGAACGCCGGAAATCCTTGCAATGGAGATCTACGAGGTATTTGCAGACTACCGGACGGAGGCGGCTTCGGTCCGCCACGCGGTTTATCGTCGTTGGCGTGCGAGTGCTTCGTTCCGGGACAATACGATGCGCTTACTTGCCTGTGAGGCAAAGTCGTCAACCCTGATGGCGTTTGAGGGGGGAGGGATTGTGTTTCGGACTTTGGGATCTGAGCTGCCCCGGTCGTTCAACCGGTCTGCCTGGCGCCGGACATGGGGGTTGACTCATTCGCTTGCAGTTCGGCTGAACTGGCTCGCCCGTGGAGTATGGAGACTCAATAAACTCAAAAACGCGGATCAGTATCGTGATGAGGGTCGGATTTGGGATTCCCTTTCCCGTGCGCTTCTGGTCTCGATGCCATCCGGTGTGAATAAGGCAAACCGGAACGGTTCTGGCAAACCGGCATCTCTGGAGGTGAGCGCGGCGCTGAATCGTGCGGGGAACTGTCTGATGCGTCTTCAGGGAGAAAAGGGGGAATGGGAGGGGGAGATGGTCTGGTGTCCAATGCTTACCGCGCAATATGTGCTGCTCCATTATATTCTGGGCCGTCCGATAGATACTGACCGCTGCCGCCGTATTCTTCGTTCCTTTGCACATACCCGCCTTTCAGGGGGTGCCTGGGGGATGCATGCGCATTCCGAGTCTCATCTTTTTGTGACTACACTGGTGTATGTTGCAGCCCGATTGCTTGGCGTGGACCGGGAGGATCCACTGATCCGGCCGGCCAGAGAGTTTCTGCAAACCGAGGGAGTCATCAATATTCCGACATGGGGCAAATTCTGGCTGGCAATTCTGAACCTGTACAGTTGGAAAGGGGTCAATGCAATGCTCCCCGAACTGTGGATCCTGCCCCGCCGGGTTCCATTGCATCCCGCAAACTGGTATTGCCATACCCGGCTTATTTACATGGGAGTCGCCTCGGTTTATGAGCATCGGCATCAGGTTCCGGTAAAGCCTGTGATCGCATGTCTGCGGGAAGAATTATTTCCTGAGGGCTATGATCGTGTGAATTTTTCTACGGGGCGCAATCGTTTGCGGCAGAAGGATCTTTTTGCGCCGCCGAGCCTTTGGCTGCGGGGCGGGTACGGGCTGGCGCAGATAATTGAACGGTTTCACAGTAAAAAATTACGCGCACGCTGCCTAGAAGAGATGCTTCGGCGTATCCGCTGGGAATTACAGACGACCAACCATACGAATATTTCTCCAGTCAGTGGCTTTCTGAATATTCTTGCTTTATGGCTCCATGATCCGGACGATGAAGATTGCTGGAAGGCATTTGAAAGGCTGGAGGATTGGATCTGGGAAGACGAGGAGCATGGTGTTCGCGTGACGGGGGCCAGGAGTTCCTCATGGGACACGGGTTTTTCTTTACAGGCGCTGGCGACTGTACGTGAGATGGATGGTGTCAGGCGCTCGCTTCAGCGTGGGGCCGGATTTCTGGCGGAGCAGCAGATCTCGGAGAGTTTTGAGGGATTTGAGGAGGCGTTTCGGACGGATCCCCGAGGTGGCTGGTGTTTCCCCGGAGCATGGCATGGCTGGCCGGTATCTGACTGTACGGCGGAAGCGATTCTGGGGATTCTTGCCGCGGACCCCAATGCAATCCGTGCATCGGCAGTCCGTGACGCAGTCCGGTTCATCCTGCTTCGACAGAATCGGGATGGCGGCTTTGGCAGTTATGAACCCAGGCGATCCAGGGTGGGCCTCGAATGGTTAAATCCCGCAGAAATGTTTGGGGAGTCCATGACGGAGCATTCCTATGTTGAATGCACGGCATCATGCCTTGCGGCCCTTGCCGCGTGCAGGACGCACTTCCCGCAGGTTGTGGGCAGGGAGGTGGACAGAGCAATCTTAAGAGGGGAGAATTGGCTTCGCTTTGTCCAGATGATGGATGGAAGATGGCGGGGGGTATGGGGGATTCAGTACATTTATGGCACCTTGTTCGGGGTCAGAGGCCTTCTCGCCGCCGGGGCTGCCCCTGGCGATTCAGCGGTTCGGCTGTCCTGTCAGTGGCTTTTGGAACAGCAGCGATCAGATGGCGGATGGGGCGAGCATTACAGCGGCAGCCTGTCAGGAAAATATGTACCGCATCCGGAGAGTCAGGTCATTCATACGGCATGGGCGCTTATTGCACTTCTTGAGGCATATGACTCAAACTGGACTGCAATTACGCGGGGGATCCAGTTTTTAATGGATATGCAGAACGAGGATGGAACCTGGCCGAAGCAGGATATGGCAGGGGTCTTTTTCCGTACGGCATTATTGGATTATACCTTATACCGGCAGTACTTCCCGCTGCATGCACTTGGGCTCTATGCCGAGCGGCATCAGGACCGTCTGGAGTTGAAACCTTCCCGTGCGTCCAATGGTGTGATTCTCCAAACTCACAGGGCTGCATCTACATCTCTAGACGCTACTTCTGTTCGGGTTTCCGGGCCAGAAAGAAAAGCATTGGCGTAAATACACCGGATTCTCCGCCTTTGACCAGAGCATCCGCCCCGGTATTCAAAAATGTACTGACGGCCCTTGATCCTTTCGGCACCAGCCGCAACCATTCGCCAACCCGCAAGGTCAGATTCGTCAGGAATCGGCCAATCGGGGTACGCGGGATGCTGGAGAGCGTGAAGTCTCTTCCCTGAAGAGCGCGATACCACGGGGTTTCCGGGTCCGAATCGGCGGCCATGTCCCGGGCTTCAAGAATCTCAAAACCGGCATCACGCAGCGCATTGCAGATTTCGTGAGTGGAAGCAATGTCGGGGAGTCCATTGCCCACCATGATATCCTGTTTGATGTGCAGGTGCTCGCCGTTTCCGGGGTCAAAGTCATCGGTGAGGCACCATTCATAGCCTGCAAAACAGGCTCCTGGCCGAAGCACACGAAAAATCTCCTGGAATGCTCCCGTCTTGTCCGGGGCATGCGGCATGGATTCGATGGCAAATGCAGCATCATACTGGTCGTTTTCCTCGGGAATCTGCATATAGCTTGTGTGGAGGAAGCGGCAGAGTTCACGGACATCCCGGGTATGCTTTTTGGCGCGTTCAATCTGGTATTGATTGATGTTGACTCCGACAAAACTGGCCCCGAACCATCGGGCAAAATTCCCCATAGGCCCCCCCACGCCGCAGCCTGCATCCAGTACCTGCATGCCCGGCTTTAGAGATAACTGGCTGGCAAGGAAGCGCTGATGCCGGAGCAGCGATTCTTTGAAGGATTCGCCTCGGCGGCGGGGCGCAAAGTGAAAAGATTGCCCCCATCCCCATTCAAAGAAATCTGTGACGAGGTCGTAGTAGTCATTGACTAGGATCTTGTAATTGTCCTGTCGATCTTCAAGTTCAGTCTCGTGAATATCTTTATAGCGCGTCACCACAGGATTTACTTCTTCGGGAGCATTATAAATACGGGAACGGGAGTCGGCTTTATTGGGCATAAATCTTAGTAGGGTCAAAAATGGTATGTGATAAAGGATAGTTCATACAAGCGGGGTGCTTGTGAACCGGGTAAAGATAGGCAAATTTGGACATATAACGCACAAGGCGGTACAGGGTTACGCTCCATTGTGATTTGTCGGGCGGAATCTGTTCTGCCGCAGGATTGATCCGTTCAGGTAATCGGGGCAGTGCGTACTTTTCCGTTCGGTGGCGGATCTCCGGAAAATGCTCAATGAGCCCCGCAGTTTGCATGAAATTCCGGTTTGGATTCCCTGATCTGTAATGTTTTTTCAGAGCCGGGATGGATCCGCAACATGGGATCAGTCTGAAGCCGTGACCCTGATTTTCTTACGATTCGTCCGGGTTGCTTAATTTTTATACCGAAGTCATGTTCAGAGTTCGATGCACATTCTCGTAATCTGGTTCGGTCATCTCTGGCATCAGAGGTAGAACTGAAATTCTGTCAGGCATTGGTGGTTTAAAAATGCGAACAACGCTGTTCAAGGGTTTCGCAGTCCTGCTTCCGCTGGCACTTCTGGTCGCAGCGGAGGGGATTGTTCGCCTTTTTGGGAATGAACCGTTTCTTATTCCTGTACCGGGTGAACCCGAATACCAGACCGTGAATCCGGCTTATGCGGGTCGCTATTTTCGGGGGTTTGTACCGCAGGTTGCCTATAATCCTTTTTTGAAGCAGAAGCCCGATACCGCACTTCGCGTTGTGACGCTTGGCGGATCCTCAGCCGCGGGCTATCCCTACCCGTTTTATGTTGGATTTCCAGAGCGGGTTGCCGCACGGCTGCGGGCAGCGGAACCGACGCGCCAGATTGAAATGATCAATCTGGGCATGACGGCCCTCAGCAGTCATGTACTGCGAGACCTCACGCCTCATGTAATCCGGATGGAGCCGGATATTGTCTTGATCTATGCAGGGCATAATGAATACTATGGAGCGTATGGCGCAGGGGGTGCAACTCGGAACCGCAGGTTGGTTCGGGTGCTTTTCTGGTTCAAGAAAAGTGTTCTGTTCCGAAGGTTTGAGCGGATTATTTCACCCCCGAACCGGTCCGACCGGACGATGATGGCGCAGTCGACTACGGATGTTTCCATTGACCGGGATGGTCCGGTATACGATGCGGGCATAGAGAATTTTGAAGAAAATCTGGCATCCATTCTCCGATCATTGGGGCAGGCAGGAATTCAGACTTATGTCGGTACACTGGCTGCCAATCTTCGTGGCCAGCCGCCTCTGGGAACCAGTTCCGCTGCCCGTCGCGCATGGGAGCGCGGCACGGAGCACTGGGCGGCAGGGGATACCGCCGCCGCGATGGATGCGTTTGTGGAGGCAAAAGAGCATGATCCGGTCCGGTTTCGTGCTCCAGAGGCAATCAATCAGGTGATCCAGCGTCTGACAGGGGGGCATGGTGCAACTCCAGTGAATACGGGGCCGTTCTTTGATTCGGCGCACACCGATTCGCTCTTCACCGATCATCTTCATCCGACTGCACGGGGCTATGATCTGATTGCAGCGGCGTTCGCCTCGGCAATGGATAAGAACAGGGAGGAAGGTGGACTGGATTTGATGCACCCGGAACCGTCTCCTTTGGATGCCGCATATGCCAGACTGCTGATTGCCAGACTCCGGTTGGGTTTTCCGTTTACGGAGGGGCTCACGGAAGACGAAGAAATGCGTCGGTTTGAGCGGATCGTGGATGTTCACCGGGAGTCGGGAAGGCCTGCGGATTCTCTTGCGGCGCTGGCGGTGATGCTTCAGGTTCCCATCTATGAAGCGCTGCTGGAAGCCAAGACACAATACCTTGCAGATATGGATACGCTGCAGGCGTTGTCCCACATGCGTGCCCTGTTGTATTGGCAGCCGTTCAATGAACGTCTGCACACGCAGGCGGCGGAACTTGCCGCAAGGCAGTCAGATAATCTGGCTGGAGAGGTCATGCAGCTGGTGGTTGCCAGAGCCCCCTCGGAGGTGAACCTGAACATTCTGGCCGCGCTAAGGCTCCGTCAGAGAGCGTTCCGGGTTTCGAAGATCCTTTTAGAGGAGATTGAAACTTCGTATCCCGAATCTCCGGTGATGCTGTACAACATGGCCCGTTATCTGGTCCAGACCGGGGATACCTTGAATGCAGAGGTGTATTTTCGGAGGTACCAGCAGGCGGCACGCTCGGGCCGGTGACCGGCCTTGGACGGGCATGGGGCGAGGCACATTGAAACTGGGCACCGGCCCATCGTTTTACGATGAATCCAGCAGTTGCTCAATGACGTTCTGTCCACGTTCGGGGTAGGTATCCGGCACATGATATCGCGTAAAATTCGTGATCAGTGTATGGATTTCCCTGCGCTGCGCTGCGGTAATTTTAAAGCGCAGGATAAAATCAAAGTCCGCCCGATGCAGGATTGCAAAGGATCGCAGTGCGCCTCTGGATGCAAATAATGCGGTGACTTCATCCTGCATCTGGGTTGAGATCGTTCCATCCTCCAGTGTAAGGTATCCTCCGGCATTGTCAATGCTCTCCACGGATTCCCGGCTGAAGGCAGGCGCGAATCCCAGCAGTGCCGTCAATTGGAGTTGAAAATACAATTTCAGCAGGACTGCATCCACCTCCGGGTTCTCCAGAGCGTTCAGTACGCGGACGACCAGTTCAAAGATGTCTGGAAAACTTTGTCCCTCTTCGGTGAGGGACAGTACAAGTTCACATATGCGCTGCCCAATGGCCAATTTCTTCAGATCTTTTGCAATCCCTTTGTAGATCCGCACATGTGAGCAGTCTGACAGGATCTGGATTGATCGTGTCGGGCGGGTATAGATGACCGCCTGAACATGCGACAGTAACTGCAGAGTGGATCCAAAGCGGCCCTTGAGCGACTGGGCGCCATGTGCAATGACCGTCAGTTTCCCGAGGTCTCTTGTGTAGAGCGTTGCAAGTCGGCTGGTTTCCTTGTAGGGAACGGATCGGAGTACAATGCCTTCGGTACGTTGCAGCATGTCTATCCGGGAAGACGGATTTCTTCTGGCGCACACGCAGTTCTGAAATCACCCATCCCTCCGGGATACAGAATGCGTGAATCCGGGATCAATGCGAACGGATAATGATCAATACATCCCACGATTCCCTGATTCATGTTTATGTCAGAAATAATACTTCATCCCGAAGCTGAGCACCAGCGCTGAGAGATCGTCTGTGGTCATTACGCCGCGGACGGGTTCGCTTCCGTCTTTTCGTATATTCGGGACATGGCTCCGCAGTGGATCCCAGACGATGATTCCACGGAACTCCTGCGACAGCATCAGGCGGGCCCGCAGATCAAAGGAAATTTTTTCCTGAACAAAATACTCCGCCCCGGCCATCATCTGAAATACAAGCAGGGTCTCCCGCATTGTGGCGTGTCCACTGCTGGCTACACCGGCTAGATTCATCGCAATCTCCTCTGCATTGGGCTGGTCCCGTCCGGTACGAATATCATCAGGGTCTGGACTCCTTGACCATACGCTGCCATAGTCAGCTTTGGTGTCTCCGAATCCAATCCCGACCCCCAGATAGGGTAAAATCGGGCTTTCAGTCAGGTTCAGATCAAAGTGCACATTTGCAAGGAGTCCGAGCGATGATACGGTGCCCAGCCATTCTTCCGCGAGAAAAAGTTCATCGCTGAGTTTGTCTGCATTCACGCCCTGTGCAGTGGTGACCGGAGACCGTTCGCCATAGTTATTGATCCGCAGGACATACTCCAGTTCTGCACGAATAAGGGGTGTAAACCGATACCCGGCAAAAGCACTTCCAAATGTGCCCCATGCGGCATCAAAAGGTACGGCCCAACTGTCTCCTTCCCCGCGATTGGGGGCCGTGCATTCCGGCAGCGCAGCATACAGCGGGTTAATAAATTCATCACAGACACTGCTGCGATCATTCCCGTCCCCGATCATCGTAACATCAGGGGACCGGGAGAGCCCGGCAGAGCCGCCGACATAGAACTTTGCTGTCTGCTGCGCCGATGAAGCTGTGGTTAAGAAAATGGATGCACCGAAGAGCAGTACGCCGAAATGCAGGATTTTTTTCTGATCGCAGATCTGGAATCTCGGGGAAGTTGTTGTAGAAATATGCATCATAGAAGGATATAGGGTTGAAGGCCTCCGCCTCCCCTAAAATACTGCTTTTCGGACGGGGAAGCATTCTTGCGGTTCACGCAGAAGGATGCACCATGATCTTCCAGCGTTTTTTCGAATCGTTAGCCTGGATTCCCATCGGGAAAATTGCAGGTGACTTTCATGCGAACTCAATTCGGAGGCTTTTGTTGTTTAGCCGGGGGATTGGCATATTTATTTTGTGGCATTCGGCATTCATGAGCAGGGGGTGTGAGCTCGCCGGGGATATTGGACGATAAATGAAATTATCGGTCCCTGTTTTTCGGCATAAAAAACGGAAGTCATGCACGATCAGGAGGATTCCCCGCCTCTGGTCTTCCTTTTCCTATGGAACAAATTGCCCCCAAAATCATTCCCTGTCATGACGATAGATGCCACTATACCTCAATGAGTGATTTCGTAGACTCAAACCCGGATGTAGAAGACCGGGGCGAAGCCAAGTATTTTCACGGCCGGACGGGAATACTGGATAGTTTTCAGCGCCGCCTGAAGTGGGCGGAGAAGGATCCCAAAAAAGGAACCACCTTCCTGATTCAGGCTGCGCCCGGTGCAGGCAAGACCGCGCTGCTCCATGAGTGCACGAAACTGGCGGAGAATACAGGCTGGGAGGCGGTGCGGGTGAACACACGGGCACTCTGGGACACGGACACCATGTGCCAGAAGCTAGGGGATGGATGGACACATCTGCTTGACGAGATTGCCGTGCAGGGTGGATTTGATAAATGGATTCAAATCCAGGGGGCCGCGAAGTTTAAGCTCCCCGGTCATTCCCCTCAGAGTATCATCGAACGGGGAAAGGACCCACTCCTGCTATTTCTGGACGAGGCGCAAATACTGGGGAAGCAGTCTGGTCAGCTACAGGAACACCGAGAACTCGTACAGAACTTCCTTAACAGCATCCATAACGGCGAAATGGGCAGACCCGTGATCCTGCTCGTCGCCGGGTTGAGTGCAACGAAGCGAGCCTTCAAAGATCTGGGCGTGTCCAGATTCAAGGATAACTGCTATGTAGAGCTAGGCCCGTTAAAACCGGAAGCGGAACGGGAGGTGATCAAGGACTGGCTTAAGAAGGAGGGGCGGGCGAAGGGGGATCCCGCGCCCTGGATTGATGCGATGATGCAGAAGACCCATGGCTGGCCACAGCATGTGTCTGCCTATGCGCAGGCCGCTGCCCTCCAGATGCGGACAGATAAGAGAAAGATGACACCGCAGGGTCTGCAGGCGGTGCTCGAAGTGGGGCGCATGAAACGAATGAAATTTTATAAATCCCGCGCGGAGGGACTGGATGAGGATCACCGTATGGCCATTGCCAGAGCCTTTGCGGGTGCACGTGAGGATCAAGCACAGACCAGAAAAGCAATTATGGCATCTCTATTGCAGGATGCAGGGAATCAGGAGGCATCTGACATCTTTAAACTAGCACTCCAGAATGGGGTATTCGATAATCGGAACGGGTGCTATGCGATCCCGATCCCATCCATGTTCGACTGGTTCATTGATAATTACTTTATCGAGCGGAATCCACCCGATACCCTCTCTTCTGGATCCAAACTTCCCGCCTGATAGACACTCAGACTGAATTTCCATTCTATGATTTGCAGGTAACTGAGGATATAGGGTATGTGGGCGGGATATTCGGGTTAATCTGAGGAGATGAATGAATCATGCGGTTGTCTTTTCGGGGTTTCTCCGAGATCTGGAGGAATCGTTTTGTACTCTGTCCGATGGGAGTCCAGGTTAGACACAGCCATGTTGAAGATTCATTCAAATGTCTGATACTTCGGGCAATACCTAAGGCTTACGTACCTCGGGCGAGCGTCATCAAATACCAAGTAGGTTAACCTGAATCCACAGATCCCTCTTTTGGACTCACATCCACCACTACGATACGGATTTTTTCGCTGTGGGGAGGATCAAGGTGCTCTTCAAGTAGACTTTTCAATTCTTTTGGCTTTTTCGGTAGGGGTTCCTGCGGGGCTATAGGTTTTTTTATGTAGCCTGAACCAAACCAGAGCACCAGATAGATTCCGAAACCATCGGCTTCTGGATCCCGGGTATAATTGGATATGAGCTGCTCTGAGATTCCACGCCAGATGTCACGATGACAGTTTTTCTTGATCTCTATCGGAATTGCAAGGTCAGCACCAAAGGATACACGAATATCTGCTCTTTTTTTCTCTGCATATTGCCCCTCTGGGTGCGCATCAATCTGATATTTTCGGAGTTCGCTTGCCAAGTGTGAGAGCAATATATCGCGGCATTCGTTTTCGTGCAGGGGTTTGATGGGTGTGTTCGTTTTCGGATCCCGGTGCCAATAGTAGCGCCAAAGATTGTGTCTCCCGCTCTGTATTTGGTCTGCTAATTGTTCAAGGGTGTCCGTTGTTAATACAGTAAGGTCTGCGGCATTTGCCGGGGGGCCGCACTGGAGTGCGTTCTGAATTTTTTCCAGATTGAGTTCCGGCCGCACAGCTGTACGGAGTCTCCGGCCTAGTTCTTCCTGTACCCGTGTGATTTCGGGCATCCAGACAGTCAGGCAGGGATCAGTTGCCAACGATTCAAGAGCTTCTACGGCATCTTTGTCGCGCTGTGCAAGTTTCTGGAGCCATGGTGTGAGAATGGACAAAAATTTGTTCCGACTGGTTTCTTTCGCGCTAAGCAGGTGTGGGCCATATTGAAAAGCTGGATGTTGTGTCTGCTTTCCGAATGCCTGAATGAGTTGGGACATTTCTTTAGAACTCCAGTCGTCCTTGTCTTGCAGGATGAAGTTTTGACCATCCGGGACAAAAAAACGAAGTACACGGTGCAGACGAGATTCCTGACCTTCTGAAAGAAACTTTGGCAGCAGCGGGAGACATTGATCTCTGGCAGCATAGATTCCTGCACAGAGCCACAGGGTTCTCTGGGCAATGTCCATTTTTTTACGATTCAGGCGTGCTAAGGCAATCTTCTGCAATTCTTCGTTGGACATGCCGTTGGCGAGAATCGCACTCCAGAGAACCACGCGAAGTGATTCCAGTTGCGGCTTAGTGCATCTAGTTGGAAAAACAGAAAACATCCGGCGCACAGCGAGCGGCGCAATTTGCGCATACTGCTTGTCAAAGGCCATCTTAAACAGATCCTGTACCGGTGAAAATTTTGCGCGAACACAGGCCCTGTTGATGAAAACCATTGAATCGGCCACGGCCTCTGGATAATGTATAATTGCCTGCTCATACCACGGCGATCGGCGATGGTTATCGATGATGAAGATGTTATTTGAGTCTCGGCGAGGTATGCCCGTGACAAGGTAAAACCCGATGGCCCTTCGCCGTCCCCCCTCCGACAGGCGTTCCAGTACATTAACTTTTTCTTCCTCCATTCCCGCAAGAAATGGTCGTGAGAAAAGAGATCGCCTTTTATTTTGATGGAGTTGGGCAATCTTGCCAATATCCGGCAAGTCGTCCCGATCCAGTAGGCTCCGAAATCCTGTTAATACTGCCTGCAAGAGTTCCCTGTCATTGTCTAAATAGGATTTCAAATGACGGATGGGATCGTCATTTTCCGCAGCATAGCCATCAAAATAGATAGTAGCAAGATCATGGAGCAGTACAGGTGAGCAATTGCCGGCGGCTAATTCGGTTTTGTGCTTTCGCAGATACTCAAGTTCTTCCTGTTTCTCTGTGCGAAACGTTTTTTCGGACTGTGCTTGTTCTTTTTCCCATTCCGATTCCTTCCTTTCAAAGTGGTTACGGGCACGGATGCGGTTTCGGTTCCATTCAAGTAAGCCCGGTATCCCTGACACGGCTTGCTCCACTTGGTCATCAGACAGCGGTTTCTCCCATCCTTCCCGTTTCCAGACAGACCAAAACGCAAGATTCTCTGCGGCTTTTGGATGGGAATTCCATATCTCTCCTGCACGAGTGAGACACCATAAACGAAATCCGACCGGTGCATCTTTTCCCATGAACTTAAAGCCGGTCAGATGTTTGCGTCCATTATTTCTAGTTCTAGACTCCCATGCAGTCAATTCGTGTTCAATGAGTGCAAGTCGAATGGACTCTCGTTCATTCAACCAGTTAAGGATTGCTTCATTCGCCTTGCTGTCCCTCCGCCGATTATGTGCTGAGTCTGAACTATGTATTGGAATTAGCTTAGATGTGCTAAAATCAAACTCAATCAGTTCGAACCACCGATACAGGTCTGGGATGGACCGTTCATCTCCACATAAGTCCAGTCCTCTCGCAAGGAGCGTTAGAACCGTATCTGCCAATCTGTTCTTGGCCAATTTCGGAATTATCTCGAAAGCATGATCACAAAGCGAGTCAAGCAGTTCTTTGATCTGATTTTTCCGGGATCGGTCTGCCAGACGATTCCAGAATTTCAAGTAGATGTTGCAGCCATATGGCAGAATTCCGTCTACGAGGTAGTCCCATATTTCCGAGGGTTGTAGTTCGGATGAATACAGGATGTCCAGCAACTCCCCTCTCAGATCATTTCTCGCATCCTGCAGACGGTTTTCGTTCAAGTCTACGAGAATCTTTCGTAGAGTGGCTGCCCAATTTGGAGATCCGATGAGCATCTGGTTCAATGCACGAAGTGCCTGACGGCGAATATCGGGATCCCAACTGGAATCAGATGTGATTTTCAGTAAGTGTTCGCGGTCGGTTTTTGACTGGATTCCTGAAGGATGCTTCCCATGGGGGGGCAGATTAGAGTGTCTTTCTGAAATACCGCGGAGCAACGCATAAACAAGCTGTTGCCGATGATCTGAGCGTTCAGGCGAGTCCGTCAATTTCCAGACAAGTGACCTGTTCTGGTGCCCGGCCAAAGCGCCCAGAGCGGCTGCTGAAGGCCATGCGCAACTGAGCTCAATCCTTTTCTCAAGATGAGTGAGTAATTCCTTCCGTTCTTCATGACTGAATACGCTTGCATCGCCGTTGAACGCTACCGCAACCGGATCAACTGGGATTAAAGCTGTTCGTGCCTGGGGATTAAAGGTTGCGAGCCAGGCCGTGAGCCCCCGCAGATCAGGAAAAGGAACTCCATCAGGCCCAGTGAGAAGGGCTAAGATCCGCCGCCTACTCAGTTCATCCTGGATATGGCCGGCCAGATACCGGCCCGACAGGAATTCAGCAAGGAGTAGATGGATTGGAGTCCGGCAGTCAGGGGGCCCCTGAAAGAGTCCCGAGTTCAATGCTGCGCGAAGTGCAGAAGGATCTTGAATCTCCACATCTCGCAAAGAGAGAATTCCGGGAACCTGCGTATCATCTATTGACCAGCCAGACTGATTGGCAATCAGCATGAGTGTAAAAAGTTGACCGGCTGCACTCAGGATAGCTTCATGGGTCGGGAGAATTTTAGATGATCGGGCATCTCGGTGCTCACAGTTCCGTTCTCGGATGAGTTCCCGGCAGGCATGCTCGAAGGTCTTCGTTGGGCTGTCCGGCCAGCCGCCATTTTTCAAAGATGTTAGCAGTACGTTCAGCAACTGTGGGTTTCCAAGAAAGCCTTCCATATTGTGCTCATAGGCCTGCCGGATAAATTCATCGGCTTCCTGCCCAAGAATGATTTCCCGAATATCGTGGTACCCCAGTGGATTCAGTTGTAGCACTGGTATCTCTTTGGAGTCTGAGAGTGTGCTGAGTTCTCTCCGGTCTCCGGCTCCCAGCCAATGGATGGACCGGCACGATATACGGAACCGGGGGTTTCCCAGGGACTCAAGGCGGTGGATGATTTTATCCATCGCCCCCCTTGGATCCCCATCCTCCGTACGCACCTCATCCAGCCCATCAATAAAAAGGGGCCCCTTTTGCCACTCGGGATGATTATCAGGATTTCGGCTGATAAATTGACGTGCAGAGATTGTGGGAGGGGCATGAACCCGGTCAACTTCTTTGTTGAATTCCGTAGTCTTTCCGATTCCTGGCTCGCCGATGAGTACATAACCATGGTCAGATTCAAAGTCGATCAACGATAGCGAATCCTGTTCAAGATGCGGATCATCTTCCGGGTTGATCAGGCGAACCGAACGTGTTACAATTAGTCTCATAGTCGCTCAATCCATTCGTCGGTGGTAAAGGAAAAAAAATCTTCGAATGAAATACCGTCTGGCCCGACGATCATTGTTTTGGCATTAGGGAAGCGATCTTTGAAGCAGGCCAGCCCAGAATGTGACCGTATTCTTCCACTTTTCACCTCCAATCCCACGAGATGTGGACCGCGTGAGATCACGAAGTCAACCTCATTCGCACCACTCTTGTCACGCCAAAAATGAATGCGGGTTGAGACATTACGAGTGTTATATAAATGTGCGCCTACTGCGCTCTCCACAATACGGCCCCAAAGGGACCGGTCAGACTTTGCTTCCTGGAATGAATAACCGGGCGCCGCCGTCATGAGTGCCGTATTCAATACGTTAAGTTTTGGGGAACGTGACCTACCCAGGTGTGGAGATGCTGTGTAGGGAGAGAGTGCAACCATCAAGCCCGCATCGGATAGCAGATCCAGATAATTTGCCAAGGTTGTCGCATTTCCTGCATCCTTGAGTTGGCCGAGGAGCTTGTTATAGGATATGAGCTGGCCTGAGTAGCTTGATGCAAGATCAATCAGTTGGCGCATCAGGGCAGGCTTTCTGATCTGTGTAAGTCCAATAATGTCCCGTTCAATAATGGGCTTCAAAACTGAATCAGAAATGTACTTCTGCCATGCTTCAAGTACGATAGGTCTTGATTTATCTTTGAAGGGAGTGGGATAACCGCCAAAGAACATAAATTCCTCAACCGTCAGTTTAAATGCCTGGATCATTTCGGGAAGCGACCAGTGGGTGACCCGAATGGGGTCAAAACGTCCGGCAAGGCTTTCATTCCGTCCAACCTGCATTCGCCAGGCGGCGGATCCTAAGATGACTGCGCGAATGGGATATCCTCTCCTTCGATCTGTATCCCAGAACCCTTTCACAATGTTTGACCAGCGTGGAATCGTTTGAATTTCATCAAGAAACAGCACCAGGCCTTGATCAGACTCCTGGGAAGCCCTTTGGGCCTGTGTCCATATTTCGGCAAGCATCCCGGCATCAGGTACGGTTCCCGGCTGCGCGTCGTCACGGATCTTTTGCATATCAGGCCAGTCTGCTTCACTGGTATCTATGTTATCTATGGACATATACCAGCATGGAATTTTCTCTTCAATCAATTTCTTTCGGACCTGAAGAGCAATCGTTGTCTTGCCAACTTGCCGGGGACCGATGATGGCGGCAATGCGCATATTTGATCCTCGTGACAGCCGTTTGAAAAGCCGATTTACGTGAGGTCGTTGATACATTTTCAACTCCAGATTTTTATATTGGGAAAATTTGTTCAATATAGTACCCACTTATAACATGAATGGTTCCAGAATGGGTTTTAACCCTACCCTGATGGCTTGAGGTATGATTTCTCCGTACTATGCGAACATTTGAAAGAAAGCAAAGGACGGGAAATACTTACCTGCCTGACGGACATGTTTATGATGGCAGCTCCGTGGAAATGTATACGGTCTCATTCTGATCGCAGATTAGACCGGTGAGTAGCGATGAATGTGACGGGCCTCCCGTTATTCCGTACATCGCCAATCTGCCGGAACTGTTCAGGCCCGGCGGGGAGGCGAAGCATGGGAACTGGAGCGCGGAGACTCAACAAATTTATGGTTCACGGGAACCGTTTTGGTCTGGCTGCGGTTTTAGTAGTGGACTCAATCTTAATGTATTCATGAGCAACTCCGTCAACAAGGATCCGAATGTAAAAATCCCACCTCGCGCGAAGCACTTTCACGGGAGGAGAAGAATGCTGAGAACCGTCCAGACACATATGGACTGGGCGGAGGATAAAGAGAGTTTCTATGTGGGAACCAACATCCTGTTCCAGGGAGCGCACGGTTCAGGGAAAAGTGCACTGCTTGCGGAGTGTGCACATCTGGGCGAAGCACGGGGATGGGCAGTGGGCGTGATCTCTACGGCGGCACTGTATGATCCAGAGGAACTGCACAAGGCGTTCCCTATGGTCCCGTTCTCCCGCTTCTCTGACGACATGCTGATCGCCACGAAGCGTCCCGTCATGCTCCTGCTGGATGACATGCACACGATGCGCCCCGCCGGGCGGTTCTTATTCAGTGACCGTCTTGATTTATTTCCAGGGATGTCCCACAGGCAGATTGGAGAAGCGGTAAGCTTCATTAACATGGTACATAATGAGAGGGTGAAGCATCCCATCATGATGGTCTCCGTCGGGATGCCATGGACACGGCAGGTATTCGATGATCTGGGGGTAGCAAGGTTTAATTCGGGTGCCGTCCATGACTTGCAGGAGGTAGACCCGGAAGCGGCGCGGAGCATCCTGGGCGGCTGGCTCCGCGAGGAAGGAGGTGCGCAGGGAGATATCACCCCCTGGATTGATGCGCTGGTACCGGAGACATACGGGTGGCCCCGGCATATATCCGATTATGCGTTGCTGGCGGCGGAGCAGGTGAAATCCGATGCCGGGGAGATGACCGAGCAAGGGCTGGAAGCGGTGATCACGGCGGGACGGCAAAAGCGGGCGCGGTTCTATGAAGCGTGTCTGGAGGGGCTGACAGAGGCGCACAGGGCCGCAATCGCCAGAGCATTGATGATAACGCAGGAAGAGGATGGATCACAGGATAGAGAGGTGATCAAGGGCTGTCTGGCCCAAGTATGTGCGGATAAGCAGGAACTAGATGTCACATTCCGTCAGGCACTCCAGTGTGGGGCTCTGGCGATGCGTAATGGACTCTACATCATGCAGGACCCGGCCATGCACGACTGGCTGCTGGAGAATTACGGCTCCGCCCCGGGCGTTCAGTGAGGCTGAGCGGTGTAGCTTCGCCTGCCGGTCACTTCATGCCGCCGCCTCCCTGTTCCAGTGTCCGGGGTTCTTCAGGGACATAGTTTCCGTTTGATCGTTTCATGGGGGAAGGATTCAGTCCGCAACACGCGTTCCCCGCCGGAGTTATATGGTTTCTATTTTTGATTCTCCAAACAATCTTCTGCCGACGGGGACGAATTTGAGTGCACGATAAATACGCCCCCCTTGAATCGTTATGCCTGAAAGTCCTGAATTTCTTTCCGACTTGACCAGATTATCCTGGTCACCGGTTGCGAGTTCTGGGCTCCGGCAGGCCGGTCTTTTTATTGGCAAGGGGCAACTGGCCCTGGAAATTACGGTTGCACATGCCGTAAGGCGGCTAGCAGCCTGTGGATAAAGTCCAGAAAAATCTGAACAACGCTTTTCGGGTTGGTTTTTGGAGATTAAACTGCTCAAAATAGCCATAGAAGAGACGTTTTGGGCCCTTTAGAGTCTCAAAAAGGGCGAAAAATAGATAGTTTGGCCATCTATGACACGCAGATGTGCTGTCGAACTCTGTGATCATACTTTATCCACGGGCTGCTAGGTGACGGGGAGACCAGAAAAGTGTGGAAAGCCCGCAAAGGAAACCGGGGTGCCCCTCTTCTTCTGGTTATTCTGCATTCCGGCAAGGCATCCGTATGCGGTCCCGACCGTGAGGAGCCGCCAATCAGTCACGACATGGATATCGGGCAGGTGGAGCGGTTATGCAGAAAATTGCTGGAGCAGCCGGATCGACATTCAGCCCTGAAGCTGCTGGAACAGACACTGCCTACGTTCGAAAATACTGTTCCCGGGCTCAGGAATGAGGGACTGTTAGCCCTGCACGAACTTGAGCATGGGGTTCCCAAACGATCAGATCTGAGGGATGCCCGAAGAAAAGCTCAACATGCGGTTAACCTTTCAGGGCAGGATCTTCTGGCTGCACTGGGGTTTACGATAAGGGAATTGGACAATCTGACAAGTGTGCTGTACAGTAATGACCGAAGAACGGCACTGGCCGTAATGCTGCATGAGGGGGAACTGATTGAGCACAAGGAGCAGCGTTTTAATCAGTTATCGCCGGTGAGTTATGCATTCCGTAACGCGGATGCCGAGAATCTTGACTGGATCATATTTGTTCAGGAGAATCGCATTCGTCTCTACTCAACGAATGTGGATGTAGGTGTGGGAAGGCGAGGTCGTACGGATACCTTTATTGAATGCCAGCCGTGGCTGCTTCCCGATGAGCAGTTACATTATCTCTGGCTACTTTACTCGGCGGATGCATTGAAGCGTGAAGGCAGCTTATATGAACTGCTGGAAGGATCTGAGCGCTTTGCAGGGGATCTTGCCAAGCGCCTGCGAGAGCGAATCTATGAAGATGTGGTTCCGGCTCTGGCACAGGGAATCAGCCGCGCACGGGGCATTACGACACCCGATTCAGAAGAACTTGCCCTGACCTATGAGATGGCCCTGACCGTGCTGTTTCGTCTTCTATTCATCGCGTATGCAGAAGACAGAGATCTGCTTCCCTACCGGTACAATGCGGCCTACCAGATCCGGTCCCTGAAGAAGAAGGCACAGGAAATGGCCAAGATGGTCGAGGAGGAGACTCCAATTGCCGAAGGAGCCACATACTGGCGCGAAACGGAACATCTCTGGAATGCCATTGCAAAGGGCAATACGGAATGGGATGTGCCTGCGTATGGCGGGGCACTGTTTCAGGATGACGGGGAGATTTCCAGGGCGGGTGCTGCATTGGCACAGATCACACTTCCGAATGAATGTTTTGAGGAAGTTCTTCGCAACTTACTTGTGATCCATACTCCGGAAGGCGTGCCTGGTCCGGTTGATTTTCGATCACTTGGTGTGCGTGAGTTCGGCACCATTTACGAGGGGTTGTTAGAATCGGAGTTAGCAAGGGCGGACATGGATCTGGTACTCAAGCAGCAAAAGAAAAATGTGGTTTATGTTCCTGCCAAGAAGAATGAGCCGCCCGTTGTCAGGAAGGGGGAAGTTTATCTGCACAACCGCTCAGGTGTGCGGAAAGCATCAGGCAGTTATTATACAAAATCCTTTGCCGTAGAACATCTTTTAGATGGAGCACTGGAGCCAGCGCTGGACGATCACTTCAAACGACTGGATGCACTGGACGAAACGGATGCCAGCGAAGCCTTCTTTGATTTTCGTGTTGCGGACATTGCGATGGGATCGGGCCATTTCTTGATCAGTGCCATTGATCACATGGAGAAGAGGATGGCCGACTATCTGTCCAGGCGCAGTCTGCCGGATGTTTTGAATGAACTGGGCAAATTGCGCTCTACGGCAAAAAGCCGGCTGAAAGGCATCCAGGAAAGCGACCCCATTGAGGATAGTCAACTCCTGCGCCGCCTGATTGCCCGGCGGTGCATCTATGGTGTTGACTTAAACCCGTTGGCGGTGCAACTTGCGCGGCTTGCGGTCTGGATCCACACATTTGTGCCAGGATTGCCACTGTCGTTCCTTGATCGTACACTGATCCGCGGCAATGCGCTGGTGGGCATGGGGGGAATAGCCGAGATATGGGATGCGTTTGACGAGTTCTCTGTCCCGGTGTTCAACCGTGACAGAGATACCAGAAAACTACTTGGTGGAGCAGTGAAACCTCTTCGACGGCTTGCCAACAGTAACGATATGTCTCTGGAGGATATTGAGGAGGCGCGTATGGCGCAGGACGATGTTCGTGTCGCACTTCAAGGCACAAAAATACTCTGTGATTTCCTGACAGCCGCGCCAATTGAGAATGATTCCACGATCAAAGCCGTACTGGACGAATGGGAAGAACTTTCAGATCCTCTTCACATAAATAATCTAAAGGTGCGGAATGCAATCGGCATCGCACAAGAAACTCTACAACCTCTGGAAGCGGTACATTTTCCGATTGCGTTTCCTGAGGTGTTTCTACGAAAGCGTCCGGGGTTTGATGTGATTCTTGGTAATCCGCCTTGGGAAAAAATCAAAGTAGACCGACATGCTTTTTGGGCACGACATTTCCCAGGATTGCGTGGTAAATCACAACGGGAACAGGAGGCCGAAAAAAAACATCTACAGGCGGAACGGCCCGACCTAGTTTCGCTATATGAGCGTGAGCAGGAAGAAATGCATCAAATGCGACAGGCACTCGTGAGCGGTGCTTATCCCGGAATGGGTAAGGGAGATCCAGATCTCTACAAGGCATTCTGCTGGCGTTTCTGGCGACTCTCCAGTGCGATTGGAGGCTACATCGGCGTTGTGCTACCACGTAGTGCGCTTACTGCTAAGGGGTCAGTGGATTTTCGCAAGACGATGTTTAGCGAAGCTGCGGATGTTGCAGTTACCATGCTGACGAATCGTGCAGGATGGATATTTGATGAAGTGCACCAACAATATACAATTGGCCTCTTATGCGCAAAACATGGAGAGGCTGAAGGTGAATTAGTTCATCTTCAAGGGCCTTACACCACATTGTCCGAATTCAAGGCAGGTAATTCAAAAAAAACTGGATCGTTTACCTATGCAGAGATTCAAAAATGGAATGATACGGTTTCGATTCCTCTCATTCCAATGCCACGCGCAAAGTCATCTGAGGTATTAAATCAACTCCGCAGCTCCCCGAGGCTTGATCTAAAAATAGAGAATCAGTGGAGGGCACGCCCAAATCGTGAATTAGATGCCACAAATCAGAAATCCCTGATGGACTTGGAGAGCGAAGATTGCCCGGACGGCTTCTGGCCAGTCTATAAGGGAGAATCATTCAATCTGTGGACACCAGACACGGGTATACATTATGCATGGGCATGGGCAGAGCCCGTTCTCGCTGAACTGCAAAATAAGCGACTCTCACCAAAGGATAAGCCGAAGGGGGTTTACAAAGAATTTCCATTGGAGTACTTGAAAAACCGAAATACATTACCTTGCTATAGGGCTCGTGTTGCATTTAGAGATGTGACAAACCGAACGAATCAACGGACAATCCTTGTATGCCTTATACCGCCTAAGGTATTTATCACGAATAAAGGGCCCTATTTTCTTTGGCCTCGTGGAGACGAAAAAGACCAAGCGTTTCTGCTTGGAATTCTCTCTTCCATACCTCTGGACTGGTACGCACGGCGATTTGTTGAATTAAATGTCAATTTTTTCATCCTCAATCCATTTCCTATCCCCCGCCCTCCCCGTGAAGATATGCTCTGGCAGCGCGTTGTTCAACTGGCTGGAAGGTTGGCGTGTCCAGATGACCGCTTTGCCGATTGGGCGAATAAAGTGGGAGTCATCTGCGGCTCCATGGATGAGGGTGAGAAAGAAGACCACATCCATGAACTAGATGCTGTAGTCGCTCATCTATACGGACTCAGTGAGTCGCAGCTCATCCATATCTTTGAGACATTTCACGAGGGCTGGGATTTTGAATCAAGACTGGCCGGTGTACTGCGTCATTATCAATCATGGAAGGCACGAATATGACTCTCTCCTACGCACGAATGTGAGGCCAGAACTTCTGTAAGGGGCATGAAAATGCGGTCAGATGGATTCAGAAAAACGGTGCAAACGATTCCCAGACATGGCGATTGGAAAAGCGGCACGGAATGGATTCAAAATTAGTTGGAAGTCGGCATAGATCTCCCCCGATGGAAATGAGATCTATCTCGCCCATCACATGGCGGAGCGAAATACACCCCGCCCAGATGCCCATATTATTTGAAGATTCATTCGGTCACCTTTTGGCCACATCTCTCTATATCTGAATTGAGACACAAGGCGTACTCGGTGCCGAGTTGACTGTCTGACGAAAATCTGATACCGTAGTGGGATTTTGAGATGGGAAGGATCCATTATTCAACCATCGGACAAAGTTTGGAGTGTTCTTGGGGACTTAAAAAGTCCAATCCATCCGGCGGTATTTCAATAATTGTAATCCACGAAGCCTAATCATTTCTCTGGTTGAACGGCCTGTATTCAACGAGTGCTGATTGTCCAGTGATATCAACAATAGTCGCCATCATCTCCACCCCATATGCATCGGTAAGTCTCAAGGGTTTTCCCAGACGGAAGGAGACGGGCTGCTGCCTGCCCTGCTCAATTGCAATATTGTCCGTGTATAGGTAGGTCCGATCCAAATTGTCACGTTGGGGATTCAGCCGTCCCTGTAGTCCGGGAATATGACCTGAAGCGTTTGAGAAAATAACTGCACCTCCGGCTGTAAGTGGATCAAGTTCTAATAATAATCCTCCACGCGATGGTGTCCACGACCGTACAAAACCCGCTCTATAGCCCGGCATGGCAGCATAAACGGTCATCGGTAAATGAGCCGTGTACAAATCAAAATCTACTTCACCATTGCTGTCGGTTGCTGCCCGTTGCCACGTTTTGTTCGGAAAGAGGACCAAAACATCCGCACCGACAATCGGCTCTCCTCCCGAATGCACCGTAATAATGGCATCCGACGGTACAAGTTCAAGTCGGGCAGACGGGATAACCAGAACCAAGTTTGTCCCATCAACAACTTTATACTCCGGCAGGCTGCCAGTAATTTCATGGGTTCCTTGTCGAATGATAGGGACACCGTCCCCCCGCCGTTCCATCATGTTTTTGCGGTGACGAGATCCGGGGATATCCCCTACAGAGGTTCGCCCAAATACAGAAGCAAGAGCCTGATTACGGGTTGATTGGCTTGAGTCCATCCCATCTATCGTCATTCCATTAGGAAGAGGGCCGGGAGAATCAATTTCCAAGCGATTTTTGAACATTGAGAGCCGAATACGTCGGGTTGACCGGGAATAGTCACGGTGAACAACTGCGTTCACCACTGCTTCAAACACGGCAGCCATACTGTACTGGGGAATATCTTCACGGGCGGGAGTCTTCCGTGCGGCGACACGCATATTCCGTGCGACAAATTTCGTCGCCTCGGCAATCTGAACAGAAAGCGGCCCCTGAATCTCCTGGGTATCCAATTGACCGGAAGATCGATCTTGACCACGATACATTGTGGCGATAATTGTCGCCTGGGGCAGCCATTCATGGGGGGAATTGGTGCAGAGTAATATTCCGGCAACAGTCGCCCTGTCCACACCAAATTCATCCGATGCCAGCAGCCGCAAATTCGTCAGCGCACGACGAGGGTCATCTGCGCCGGTTGCACTGATCAGTGGCTCCCACAGTCGCTCAAGGAGTGTTTCAAATCCAGTATTTGGGACCACCTGTTGATCAAACCATGTATATCGGCTCTGGGCTCGTTCTTGTGCTAACCGAAGATATTCATCACTTTCCATAAGGCGTTTTGAGTCGCCGACTCGGAGAAAGGCTTTACCAGAGCGCTCATGTACAAAGTTTCCTCTAGGTACCTCAACAAGCATGAACATCTTCCCGTCAAGATCTCGTTTCTCAATATGAATACGGATAGCAGGTTTTACGGTGTCCGTACTTACTTCGACTAACATTCGGCTGAGGGCAGAAGCCTGCTTCGGGGTCATCCCCTGAAGTTCTCCACTGTCTGAAACTCCGCAAAGCAGTATCCCACCCTTCGTATTTGCAAATGCTGTCATTTCATCGGCGAAGTCATCTCTGCGTGGGCTCTTTGGATGATCGTCAATGAACTCAATCTGCTTGAATTCCCATCGACTGTCCTCACCTAGGTGCAAGCGTCTGCGAACATCTGAGTCGGTGATATTCATGATAAATCTCTGGGGGTATTACGACAGTTGGGAGATGTTTTTCAACGGATAACTCAACTCAAGGTTGCTAAATCAATATCCAACAATAGATACTTGCTAACGGTGTCTCCTAGAAAGAAAAGCACATGGCAGAGATAAGTTACTTCAACTTTACTGAACTCTCTGGTCACTTGTACTGCCTGAGCGCGGATGAGGGAAAGAAGATCACATCCATGAACTGGATGCTGTAGTTGATCATCTATATGGACTCAATAAGTCGCAACTTATTCATATCTTCTGAAACATTCCACGAGGGTTGGGATTTTGAATTAAGATTCGCTGATGTACTACGTCACGATCAATCATGGAAGGAGGAGAGAAGGAGAATGACATTTCCACGCCTGAAATTCTGCAATGGCCCTGCAAGCATAAGCAGGCAGATCCAGAAGGATTATGCAGTCTGCTTCCAGAGCATGGCGGATGGAGAGACGGTGCTGAGAAGAACTGGATGCCCTTCCAGAACGAAATCCCGTACTTTAGGAAGACGGTAACGATGAGGGACGCTGTCTCCCCCAGAATTTTGTTCATCACAAAACACATCAACTAAAATGCCAAAGCCAAATTTCAAAATGTTAGTCAAGATCCAGCTCGGAGAAGAGTCTGCGATATTTCCCCATGCTGCTATTGTGCCCAGGCATGCAAGGCGGGGGGAGTTGGTACTGGTCAAAAGCAGGGATGCCGCAAAGGAAGATAGCTGGGTTGAATTGACGGCTCCGCTCCTCAATAGCGAAGTCGAGTGGATCTACATGCCATTATCTGCCGAGGAAGTTTGCGAACGGCTGGCGACCCGCCTCCATGAGAACAACCCCAACATCACCGGCGAGGAGTTGGTTGAAATATTGGCAAACTCCCACCGAGCACGGCATTGTGATAACTCTTAGCTGTGACGCATTGCTGTTTTGTTTGACTTGACGGAGTACTCGTTGACTCTAATCATATCTACAAAGCAAATTGGGCAGTTTGGGCAAAGGAGCGACATGTAACACATGGAAACATTCTGGAAGTTCATCGTGGCCGTTTGGCTGCGGAGACGATCCGGTTGGTTACTCCCAGCCCGATCCCTGTTGTAGAATCGGAAGCCTAAAAGGAATGGCTTGGTAGTCATAATATCTGGAGCGTGTACGATTATTTCCAGGGGGTGCATCACTGCTTCAGAGTATTCCTCCGGATCGTTAGGCGATTGCCCCGCATACATCTGCAATCCGAATGCTTCACCATGTCAATTTACCACTGCCGACCGTCTTTTTCAGCGGAGATGACATTGGTCGGGAAAAACCAGTGATTGGAACCTATTTTCCTCTGAGTGCATATATCCAGTCAATTGGAAAGTCTCCTCATGTCCTGAACTGTCTGGAAAAATCCGATGAGTAAATCACAGAAATCCCCCACCGTCAAGCCTGCCACGCGGGAGCGGGGCGAAGCCCGCTATTTTCATGGGCGAGTGAAAATTCTGGATAATTTCAAGGAGTTGCTGGGCAGGGCGAAGGCGGGAAATTCCGGTACTTCTATTCTGATCCAGGCGGCCCCCGGTGCGGGCAAGACTGCCCTGCTCCATGAATATGCACGGATTGCACGGGCACAGCGATGGCAGACCGCCGAGATTGACCCGGACGGATTGTTTGATCCGGCGGAGTTGAGCAAGTCGTTGCGACTCCCGCTCCCCCCTAAGCGTCAGGAAACAAAGACGGGAGGGAACGTACAGGTTCTACATCGGGAATCCACATCTGAGCACTATCTCCCAACAACGTTGGACATTCTTGAGTCTGGACGGAAGCCGCTACTGCTCCTGCTAGACGAGGCACAAACGACAGCGACGGTTATTCCGCGATCCAACCACGAACAGTTCACGAGTGCACTTAAGCTTGTCAAGGCAATTCACAATGGCAAAGTGGGGAGGCCCGTGATCCTGATCGCCGCCGGCCTGGGGGCAACCGCGGCGGCCTTTGATTCCCTGGGGATATCGAGATTTGACCCCGGGTGCCGAATCAACCTGGAACCGCTGAGTGAGGAGGCAAGGCAGGCGGTCATTCAGGACTGGCTCCTGGAAGAAGGCGGGGCAAAGGGGGATCCGACCCCCTGGATTCATGCGATTGCATGTGAGACACATGGCTGGCCGCAACACATCATGGCATATGTGTGGCCTGCCCTAAGGCAGTTGAAGTCAACCGATGGGGAGTTGACTCCAGAGGGGCTGGAAACTGCACTGGAGGAAGGGCGGAAGGGGCGGATTGAGTTTTACAAAGCGCGGACTCGGGGTATTCCTGGAGAGCAACTTCACTGCATCGCAAGAGTGATCGCAAATGCTCCATCCGGTACGAGTTTTGCGAAGATGGATATTATGGCATCTCTCCGAATGGAGTTTAGTGAGGACAAAGCCGAGAAGATCTTCACACTTGCCCTGCATAAGGGGATACTGGACGAGCGGGAAAACCGGTATGTGGTTCCGATCCCATCTATGCACGACTGGCTGGTGGATAACTTCGCCCGTATCCCGGAACCGTTATTTCCCCCGCTAGACCCATGAGGTTTAACAATCAAGGCGGAGGGATAGAACCCTGAACTGCCCATCTTCTGCTTTACTGCAATCCACTACTGGGATTCAGTCATATAGGATTTTCTAGACAGATATACTACGTCACTATACATCATGTAAGGTATCAGGATGACCTCTCCACGCATGAAAGTAAGACCTGAACTTCTGCAATGGGCCTGCAAACGTAGGCAGGCAGATCCAGCAGAACTGCGCAAACGATTCCCAAAATACGACGATTGGGAAAGCGGGAACAATCAGCCAACTTTTAGGCAGTTGGAGGCTTTTGCAAAGTTTACACAGGTGCCTTTCCTGACTCTTTTATTCCCGGAACCGCGGGAAGAGAAAATACCCATTCAGGATTTACGCACAGTGGGAAACCGGAATATCTCGCAGCCGAGTGGCAATCTATTGGACACTATCTATATGTGTCAACAGCGTCAGGGCTGGTATCAAACCTTCGCCATGCTGGAAGGTGAAGAACCGCTTCCTTTTGTGGGATCCGCCACACTGCAGAGTGATGTCGAGACGACGGCAAAGAAGATTCGGGCTACATTAAGTTTTGATATAGAAGAGCGTCAGCAACTACCGAACTGGACGCAGGCATTACGCTATTTTGCAAACCAAGCGGATGATTTGGGTATACTTGTCATGATTAGTGGTGTCGTTCGGAATAATCCTCATCGTAAACTTAATCCCGAAGAGTTTCGGGGTTTTGCTTTAGCGGATAAACTCGCCCCTCTAGTATTCATCAATGGAGCAGACACCAAGGCTGCACAAATTTTCACACTCGCTCACGAGCTAGCGCACATATGGTTGGGAGAATCCAGTTTGTCGAACGTGACTCCCGATTCATTTTCGCCTCACAGGATTGAGCGTTGGTGTAACCAGGTGGCCGCCGAGGTTCTTGTCCCTCTGGTGTCTCTACGACAGAATTTCCGGGAAGATGTAACCTTGTCTGATGAGCTTCAGCGACTGGTGAATTACTACAAAACTAGTACGCTAGTTGTACTTCGGCGTCTTTTTGAGATGGAAGCCCTTCAGTATAGCACATTTGCAGAGCAATATCGCTACCAATTGAGTCAACTTAAACCACGCAAAGGAAGTGGAGGGGGGAATTTTCACGCAACGCTCAAGACCCGTGTCGGTCAGCGCTTCGGTACCGCACTTGTTGAGAGCACACTCTCTGGTGATACGTCGCATAAAGATGCTCTCTACTATCTGGGTATAAAAAAGATGTCCACGCTAGATGCATTTGCAGAAAGTCTCTGGGAGAGGTAAGCGAAAATGTATCTTACCGGAACCTATTTTCGTCTGAGTGCATACATTACGTCAGTTGAAGAGTCTCCTCCTGTTCAAGACTGTCTGGACAGATTCGATGAGTAAATCACAGAAAACCCCCATCGTCAAGCCTGCCACGCTGGAGCGGGGCGAGGCCCGCTATTTTCATGGGCGAGTGAAAATTCTGGATGATTTCAAGGAATTGCTGGGTAGGGCAAAGGAGGGAAAATCCGGTACATCTATTCTGATCCAGGCAGCTCCTGGAGCGGGCAAGACCGCCCTGCTTCATGAATGTGCGCGGATTGCAGAGGCGAACAACTGGACGGTCTCGAATCTTCGCGCAAAGAATCTGTGGGATGTCGTTTCACTGGACAAATCCCTCGAACTAACGGGGAAGGTAAAGGAAGGAGAGATCATCTGGCGGAAAGGGCATTCTAATGCCGTCCAGCGGGAGTCCAGA
This sequence comes from Rhodothermales bacterium, assembly GCA_022821875.1. Lineage (GTDB taxonomy): Bacteria > Bacteroidota > Rhodothermia > Rhodothermales > Bin80 > Bin80. Next base: position 51,506 of record JAJECV010000078.1, read on the forward strand.
ACCACGCGCCTTCGCCCAGCCCCCTGGACATCATAGGGATGAGTAAACAGCCGCTCCTTCTCCTGTTGGACGAAGCACAGCGTCTGTACTGGCGAATCCCCCGACTAGTGACGAGCAGCTTGATGGCGCATCCGAGTTTGTCAAGTCTATTCACAATGGTGAAGTGGGGAGTCCTGTGATACTGATTGCTGCAGGCCTGGGTGCAACCTTGGCGGCCTTTGATTCTCTGGGAATATCAAGATTTGACCCCGGGTGCCTGATCAATCTGGAACCCCTGGGTGAAGGGGCAAGTCGGGCGGTCATTCAGGACTGGCTTCTGGAAGAGTGCGAGGCGAAGGGCGATCCGGCCGCCTGGATTTATGCGATTGCACATGAGACGCATGGCTGGCCGCAGCACATCATGGCGTATGTGTGGCCTGCCTTGAAGCAGTTGAAGTTGACCGAGGGGGAGTTGACTCCAGAGGGGCTGAAAATGGCAATAGAGGAAGGGAGAAAAGGACGGATTGAGTTTTACAAAGCGCGGACTCGGGACTTCCCAAGAGAGCAACTTCACTGCATCGCAAGAGTAATCGCAAATGCTCCATCCGGTACGAGTTTTGCGAAGATGGATATTATGGTCTCCTTGCGCATGGACTATAATCACGATACGGCCGAGAAGATCTTCACACTAGCAGCCCGTGGATAAAGTATGATCACAGAGTTCGACAGCACATCTGCGTGTCATAGATGGCCAAACTATCTATTTTTCGCCCTTTTTGAGACTCTAAAGGGCCAAAAACGTCTCTTCTATGGCTATTTTGAGCAGTTT
>JAJECV010000140.1 GCA_022821875.1 Rhodothermales bacterium
AATCATGACGCTTCCCGGCATCTTGCAGGTCTGGAGCATGCCGTCAAGGTCGATGCGTGCGAGATCGTGGGCAAAGAGAAAGAGTCCGCCGTAACGGGTTGTAAAATGACGTGTGGACAGATCCAGCAGGCGAGCATCCGCCTGAGGAGCACGGTGGACCTGCACGGCCTCCTGTCGTTGCTTGCGGGTTCGCCGCGGGAGTTTCTTGAAGCCCGCCTCCCGCAGGATGCGTGCGACATTGGAGGGGCTGGCAGAGAAGTTTGTATATTCAGATGAATTTGGCGACTCTGCCGTTCTGAGCGTGAGATAGGATCTGGCGTGTTCCGTCCATCTTTCTGGCGGAGCCTGCACATGAATTAGGCGGCTGTGCTGATTTCGAGAGGGTTGCTTCCCGTTCGGCTTTCCAATTGCAGGGGAGTAACGTGTGCAGTTCGGATTCCGGTGCCTTACCGATCCGTTTCAATGCCTTTTTTCCTGTCTCCGACGAATGCATGGTAGATTACATGTTCGGCCTTCCAAGGGTGCGTATTTTATTCAGCAACAAACAAACGATGTACATGACCTATGGTTATGCAACTTTTCGAATTCGTGTGCATTTAAAGCATCCGAGTTTATCATTTTATACCAAATGTCACAAAATTCTATCCAAGACCATGGAGCCGGAGACGGTTCACTAAGCGAAGAGGATGTTAAAGCACTTTGTCAAGGATTGAGAGATATGCTTACCAATCTTAGTGCACGGGACGAGTATTGGGAACGAATTAATAGGGAAGAGGCCGACCTGCAGGATAATCCCCCTAGTCTACTTGACGAAATGGTGAGTATCCAGTCTACGCCTTGGGGCGTTGAGCCACGAATCTCGTTAGAGGACTGGACAGATGGTATGGCACGTGTGTGGGCGAATGTGGGGAGATATCTCAGAATTGCAATGACTAAGACTTCCACGAGACTTCCGTGAAGGAATCAAAAGATAGTTATGCTGACGAACTGCGGGACAGTTCGCAGAACAAAGTGACAGAATAGGCAGAGGATTTATCCGAAGGGACAAAAGTCCTCCAATGTAGACTCGCCACAAGAGTTGGCCGTGCTTATGCGTACGGTAATCAGCAGGACTCGTGTGGAAGAGTACTCATGACCGATTCCACAAGCAGAACAGTTTGAAAAATACGAGAAAGTATTTCCAGGCGCAGCCAAAGAAATTTTGGACATGGCTAAAGAAGAACAGCAGATCCGAAAGATGAGAATTGGCCTTGAGCGCCGCCGCATCAACGCAGCAACATCTGTATCATTCGGGATGATGAGTTTGGCGGGCATCGGTATTTTTCCGGGAATTTCATGGACGATTGTAGTTCCCCTGGGGCGCAGTGGAATGATCACCTTTCTTCTGCGTGAATTCTCAAAGGTCTTGAAATCTCGTCCGTAACCTGACTCCAGTCCCAGACAAAAAACTGTTTTCAGAGGGCCTCTTGATGAACAGATTTGAGCGGCAGTACACTTTGATCTACCGCCGCTCAGTATACCGGAGGATGCTTTGAACTCAAACCCCGAAGATTGTCAGTGCTGGATAATATCCGTACGACAATCCATCTCTACTGACTACATTTCGTGTCTGGAGATTGTATCCGTTCCGCGGTATAATTCCGGGAGATCTGTTAAGGAAGTGACGAAGGAAACCGGAAGTCTTCGGGAATTTGAGGAATTCATTGATGCGGGGACATTGGTCTCGTAGAGAAATTAGAGGGATCGGATTTGTTTTCCCTGTCTGTATGATCTCATAGCTGTACTGATACCGATATCACTCCTGCTTTGCCTTGAGGAATTCGCCGGCAATCATCTCCACCGCATCCTCCAGCACCATTAGAACCTCTTCTTTACTGGATGTGCCCGTAGATCTGCTAAACATTCCCCCATCAGACAATCCAACCGTCATGGCAACGTTTCCACGATAAATCCAATGCACGACCTCTATATCAAACGATACGACACAACTACCATCTGGATAAATGGCGAGTGCAGAAAAACGCAGGGCCCCCGGCGCAGAATCACGTACTGTGAATTCCGCCTGCCTCAGCGCTGACTCCGCCCCTGCCTTGACTGTATCTTCAAGCGGGAGACACTGCCCCTGTTGATTTTCAACCATGGATGCATCAACACTGACTGCGTTGATTTCGGACAAAACATCCGGGTTCACATATTGTGCGGCAGATGAATCGACCACAAAAGCAAGTACCATGAAGAAGGGGATGAAGCGCAGCATGGGACGATTGGAGTTTATTTCCTGAAATATACCAAATCTCCATACAACTTTCCTGAAACCCTGGGTACGTAATCTGCGCCTTGTGGACTGTTGAATTGGCTTACATTCAAGCCATCTTTACCGAATACCATGGTGCATGAAGAAGATCCTGATATATGTTAGTGTGTAAATCGGGAATTTCATACATTTTTTGAGCATATAAATTTTTGGAGAATTTCGGGAACAAGTTACTTGTACTTGCGTACCAGCGTGTACTAGGTAATCCATAACCACCTGATTCCATGTCAGAACGTCCAAAAACTCAGAACCAAGCGCATGAGATTGACATTCCAAAAAACGGCACCCAAGAGCCGGTGGAGGAGGAGGAGTATGTCATAACACCATACGGCAAAGTTAGTAAGGAAACCATTCGTATCCTTGAGGAGGTCAAGGTTCGTAGAGCGCTGGCACTTAAACTTCTGGCCGATCATTAAGGAGCACTATCAAGTTACTTTAGACGATGCCTTGATCTGCAACGCACATGCCTTGGGCTCCCAGCCGATGGTTCTCAACCGGAATAGCCTCCTACCTGCACTCGGCAGACCCTATCATAGGTGCCACATAGAACTCCATGAGAAGGCAGTGGACCTTATCCATGCCGTTATCCTGAATCATCCTTTCATGGATGGCAGTAAACATACGGCATTGCATCTCCTGGAAGTACTCATAAACCAGAGTTGATACAGACCGGCAGTAGAAGATCCCGTACTGTACGATCTGACTTCGACGGTCACCCCCAAATAGAACTACGCAAAGCAGGATTTCCGAAAAAATGAGGACTGCTCGTCCCCCTTCTCATGGGTAGAGCCTGTGTCAATGAGCACGATCTGAATGTCGTATTCAGGAGTGCGTTCCTTCCTTGAAGAGCACCGTATGGCGATGCAGGGTTTGATTGACGACTTGAGGGAGACGAACGCCCTTTTCGGTCATCTTGTGGGGAAAAAGATATCCTAACTTCGAATACCACATTGCCCTGAGAAGATCTTAACATATATTTATGTATAAATCTGGATTTTTTGTATTCTGAGGTTCTTGCAAAACTAATACTCTAGGCTAAAAAGCGCTCCTGGGTGCACTCAGATGAATAAAAATCTTCAAGATTGCGAGTTCTGCAAGATGCTCTTCTGAGAGCATATAAAATTTTCCGGGAGATTTTCGGGAACAAGTTACTTGTACTTGCGTACCAGCGTGTATTAAGTCGTCCATAACCGCCTGATTCCATGTCAGAACATCCAAAAACTCAAGACCAAGCATGTGAGATTGACATTCCAAAAAACGGCACACAAGAGCCGGTGGAGGAGGAGTATGTCATAACGCCATACGGCAAAGTTAGCAAGGAAACCCTTCGTATCATTGAGGAGGTGAAGGTTCGTCGAGCACTGGCACTTAAACTCCTGGCCGACCATTAAGGAGCACTATCAAGTTACTTTAGACGATGCCCTGATCTGCAACGCACATGCCTTGGGCTCCAAGCCGATGGTTCTCAACCGGAATAGCCTTCTCTCTGCACTCGGCAGACCCTATCATGGGTACCATGAAGAACTCCATGAGAAGGCGGCGGCCCTTGTCCATGCAATTATATTGAATCATCCTTTCATGGATGGCAACAAGCGTACGGCATTATACCTGACAGAAATACTTCTGGATCGGAGTGGATACAGAATAACAGTGGAAGATCTTGTACTGTACGATAAATTCATTCTGATTGCGAAGGGGGATGTAAGTTACGATCAGCTTTGTGCGTGGATGAAGTTGATCATTGAACCCGCGTAGCCATTCCCGCGGCCGCCCTGCCTACAAGTCCGGCTAGTCTCGGTGACTCAAAAAATCCTCATCTCTCATACGGTACCACAAAAGGCGGGGATCTGCCAACATGTGGGTAAATCGCTAAGTTTAAAATAGCGTGTCAGGATTTCGATATTGGTAAGCGTGATCTTTTTCCGCCCGGAGATCAAAACCCATCCTGTGCGGAAATGGCATATTACGGCGGCGAATTTCTATCAGAATAGCAACCGTGACCGAACATAACGACAGTTTACCCTGTATCTCAGTTTCATTGTTCTACTCAATACGGCGGCACTCCATTGCAAATTTTAACGACTGAAGCTTTATCTTACTGTCTGCACCGGCTTTATCCGAATATTGATGCAAAATCTACAGTTGAGTCTGTCAATCTCGGCCCGTCCAAACATTCTAGTCCCACAAGTTCGCTCATAGAAAAGGTGGTGGTATGACCAGAGAGAATCGCGACAGACAGATCATTGAGCGCGTCCGGGCGGGCGAACTTCAGAAAGACATCGCCTCTCATATGGGGTTGAGCACCGCGAAGGTATGGCGAATCTGCATGAAGGCCGGGCTGTCAGGAAAACAAATGAAAAAGGAACGCAACCGCAAGATCCTAGAACGCGTAGCCAACGGGGAAACTCGGGTCGCCGTTTCCAGAGAATTTGGCCTAAGCGTAAATATGGTGAGCCGCATCTGCAGGAACGAAGGGGTAGTGGCCTGGAAGCGGTTAACCAAACAGGAGTACCAGAAGCGGAACCATAAGATCATCGAACGTGTTCAGGCAGGCGAAAATCAGACCGCTGTCGGCAAAGAATTCGGGCTAACCGGAGTCCAGGTGGGTGTAATCTGCAAGCAGGCAGGCGTGTGCGTCCAAGATTTTCAGGAACGTAACCGCCAGATCTTTCGCCGCGTCCGGGAAGGGGAAGCCCGAAAAGATATTGCTTTAGACCTTGGATTATCAGTAAGCCGGGTACGCCAAATCTGCAGGCAAGCAGGACTGGGCAAGAAACAATTCGACAACCAGAAACGGGCGGAACGAAATCAGCAGATCATTGAGCGCGTCCAGACCGGCGAAACCCTGAAAAATGTTGCCGCGGACTTTGGATTAACCCCAGGCACGGTACGCAAGATTTGCAATGAAGCGGCAAACCCTCATGGCTAAGTTTCTGGAATTTAGACTTTATCTGCAGGCTGTTCATGGGAGGCTTCCGGCAGGATCAGAGATTGAAAACTCCCCAAATATCCGTAAATTGTCAGATCAGTGGTGAAGGTGGACCGAGGGGAATTAATTCCAAACAACAAAAACGGCTCTCTTTTCACTGAACCTGACTGGAGAACAATTTTACTCAATACACAATTTACAGCAGCAGGATGGGATCACGATCAAAGAACAAGCAGCGGCAGGTTGAACAGTATACCCATCAGGGAAAAGACCGGGTTAATAATCCACCTGTGGGGCTGGTTACCCCGGAAACTGACGGGAGAGAAGATGTGAAAACTTATCGGCATGATCCCCATTTAGACCCTCAACTGCAGTGGGCGGGAAAAGAGGAACGTACTTCCTTCGAAATTCCTACGGTCTCTCTTCATGTGCATGAGCGGATGGATCCCCATACCGTCATTGATGCCGTGTGCAAACAAACGGAGGATCCCCGGCAGTTATCTCTATTTTCTACGCCGGCAGAGAATCCGCCAATTCGCCAGGCGATTGAGTTTTATCAGCATCGCCAGAATTGGACAAACAGACTGATCGCCGGGGACAGTCTCCTGGTGATGAACAGTTTATTGGAGAAGGAGGGACTTGGCGGGAAGGTGCAGACAATCTATATTGATCCCCCTTACGGGGTCAAATATCGCTCCAATTTCCAACCATTTGTCAGCCAACCCAGTCCTACCGGTGATGATCAAGATAAAAACCTGACGGCTGAGCCGGAACAGATTCGTGCATTTCGTGACACATGGGAACTCGGGATCCATTCATACCTGGCCTATCTGCGGGATCGTCTGTTGTTGGCATATGATCTGTTGCACGAAAGCGGGAGTTGTTTTGTGCAGATCGGTGACGAGAACATTCACCGTGTGGGGATGATCATGGACGAGATCTTCGGGGCGGAGAACCGGATTGCAACCATCACCTATGCCACGACGAGCGGGAGTTCGACAAACATTTTACCACAGGTTGCGGACTATCTTCTCTGGTACGCAAGGGATGCAAAAAGGATAAAATACCGAAAATTATATGAGCCACTAAATCGGAGGGGAATCGTTAAACTATTCAAAGGGAATGCAATGGTTGAACTTCCAAATGGAACCTGCCGAAGACTAACCAAAGAAGAGCAATTTGATCCAGATCAATACTTGCCAAAGGGTGCACGAATATATCGAAGACGAGATTTCGATTCACAGGGTGCTTCAACGACAGGGAGATCGGAGCCGTATGAATGGAATGGGCGTACATTTTCCTGCCCGCCGGATAGACAATGGTCAATTTCTAAAGGAGGGATGGATCGACTTGCGGAACTGGGGCGTCTGGATGCTTCCGAGGGACAAGTGAGGCTTTGCTGGAAACGGTATGAAGAGGAGGTTCCAGGAAAACCTATTCATAATCTCTGGTCGGCCCAAATGTCTGCACAGGGAAAGCGATATGTGGTTCAGACTGCGATTAAACCGATCCAGCGCTGCATCCTGATGACCAGTGATCCAGGAGACTTGGTGCTGGATCCAACCTGCGGCAGTGGAACGACCGCTTATATTGCAGAGCAGTGGGGCAGAAGATGGATTACCTGTGATACTTCACGCGTGGCGATTGCCGTTGCGAAACAGCGCCTGCTCACCGCTTTTTACGACTACTATGAGTTGGCACGCCCAAATGAGGGAGTTGGAGCCGGATTTCGCTATCACAGTGTGAAAACCGTCTCGCCAAAAATTCTGGGATATGACGAGGAGCCCAATCAGACCGTTTTATATGATCAGCCGCACAAAGATGGCCGTAAGATGCGGGTGGCGGGTCCATTCACCGTGGAAGCCGTTCCTGCACCAACGGTGAAGCCTCTGAGTGAGAGTAACAACGAAAATCCCCCCCCCCATTTTTTCTTTGGCCCGCTCGGGGGAAACAACCCGTCAAAATGACTGGCGGGATGAGCTGCTAAAAACGGGGGTGCGCGGGAAGGCAGGCCAGCGCATCTCCTTTGCAAGGCTCGAACCCTTACCTGCAATGCGCTTCCTGCATGCCGAGGGCGAAACGCATCTGCAGGCAGAAGGAGATGGAGCGCCTGTGGCATCCCCGGACCGTGTTGTCGTTTCATTCGGGCCGGATCATGCGCCACTGGAACAGCGCCAGGTTGCGCTTGCCATTGAGGATGCGCAAAAACTCGTCCCAAAACCCACCCTAATCGTTTTTGCCGCCTTTCAATTCGATCCCGAAGCGTCCAAAGATATTGATGAACTTAACTGGCCGGGCGTGACCCTGCTCAAGGCGCAGATGAATGTGGATCTGCTGACAGATGATCTCAAAAAGAAACGTGCAAGTAACGAGAGCTTCTGGCTGATTGGTCAGCCGGATGTGACCGTAGAAAACTCCAGTGCAAATACAGCAGAAGGAGAATACTGCGTCTCCGTTCATGGATTTGATTATTTCAATATAGAGACGGGAAATATCGAATCCGGCAATGCGGATAAGATTGCAATGTGGATGCTGGACACCGATTATGATGGCCGCAGCTTGTTTCCAAGACAGGTGTTTTTTCTTACAGACAGAGGGGCAAAGGATTTAGATCGTCTCAAACGTGATCTAAAGGCAGAGATTGACCCAGATCTGTTAAAAAGGTATGTCGGCACCCGCTCACTCCCCTTCAAAGCCGGTCAGCACCGTCGGGCAGCGGTCAAAATCATTGATGATCGCGGGATTGAGAGTTTGAAAATTTTGGAGTTGGAGTGATGCAGGGGATGCGGGTCTTGATCAATTGTAGAGGGAATATCCAGCATTATGTCCGGTTCCGGGCTGCCGGGGGAATCTGAACCAAATCATGTCGAGCGCAGCCATTAATCAGCTTATTATCAACTCGCCTTACCAAGAGCCAGTGAAACACTGGCATTATGACCGGCAGCAGCGCTTATTCAATCTGGTGGATGGACGTCGGTCTGCCGGATATGTGGTGGCATCCGGCGATTCAAAGGCGTTTGATGATCCGGGCCTGTTCAAGGAAATTCCGCTGGTTAACCAGATCCGGTCCCGCGTCAAAACATGGCGGCATGCGGGATACCCCGGAGTCACAGGAATCACAAAGAGATTGCTGACGTACTGGAATGATCCCGAGGAATTTGTGAGGCGGCGGTTTTTCTTTTGCCAGCTGGAAGCCGCCGAAACCCTGATCTGGCTTGTGGAAGCGTCCGAAAACGAAAAGGTTGGGCTGCAGATCCCCTCTGATGGCGGACGGTTTGATCGGTTGTGTGCGAAAATGGCAACAGGTTCGGGAAAGACCGTCGTGATGGCAATGGTGATCGCATGGCATGTTCTGAACAAGATCACGTACAAGCAGGACACGCGGTTCTCCAGGAACATACTGGTGATGGCCCCAGGACTCACCGTTAAGAATCGGTTGGCTGTCCTGAAACCAACCCACGCGGAAAATTACTATGAGAGTTTTCAGGTGGTGCCTCCCCCCTTGCTCGAAAAACTGCGGCAGGGGCGGATCGAGGTTCGAAACTGGCATGCCCTGAATTGGGAAACTGAAGAACAGCTTGCCAAAAAACGTGGAGTGGATAAACGCGGAGCGAAGAGTGACGAAGCCTATGTTCGGGAAGTTCTCGGCCCGATGGCGACCGCCCGCAACATGCTGGTTATCAATGATGAAGCCCATCATGCATGGCGCATTCCCTCTGGAGCGAACATGAAAGGAATTGACAGGAACACGAAGGAGGAAGCCACCAAATGGATCGGAGGACTGGACCGAATTCACAGGGTACGTGGCATACTCAACTGCTATGACTTTTCCGCCACACCTTTTGCGCCGTCAGGAAACAAAAACCGAGAAGATGCACTTTTCGGCTGGGTCATCAGTGACTTCGGACTTAATGATGCCATTGAGTCGGGGCTTGTGAAGACTCCCCGTGTTGTTATTCATGATGATGCTCTACCGGACACTCGAACGTACAAGTCACGTCTGTATCATATTTACAACGATCCAGAGGTGCGAGACGACTTAAACAGGAAACAGGCTAAACCTGAGGAACCGTTGCCCGACTTGGTCATGAACGGGTATCATCTGCTGGGATACGATTGGCAAAAGACGGTCACTGAATGGAGAAAATCATCTAAGAATAGTACTCCGCCAGTGATGATTACGGTCGCGAATCGCACAGAAACCGCCGCACGCATTAAATATGCATTTGACCGCCAAAAGGTGGCCATCGAAAATTTATGCGATCCAGAGCGCATTCTTCATATTGACTCAAACGTGCTCAGAAAAGCTGAGAGTTCCGCAGAACCCATCACGGAATTGGATATTCCTCCGGGTCGCAGCAATCCGAAGAAAGGCCATACCAGTAAGCAAAAGGCAGAATTTCTCCGACAGCAGGTAGACACCATAGGGCAAGTCGGCAAACACGGTGAATGGATCCAAAACGTGATCTCTGTCGGTATGTTATCCGAGGGATGGGATGCCAAGACCGTAACGCATATTATGGGACTGAGAGCGTTTTCCAGTCAACTTCTGTGTGAACAGGTTGTCGGGCGTGGACTACGTCGAACTACGTACGATGTGAATCCAGAAACCGGCCTATTTGAACCGGAATATGTGAATATTTTCGGGATCCCCTTTACGTTTCTCCCCCATGAAGGCGGAGAGGATGCCCCACCCCCGCCTCCCAAGCCAAAGACTGCTATAGAACCGGTTGCAGACCGAGATGAATTTGAGATATCATGGCCAAATGTGATCCGCATAGAACATACACTTCGCCCAAACCTGTCCGTAGATTGGGAAAAACTGGAGCCGCTCAATTTGGATGCGGCAAAGATCTCGAAATTAGCCGAACTGGCACCGATAGTAGAAGGCCAGCCTGATGTTACAAAGATCAAATTGATTGAATTAAAGACTCTGGCTCAAAAACGCCGCATGCAGCGGATCATTTTTGAAACGGCGAGATATGTTTATGATCAGGTGAAACCGAATTGGTCGGGCGGGGACGTTCTTTTGCTGGCACAGCTGGTCGGCCTAATCGAAGAATTTATTACGCATCCAGATCGGATTCGCATCACGCCGGAGACACTGGGTGCCCCAGGTGATATTTCGCGCAGACTCGTCATCCTGCTTGACATGACAAAGGTCGTTCAGCATATTCTGAATGCAGTTCGCTGCGAAAATACCCAAAAACTGGAGATTGTATTTGATCAGGATCAGCCGATCCGCTCCACCGCTGATATGCGCACATGGTATACCTGCAAACCGTGTGAGCCCACAAAACGGAGCCACATAAACTATTGCGTCTTTGACAGTACATGGGAAGCCTCCGATGCCGGTATACTGGATGCCAGCCCGGAAGTGGATGCATGGGTCAAAAACGACCATCTTGGCTTTGAAATCTTATACACCTACCGGGGGGTCATTCGAAAATACCGTCCTGATTTTCTAGTTAGACTCAGGTCTGGCACCATGTTGGTTCTTGAAACAAAAGGAGAAGAAACCCAACAGACACGCACCAAACATAAATTCCTTCAAGAATGGGTTAAGGCCGTGAATGTGCACGGTGGCTTTGGGTATTGGGCCTGCGGCATATCTCGGTTCCCAGGTCAACTTCACGAAATTCTGAAGAAACACGTAAACGTGGATTGACGAACTCGGTCATTCGTTCGGTCCTATCCAAAAGTATGTAATATCCCAGCCGCCAGTGGATTATGTACCTTTGCCGATATCGTGCAGGAGACTCTCCATCAAAATGTACTCGGTAAGCGGATGTCGACTGCGTGAAACGGATCCCTCCATGAAAGCCTAGATGGAGAATCTGTATGGTCATGACCCGCCTCAGTCAGAAAACGCGCCGCCCGGCCGCCCACCCCCGCGTGCCATAAATACATACTCAACCCGCTGTTCGAAGGAACAACCCGCCTGTGAGCTATGTTCACATTAAGACCATCTCTGTATGATGTAATCCCCCGCAGCACGATGCGTGACCGCCAACCGTCGCCTGCCCCGCATCCCACTGGATCGTTTGAGCGGGGCAAAGCCAAATACTTTCACGGGCGGACAGAAATCCTGCGAAGAATCGAAGATTCTATGTCGCTGGCAGCGAAGGCGAAGTCTGGCACCTCGTTCCTGATCCAGGCCGCACCCGGTGCGGGTAAAACCGCACTGCTAGAGGAGTGCAGGCGACGGGCACAAAAGTTGCAATGGAAGACGACCCGCATTCACCCCGAAGGAATTCTGGATACAGCGATGTTGCTTCACGCACTAGGACGGGGAGATGAGTCCAGAGTGAAAGAAAAGGAGTGGTCTCTGCAAATACCAAAGGTCTGGAGGCGTATATCCAAAATCAGACTCCCCCCACCTCTGGCGCTGGAGATTCTTGAGGATGAAAAGCGCCCGCTGCTGCTCCTGCTGGATGAGGCGCAGCGGATGGCAGGCATTCCGCGTGAGCCGGAGGAACGGTTTCTTGCAGTGCAGAGGTTCCTGAACACAATCCATAACGGCGAACTGGGCCGCCCCGTGATCCTTCTGGCAGGTGGACTAGGGGGAACGGAAGCAGCCTTCAGACGACTGGCGGTGTCTCGCTTCGACGGGGGACGGCGGATCCATCTGGGACCTCTCAGCGAAGAAGCTACGCGGGCAATCATTCTGGATTGGCTCATCAACGATGGCAGGGCGAAAGGGGATACATCGAAGTGGGTGGATGCGATTGCATCGGATACGCATAGGTGGCCGCAACACATCATGGCATACCTGGAACCCGCGATTGACTATCTGGAAGATCATGACGGGGAGATGACCGCTGCGGGACTGGATATTGTGCTCAGCAAGGGACGGGAAGGGCGGCGGGAATTTTATGAGGCTCGCACCTTTGGCTTATCCAGGAAGCAGCGACACTGTATCGCAAAGTACGTGAAGTTGTTTGCCCGAGAGTCACGGATTGATCCAGACCACTTCATGGCATTCCTAACGAACGAACTAGGTGAAGGGACGGGAAAAGAACTGTGCACGAAGGCACTTAATCAAGGCGTGCTGGACGAGAGATATGGAGACTACAGGATCCCGATCCCGTCAATGGAGACCTGGATCATTGAGAACTATGAGCACTACCGGCCCCCACCCCCTCTGCCGGGAACACAGACCTCCGATCCCGGCAGAGCACACTAAGGTGCGGCAATCCAACGAATTTTCCCCTTGCCTCCTCCATCTGGAGTCGGTTCGATCCGACCGACTCTGTAACGAACACCTTCTTTTCGCAATTCCTTGTGCTCCTGCCGACGGACCTTGTCCACGGCCCCGGAGATATACTTCATAATATGGGGCTTCGATAAGGAACTTGAACTACTTGAACCCTGCAACGCACATGTCTATCTATCTGGTGCTAAACCAAATCATCCTATCCCCTATGTTATCTACCGTGCATTCGTGGAGGGAACCGTTGGTGGTTGCTATGGTTTTACCTCGGAAGGAATCCTTACTTGCGTTCAAGTGCAAACGAACAGCGGGTTACACGAAGGAATTAAAGATGAACGAACCTTTGAAGGCTGGAAAAAATTGGAATGACTTTCATAAGTAATAATGCTGATGCTAGTTTCTACTATCGTGAAGATTCAGCAGTGGATCTTGCCCGTATGGATTCATCGGCGGTGTACGGCAACCTTGCCGACGCAATGAAAAATGCTACGGTGTTACTTCCACCTCCCCAGATTATTCGAGTAATTATGGTAAATCCACCTTGCCCTGAGGATCAAAATTCGGATATTGCTCCTGCAAACGACCACAGTAACGGCAAAGTAAAAACTTCTGGTGATACCAATTGATTCCCGAAGGGCAGAATATCCAATGAATGAGCGGGATATGCGGATTCTCCCCGAAGATGACCACTTGCACCACGCCGTAGTTCCTGTGGCAGTGTTGTATGTCATGCGAAAGGATATCCGTAAATTCTTGCTAATTGCCCTCCTATCCTGACTTTGACGATTACCCCTGTTATGAATATACGCAGAGCGGATTCCCGGAAAAAGTGAACACTACCTGTCCCCCATCAGGGAATGAATCTTGAATCAGCAAACACGATCCGAAGGTCGTGTTTAGATGTCGTTACTTCCTTGAAGAGTACCGTCTGGCGCTGCAGTGTATGGCTGACGGCTCAATAGAGACGAATCCCTTCCTCGGCCGGCTTGGAAGGAAGAAGATATTCGGCATGATTGCCCCGGTCGCAGATCACCGCTGCCTCCACATTCCCCAATTCGGCTAAAATCCGGCCTTCACTCAAGCGATACTTCGAACCGTATCTCGTATTATAGCGGTGCCGCAGAATCCGAAGCAGGGCAAAGGCAGCAAAGCAGATCGCGACATGCGCCTGTACGCACTGTTTTCTCCAATGATAGATAAACGAACGGCCATGGTGTGCTTCATTACCCGAAATGTCCAGAAACAGACACAAAGGTGCCCCCGGCCTACGGCCGGATCGTCTCCATCCGGGCAATCCACAACCCGCTGTTCAGGTCAGAGGTGAAGATGTGCCCCTTGAAGATCTGTGCACCCCAGGTCATGGACCATCCCGGTACCATGGACTGCGCATCTGTAGTCAGGATGTGGGCAATCTCCCGGCCCTGCTCGTAGAGGTTGCCTCTAAGTTCGCCGCGGATATCCACAACACGCAATCCTCCCTGATAATACCCCACATACAGACGGTCATCCTCCACCCATACATTATGCGCCCCGGCATCCGGCACCTCATACCGGGCAACCTCCACAGGCGCCCCCATGTCGGACATGTCCAGAATATGAATGTAGCCTCTGGCATCTATCGGCCGGCCCGCATCCCAGTCATCCGGAAAAATCTCATCCCCGACAAACAGATATTTTCCATGCCTCCAGGCGACATGGGTATTGCCCGCCGGATAGGAAAGCCGGCTGACCATCACCGGAGCCGTCTCCGTGCCGCCGTGCGACCCCGCGCCGACATCCAGCGTCACCACGCCGTCATCCCAGTACGATAAGTAGGCATACCCATCCTGAATAATCACGTCATGCAGCGTCTTCTCCGCCCGATCCAGTTCCCAGCGGCCGACCTCCTCCGGATTTACCGGATCAGAAATGTCAATGATATGGAGCGCACTCGTGCCGTTGTGACACGCATAGACAAGATCCCCCTCAATCCATACATTATGAACCCCCCCGGTCACCGTCGCCGTGTATTCTGACAGAATGGTCGGATGTGCAGGGGTGGAAAGGTCCAGAATCACAATCCCGTTCCTCCGGCTGGAAGCCCCCTCACGCGTAATCACCGCCAACTGATTACTCTCGTGAATCTTTACATCATTAATGCGGCGGGCATCCACCTGAATGGAATCGGTCCTGACCGGACTCTCCGGATTGGTGACATCAAACACCTTCATCCAGTCATGCATAAAAGTGCCCACATACGCATAATCACGGCCGTCCACCCCTTCAAATACCCAGGTGTCCCCCGAATGATGGTGGGCAATCGGACCGCGGCCGACTGGAACCAGGGTCTCTTTGTGTATGCGGGATTCCGCCGCAATGATGATGGACCGCTCAATCTCTTCACCAATACGCGCGGTAATGGTGTAGTCCTTTGCCTCCTCCGCAACAAATACCCCCTCAACCCCTTCATTTTCCATGAATGCACCTCCTCCAGATGCCTCCCATAATGGATAGATCCCGTCCACCGCCTGTCCCTCCGCATCCGTCGCCTGGATACGAAAACGTACCACATCCCCCTGTCTCACGATATACCGGTTCTGTGCAATCTGATAAGAGACAGCCGGGTTGGGAGCCACATGGACCTCCATGAGCGCCGTGGCAGCGGCCGCCCGAACCGTGATTGTCGTTGAACCCGGACGCTTTGCATGAATATGACCGGATCGGTCCACCGTTGCAACTGCAACATTACTGCTTCGAAAACGAATACGGCCTTCTGGAATTGAACCGTTAACCCTGACTTCCACCGGCACACTCGTCCCTGATCGTATCGGCGATACCGGCACGCTGGCAACCAGTTGAGTACCGCCCCCCTTTTCTATGGTAATCGCTGCATATCCCGGCTTTCCTCCCATGACCGCCACAACCACCGCACTGCCCGAGGCCAGGCCCTGGACAACTCCATTCTCATCAATCTTCGCAATTGATGACTCGGCAATATGCCAACGGGGCACGAATCCGGTGAGCACCGCATTCCCGGCATCATATGCCTCGGCAGAAAATTTCACGGTCTCACCGACCTCGAAGGAGGCCGATCCCGGTAAAATCTCAACACGCTCCGGCACAGATGCCTGCGTGCTTACTTGCAGGAGTATTCCAATGAGTAGTAGTTTCATGGATTCGCGGACAGTTTTATTGCCCCGTCAAACCCGTATTGCCGCGCACATGATCCGAAAACCATAAAATTTAAATCCCGTGAGCCATTCCCCAAGCCATAGGATCTGGAATGAGTCCCGCCGGGTCTCGCTCCTGTCCATCCCCATCGTTGCGACACAGCTGGGACAGATCAGCAATGGGTTTGTGGATGTGATGATGGTGGGGCGGCTGGGAGCCCCGGAACTCGCCGGCGTGGCCCTCGGGAATGCCACCTATTTTCTGTTTGCACTGATCGGAATTGGAATCCTGCTGGCCGTAGGACCAATGGTTTCGCAGGCCTACGGCGCAGGCAGGCAGGATCCCATTGGCCGGACCACCCGGCAGGCACTCTGGCTGGCCACGCTCCTGTCCGTGCCGGTCCTGCTGATCATGTGGAATGCAGAACTGCCGTGGACCCTCATGCAGCAGGACCCGGCAACCATGGTCTACGCCAAAGGATACCTTCAGGCCGCAATGTGGGGATTCCTCCCCTTTATGTGGTTCAATGCACTGCGCAATTTTGTGGAGGCAATTGCACGCCCGCTGCCGATCACCATCATCATTGTAATGGGGATCCTGCTGAATATCCTCGCAAACTATGGTCTGATGTTCGGCAATTTCGGACTCCCCCGCCTCGGACTCACGGGAACCGGCTGGGCAACCTGTATCGTGCACTGGTTTATGTTTTCCTGCATTGCGCTGTATGTGGCGTTTCAGCAGCCCTACCGCACCTACGGAGTGCTGCGAAAACTCCGAACGCCCGACTTCGGCTATTTTCGTGAACTTTTGCGGGTCGGAGTCCCGATTGGAGGATCCATTGGACTGGAGGTGACCCTGTTCAGTGCAACCGCCTTCTTCATTGGCACCTATGGCGCCGTCCAGATTGCGGCCCATCAGATTGCGATTCAATGTGCGGCAATTGCGTACATGGTGCCACTGGGGATCGGATTTGCCACCTCGGTTCGGGTGGGCCAGAATATCGGAGGAAAAAATTATGCCGCTGCCGCAGCATCCGGGCACGCCGGGATGGGGCTGGCATTCATCTTCATGTGCTGCACTGCTCTGATATTCTGGCTTGCTCCCAATTTCATTGTCCGCATCTATCTGGATACAAAGGATCCCGCCAATACAGCAACGGTCATTCAAGTGGTTCGTTTACTCGGGATTGCCGCACTTTTTCAACTCTTTGACGGAGTGCAGGCCACAGCACTGGGAGCACTGCGAGGACTCAAGGATACAAGCGTCCCGATGATGCTGGGCTTCATCGCCTACTGGCTGATTGGCATGCCGACCGGACTCGGACTCGGGTTCGGCCTGGACATGGGGCCGGAAGGATTCTGGTGGGGCCTGGTCGTCGGTCTTCTGGCCGCCTCCATCATGTTTACGTACCGGTTTGTCCACATGACCCGGCGGCTGCAAGACAAAAATGCCCCGATTGGCGGCAATTCGATGACTTTATTGTGAAGATTTATTGAATAATTTCTAAAATGCGCAAATAGGGCTAAATTCTTAAAATTATGTCGTAAATTTGCGCGGTTCAAATACTTCGGCCCTCAATGCCTCAAATTTTTCCAAGGAAATCAAACACCCTTCCACACCTGTCTCTGGGCGGAATGCTGGGAAGCGGGGTGATCATGGTATTTCTGGTCTGGTATTATTTTTCCCCCGAATACACCGATGTTGGCTATGCCCCCGAACAGCCGGTGCCGTACAGCCACCGGGTACATGTTGATCAGTTGGGACTGGATTGCCGGTACTGCCACAATTTTGTGGAGGTTGCCGATGTATCCAATGTGCCTGCAACCGAAACCTGCATGAACTGCCACGAAATCGTCCTCCCGCAAAGTACAGATCTCGCACCGGTACGTGCCAGTTGGGCGGAGAACTCATCTATCCCCTGGGTTAAGGTTCACCAACTGCCCGATTATGCGAAGTTCAGTCACGCCGTCCATGTGAATAATGGAGTCGGCTGTGAAACCTGCCACGGCAGGATTAATCAGATGGAGGTGGTTCAGCTTGTGGAACCCCTCTCTATGGGATGGTGCCTTGAATGTCATCGGGAACCAGAGAACTACCTCCGTCCCAATGAAGAGATCACTACGATGGGCTATATCCACAGTGAGGGGTTTCTGGAAAACAATTTGAACCGGATCAAACAGGAAGGCATTCGTCCACCGACGAATTGCAGCGCCTGCCACTATTAGTCCGAAACGCGTTATGATATCCCTTCCAATTGTCGACGGCACCCCTTCGGACTCAGTGCGCAAACTGTGGCGCAGCCGCCCGCACCTTGATCAGGATCCGGCACTGGTCGAGCAGGTCTCCGAGGAGTTTATTCCCGGCGCAAGTGAAGCCCCCGGCGGCGGTAATCGCCGCCAGTTTATGCAGTTGTTGGGGGCATCCATGGCCATGGCAGGCTTTGCCGCCTGCCGCAAGCCGGTCGAAACCATCATGCCCTTTTCGGACCGTCCGGAAGAACTGATTCCCGGCGTTCCGCTGCACTATGCAACCGGAATGAATTTTCGGGGAGTCACCCGTCCGCTGCTGGCAAAAAGTTATGACGGCCGGCCCGTAAAAGTAGAAGGCAATCCCGATCACCCCAACGCTTCCGGATCTTCCGGTGTCTTTGAACAGGCCTCCCTGCTTCAACTCTACGACCCGGATCGCTCCCAAACCATCCTGCGTACAGGCTCCCCGATTGGCTGGGATGACTTTCTGTCTCTGTGTCAGCGATTCCAGACCCTTACCCGGCGGGTCGCCGTGCTCGCAGCACCGGATCATTCCATTACACGCGCACGCCTGCAGGCGCAACTGGAGACGCAGTTCCCGAATACGCGGTGGATTGATTATCGCAGTGAAGGAGATGATGCAGAGGCCCTGGGGATTCAGATGGCCCATGGACAGCCGCTGCAGCCCGTCTATGACTTTGCAAATGCCGATGTCATCGTCAGCCTAGACGCAGACTTCCTGGGTCCCCATGCAAAAAACGGCAATTGGAATACCGCCTCATTTGCTCAGGGGCGCAAACTTGATGGAGATCAGATGAGCCGGCTGTACGTTGCGGAGAGCACCTACACCGCAACCGGCACCATGGCCGACCATCGCAGACGGATGCGCTCCGGGGCCATTACACGTCTGGCAAGCCGGATTGCCACCGCAATGGGCGTTTATTCCGGGGAAAACCCCGATGCATTCGCCTCCGGTATTGCCCGGGATCTGCAGACCGCCAATGGACGCTGTGTCGTGATTGCCGGCGAAACGCAACCCGCTGAAGTGCACGCACTCTGTGCACTGATGAATTACGCTCTTGGAGCCGTCGGGACCGCAGTCACTTTACTGGACACCGGTGCCCCCGCACAACTACCCCAGTCACAGTCCCTCCCTGCCCTGGTGGAGGAAATGCAGGCGGGCCAGATTGACCTGCTCCTGATGCTGAACGTCAATCCGGTATACGATGCGCCCCCTGAACTGAACTTTCAGGACGCAATGGGACGCGTCAGTGATACCGTACATGTCGGCCTGCATGTAGATGAAACCGCCCAGGCCAGTACCTGGCATATCCCGCTGACACATTATCTGGAATCCTGGGGAGACGGCCGTTCGATGGACGGAACACTCACCCCGGTACAGCCGCTGATTGCCCCGCTCTACGAAGATGCACGAAGCGAAATCGAAATCCTCCACGCACTCTCAAGCGGGCAGTCTGCCAGAGGATACGACCTAGTCCGCGAAAGCTGGACATCGGTGCTCGGTGAAGACGATTTTGAGACGGCCTGGCGCCGCATCCTCCATAATGGCTACCTGCAAGATACAGGTTATCCTTCGGTCACCGCTGAGCCTGCCTTTGACGCAGCACTCCCTGAATCCGATTCCGGCCTAGAACTGGTGATTCGACTGGACCCCACGATACTGGATGGCAGCTTTGCCAATAACGCCTGGTGTCAGGAACTTCCAGACCCGATTACAAAAATTGTATGGGATAATGTTGCCGTCATCAGCCCGAAGACGGCCAGTGACCTTGGACTCGTCTGTGAATACTCCAAGGGCCGGTACTACGCAGATGTGATCACGCTGACCGCCAATGGTCAGGAAGTGGAACTCCCCATCTGGATTCTGCCCGGACACGCAGATGATACCGTATCGGTTACAATGGGATATGGCCGTCAGATCGCTACAACACGGCCGGAGCGGGATACTCCGTTCTGGGATACCGACGATGCAACCGACATCTATGCCCGCGGTGCTCTGGCTAGCGGTGTGGGAACGAATGTGGCAAAACTCAGAAATCTACTGGCGCGGCCGGTGTCCACCGGAGTTCAACTCACGGCCACAGGCCGCAAATGGAGAATCGTTACCACGCAGGACCACGGTATTCTGGACACCGATGCCCGCCCGCTGATCCGTATGGCGACGATGGACGAGTACAGAGCAGATCCCGCATTCGCACTGGAGGATGAAGCGCCGACCCCCGGCTCAGATGTAAAAACGGACTTCTCGGATTACCCCGAACTCTGGAAAAATCAGCATCCGGCCAAAAGCCCCGCATTCCGTGACAGTGACTACTGGCAGAATCAGTGGGGAATGGTGATTGACCTGAATTCCTGCACCGGATGCAATGCATGCATCGTTGCGTGTCAGGCAGAGAATAATATTCAGGTCGTCGGGAAGAAGGAAGTCGGCAATGGACGCGAACTGCACTGGCTGCGCGTTGATCGGTATTTCTTAACCGAAGGCGGAGAAAATCTGGATGCAGATCCACAGATCGTCATGCAGCCCATGCCGTGTCAGCACTGCGAGAATGCGCCCTGTGAATCGGTCTGCCCGGTGGCGGCCACCGTACACTCGCCCGACGGCACCAACCAGATGATCTACAACCGGTGTATCGGTACGCGCTACTGCGCTAATAACTGCCCGTATAAAGTGCGCCGGTACAACTTCTATAACTGGTCCAAGACGATCCCCGAAACCGTCCAGATGGCCCAGAACCCGAATGTATCCATCCGTTTCAGGGGCGTGATGGAAAAATGCTCCTTCTGTGTACAGCGAATTCGCCAGACGCAGAAACGGGCCGGACTGGAAGACCGTCCATTGCATCGTGACGAGGTTGCGACTGCCTGTCAACAGAGCTGTCCGGCGGATGCCATCACCTTCGGGGATCTGAACGATCCGGAAAGCGGTGTCAGCCGGGCAATGCAGAATCCACGCGGGTATAAACTGCTGGCCGAATTAAATATCAAACCGAGAGTATCCTATCTGGCCCGTGTGCGTAACCCGAACCGGGAACTGGAACCTGCGGAGTCATCCTAAACCCATAGAACTATCTAACTCAAAGTGTCCGCATCGACTGACAAGACTGTAACGCTTCCCGCCGAGCCACCACTGGTTACCGGGAATCTGGGGTTTCATGATATCACCCAGTTAGTCTCCTATCATACCGAGAAGCGCCCGCCTTCGGTGTGGTACATGACCATGGCCGTGTCGTCCACACTGCTGTGCGTGCTGATGCTGATGATTGCCTATCTCGTATGGAACGGGGTCGGGGTCTGGGGCAACAATAACCCCGTCGGATGGGGCTGGCCCATTGTGAACTTTGTGTTCTGGGTGGGAATCGGGCATGCAGGCACCCTGATCTCTGCCATCCTGTTTCTCTTTCGGCAGCAGTGGCGGACGGCCATTAACCGAAGCGCAGAGGCCATGACCCTTTTCGCGGTCATTTGTGCACTGCTGTTTCCCACCATTCATGTGGGACGGGTATGGGTGATCTACTGGACATTGCCGCTCCCCAATCAGATGGAGATGTGGCCCCAGTTCAAAAGCCCGCTTCTGTGGGATGTGTTTGCGGTCAGTGTGTACTTCATGGTGTCTCTCATCTTCTGGTATGTCGGTTTGGTCCCCGACCTGGCAACGCTGCGGGACCGGGCCCGAAATGCGTTCCGCCGCCGGATTCTGGGGTTCTTTTCGCTGGGCTGGACAGGGGCGAACCGCCACTGGCGCAACTACGAAAAGACGTACCTGCTCCTTGCCGCACTGGCCACACCACTGGTGCTCAGTGTACACTCGGTGGTGTCGTTTGACTTTGCAGTGAGTATCATCCCCGGCTGGCATACCACGATTTTTCCTCCCTACTTTGTCGCGGGGGCGATCTTTTCAGGATTTGCGATGGTGATGACTCTGCTGATCCTTGCACGAAAGATCTACGGGATCCAGAATATTATCACGATGGATCATCTGGAAAAGATGGCCATCATCATTCTCCTCACGGGAACGATGGTTGGCTTTGCGTACATCACCGAGTTCTTCATTGCCTGGTACTCTCAGGTTGAATATGAGCAGTATGCATTCCTGAACCGGGCAACCGGCCCCTATGCATGGGCCTACTGGACGATGATGTCCTGTAACCTCCTCTTCCCGCAGTTCTTCTGGATCAAGCGCCTCCGGCGAAGTATTCCATTCCTCTTCCTGACCTCAATCATTGTGAATATCGGGATGTGGTTTGAGCGGTTTGTGATCACCGTCACCAGTCTGCACCGGGACTTCCTGCCAAGCAGCTGGGATTACTTTAACCCGACGATCGTGGATATATTGACCTTTGCCGGATCATTCGGTCTCTTTATGACCCTGTTTTTGATCTTCCTCCGCTATTTACCGATGGTGGCCATGGCCGAGGTGAAAATGGTGCTCCCGCAGAGCGATCCGCACTACTATGACAAGCACGAATCAGAGCACGAGGCCAATTAACCGGAAATCCCAATGTTGAACAAACTGATTCAAGGCGTAAAAGCCACCATGGGCATCTATGAAGCCCGGGAGGACGGGGTCTACGGACTGTTGGCGGAATTCCCAAACCCTGGCGTACTGATTGCTGCAGCGCGGAAAGTGCATGCCTCCGGCTATCGCCACTTTGACACCCACTCCCCGTTCCCGATTCACGGTATGGATCGTGCAATGGGGCTGGGACAATCCAAGATTGGATATATTACCATCCTCGGCAGTGTAACTGGATTGGGGCTTGCAACCTGGCTGCAATGGTGGACTTCGGCAGTGGACTATCCGCTGAATATCAGCGGAAAACCGTTCTTCGCCATTGAACCGTCCATCCCGATCATGTTTGAACTCACAGTGCTGTTTTCGGCGCTGTTTGCGGTCGGCGGAATGCTGGCATTGAACGGGCTGCCGCGCCCCTATAATCCGCTCTTCTATTCCCGGGAATTTACCCGGGCATCGGATGACGGGTTTTTTCTGCATGTTGCCGCCAGCGATTCGAATTTTGATCTAGACGCAACTGAAGCCCTCCTCAAAGAAGCCGGTGCAAAGGCGGTGGAGGTGATTCATGACCATGGATATTCCGAACTGCATACAACATAGGATGAGAACGCTCTCTCTTGTACTTGGAATTGCGGTCTTTCTCGGCGGCTGCCGCGGCAGCCTGAAGGAGGATCCGCCCATCCACCTAAACCCGAATATGGATGCCATGGAGCGATTTGAGGCCCAGGAAGCCAACCCCTTCTTTGAGGACGGGCGTGCGATGCGGCCTCCGGTCCCCGGCACCGTCGCCCGCGGAATGCTGCGGGAGGATGCAGCTTTTCATCGCGGACGGAATGCGGATGGCAGCTATGTAGAGGTGCCACCGATTGCGTACACGGTAGAGCTTACCCATCGGGGGCGTGAACGCTATGATATCTACTGCGCCGTCTGTCACGGCGCGGCCGGAGACGGGCAGGGAACCGTGATGGCAGGCGGATACGGGTTCGTCCCCGTTGGCTTTCATACTGACCGGCTGCGGACAATTGAGGATGGCTATCTCTATGAGGTCATTACACAGGGAATTCGCACAATGCCCGCCTATGCACAGCAGATCCCGGTCGCCGACCGGTGGGCAATTGTTGCCTATGTGAGAGCACTGCAGCGAAGCCAGAATGCAGACCTGGAAGACATCCCGGCGGATGAACAGACGAATTTTTAGACGACGCCCTGAAACAAGGATCTATGCGTGACGCACTGCGAGGCAGCTCGCCCTTGATGAAACTGATTGATCCCTTGGCATCCACCAAGAGTGACCAGTACCCCTTTATCGGTACATCCCGCAGCTACATCCTTCCCGGACTTGCCGGTTTGGTGATTGTGGCGGTGAGTATTTTTGTCGGCATGAGCGAGGCCTTTCTGGAGCAATTCTATTTCTCTTATCTCATTGGCTGGACATTCTGCCTGTCTATTGCTCTGGGCTGCCTGTTTATCGTCCTCATCAAGCATCTTGTCCGTGCGGAATGGATTGTTGCCCTTCGCCGAATCCCGGAAGCAGCAGCGGTCTCTTTCCCGCTGCTGATCCTCCTGTTTATTCCCATTTTGATCGGCATCTTTGATACGCACGGCCCTTATCATCACTGGACGGCCGAGGGCATTGCGGACCCGGACAGCAAGTACTATGATGAGATTCTGGCGGGGAAGGTTGCCTATCTGAATATCCCGTTTTTTCTGACGCGCCTTGCCCTCTATTTTCTGGCGTGGACCTTCGTCTCTTCCCGCCTGTGGAGACTGTCCCTGCTGCAGGATGTCACCGGTGATCCGAATATCAGTGCACGCCTGCGGCATTTGAGTGCGTGGGGGCTGCCGCTGTGCGGCATTACGACTGCGTTCGCCGGTTTTGACCTGCTCATGACGCTGTACCCGCACTGGTTCTCCACCATCTTCGGGGTCTATTTCTTTTCTGGAGCGTTCCTGTCTGCCTTCTGCTTCACGGCGCTGACCATCGCCGGACTGCAGCGGAGCGGGATGCTGCGCGGGGTCGTGACCGCCGAACATTATCACGACCTTGGAAAACTGATGTTCGGGTTTGTGGTATTCTGGGCCTACATTGCATTCAGTCAGTATATGCTGTACTGGTACGGCAACATTCCGGAAGAGACGGTCTGGTTTAAGTATCGGCTCCAAAACGGATGGGAGACACACAGCGCAATCCTGCTGTTCGGACATTTTATACTTCCGTTTCTGATCCTGCTGCCCCGTGCCGTCAAGCGCTATTCCGTGCCCCTTGCTATCATGGCGGTGTGGCTTTTGGTGATGCAGTGGTTTGATCTTCACTGGCAGGCCATGCCGGTGCTGCACCCGGATCAGGCACAGTTTCACTGGCTGGATCTCAGTTGCTGGATCGGACTTGTGTGTGTGTTTGTTGCGGGCTTCCTGTGGCGTCTCAGCCGACACGCAATGGTCTGCGAAGCAGATCCGCAATTAGACAAATCTCTACGTTTCGAAAACGCTTAATGTCTCTGCCATGTCTGTTGAATCTGATGATCGAACCTCCGACCGGCTTCTTGTGCAGCATGAGTCCGTCGCAGCCGTCCCGATTATTTCTTTTGTGATTGTTCTGCTCCTTGGGCTGGGAGCGTTAACATTTTTGGCTTCGTACTGGTATAAGCATGAAGCGGAGCAGGTAAACCGGCAGCATGCCGCTGAAGCCTCGTATCCTGAACTGCTGCGATTACAGGCTGCCGGCATCCAGCAGCTGAATCGGTACGAAAGGTTAGATAATGGTGCATTCCGTATTCCAATTGAACAGGCCATCATGAGAATCGCAGAAGAGTTTCCTGACAGTGTTCGTATCTCCGAGGAAATGCAGCCCTAAATGTACAAAGGATGTATCGTCATACTTACGCTTTGCATGTATTCAGCAACGGTGTGCGCACAGTTGACTGAACAGGCAAGTATTGCGTACGAGGGGGTCGGGCTTGCTCCCCGTCTGGGAGAGCAGATCCCGCTTGATCTCGTATTCACCGACTCGCAGGGACAGAGGGTTGCACTGGGCGATTACTTTCACCAGGACCGTCCGGTGGTCCTTACGTTCGTGTACCACACCTGCCCCATGCTGTGCAGTGCGCTTCTGGACGGTGTCACGCGAAGTCTGGAGGAGGTGCCCTGGACACCTGGAGACGGCTACGAAATGATTACCGTTTCATTCAGCCCGGAGGACACGCCCGAGCGTGCAGCCGAGCAGCGTGCCCGCTATCTGCGCCGGCTGGATCAGGAAAATGCGGATTGGCATTTTCTGACCGGCGGTGAATCTGCGATCCAGGCATTGACCCAGGCAGCCGGGTTCCGGTTCAAGTGGGTCGAAGAGCAGCAGGAATATGCACATCCTGCTGCGGTGATTGTTCTGAGTGATGCGGGAATGATCACGCGTTATCTGCCGGATCTCGCTCCAAGGGGGCGGGATTTGCGTGCGGCGATTGTAGAGGCTTCCGATGGCACGGTCGGCAACCTGCTGGACCGCGCCTTCCTCTATTGCTTTCAGTTTGATCCGGCCTCAAACTCGTATGTACTCGTGGCACGGCGTGCAATGCAGGTGGGCGGCGGCATTACCGCTCTGCTCCTGATTGCGTCGCTGGGCCTTTTGTGGATGAAGGACACAAAAACATCGGAGCGTACATGAATCAGCAGAACTCTATTTGGCTTCCCGAGGCGGCATCGACGATTGCGGGGGATGTGGATACGCTGTTCTACTTTATCCTCGTTACCAGCGTGATCTTTTTTGTGGGTGTCGTTTCCACGATGGTATTTTTTGCCTGGCGTTTTCGCCGGCGCAGCCCGGATGACCGTCCCAAACCGGTCTACGAAAATAAACTGGTGGAAGCCTCCTGGATCGTGATCCCGTCTATTCTGGTCGCGGTCGTGTTTGTGTGGGGATTCAGGCTGTTTCTGGAAATCGGGATTGCCCCCCCAAACTCCTATGAGGTGAATGTGACGGCCCGGAAATGGAGCTGGAGTTTTACCTATCCGAACGGCGTGATCTCAACCGATCTCCATGTTCCGGTAAACCGCCCGGTCAAACTTCGCATGAGCAGTGAGGATGTGATTCACAGTTTCTTTGTCCCGTCATTTCGGATAAAAGCCGATGTCTTGCAGGGGCGCTACTCCTATGTATGGTTTGAGGCAACCAGACAGGACACCTTCCTGATTGCCTGTACGGAATACTGTGGCACTTCACATTCAAATATGTACGCACGCGTCGTTACCCACTCACAGGATGATTTTGAGAATTGGCTGGTAGAAAACCTGCCTGATGACAGCTTAACGCCTGCACAGCGGGGCGAACTCCTTTACACGCAGCAGGGCTGTATCGGCTGCCATTCTCTGGATGGGACCGCCGCCGCAGGTCCGAGTTTTCTCGGACTGGCAGGCAGCACACGAAATTTCACGGATGGTACCAGTGCCGTTGCGGATGACAATTATCTCCGTACCTCCATTGTAAATCCTGCATTACAAATTGTTGAAGGGTATCTCAATGTGATGCCGGGGCAGTATGCAGTGACCATGTCATCCGAAGAAATTGATGCACTTGTAGCATTCATAAACGAGCAGTAGGCATGAGTGACGAATCACACAATTATCTGAACGCCCGCAAGGGCCTCTGGTCGTGGCTCTCCACGACCGACCACAAGCGGATCGGAATCATGTATGCGATTGCCTGTGGGGCATTCTTTCTTCTGGGGGGCATCCTTGCAACGTTCGTACGAACCGAGCTTGGAGAACCTGGAGAGACCATTCTCGGACAGGACCAATACAATCAGGTCTTCACGCTCCACGGCGTGGTCATGGTCTTCCTGGTGATTATCCCGGCGATCCCCGGTATCCTGGGGAATTTTGTTCTGCCCCTGCAGATCGGTGCCAAAGATGTGGCTTTCCCCCGACTGAATCTGGCAAGTTGGTATCTCTTCATGGCCGGAGCAATCATGGCCGTCTGCGGTTGGCTGTTTGTCGGGAAGGTGGATACCGGCTGGACCTTCTATACACCCTATTCCAGCGGCGCATCCAATGCGGTGCTCTGGCTCACTTCGGCGGTCTTTATTGCCGGCTTTGCGTCCATCTTTACGGGATTAAACTTTATTGTGACCGTGCACAAGATGCGTGCACCCGGCATGACCTGGAACCGGCTTCCCCTGTTTACCTGGGCGATCTATGCGACGGGCATTGTGCAGGTGCTGGCCACCCCGGTCATCGGGATCACCATGGTGCTCCTGTTCCTGGAAAAGCTGTTACAGATTGGCATCTTTGATCCGGCGCTGGGAGGAGATCCGGTATTGTTTCAGCATTTTTTCTGGTTTTACAGCCATCCCGCTGTCTATATCATGATCCTGCCTGCGATGGGAATTATCAGTGACCTGATGGGGACCTTCTCCCGGCAGCATGTATCGGGCTATACGTTCATTGCACTGTCTTCGGTTGCGATTGCATTTCTGGGCTTCCTTGTCTGGGGGCATCATATGTTCGTGGCAGGGCAGAGCGCCCTTTCTTCGATTATTTTCTCGATGCTCACCTTCCTGATCGGAATCCCGACCGGCATCAAAGTCTTCAACTGGGTTGCGACCATGTACAAGGGATCTGTGTGGCTGCGAACTCCGATGATCTATGCCCTGATGTTCCTGTTCCTGTTCACGATTGGCGGATTGACCGGGATCATGGTCGGCGTACTGGCCGTGGACGTGCACCTGCATGATACATACTTCGTCGTGGCGCACTTCCATTATGTGATGATGGGAGGTGCGCTGATTGGGCTCATTGGAGGCCTGCACTACTGGTGGCCGAAGATGACCGGCCGGATGTACAATGAGACCGCCGGTGTCATTGCGGCAATTCTGGTCTTCATTGGATTCAATCTGACCTTCTTCACGCAGTTTTTTCTTGGTACGAAGGGGATGCCCCGCCGCTACCATGATTATTCCGAATTCCTTGAGATTTACCCGGAATTTGCCGTATTGAATCTGGCCTCCACCATCGGTTCGTACATCCTGGGGGTCGGGCTGGTGATGATTCTGGTCTATGCTCTGTACTCCCTCTTTCGCGGCCCGAAAGCGACGGCAAACCCCTGGGGGGCCTGCACACTTGAGTGGACGCATACCGGTCCGATTCCAGATGAGCATAATTTCCACGATACCCCTCTGGTGACGCGCGGCCCCTATGACTACCACCTGGCCGATGATGTCTTTGGCAAAAAAACCGAGTCCTAGGCAATGAGCAGTGCAGATACCACACTGAAGCACTATTTCGTGAGCCATGAACAGCAGTTTGATGCGGCGAAACTGGGGATGTGGCTCTTTCTGGTGACCGAGATCCTTTTGTTTGCCGGAATGTTTGTGGCGTATGCCGTTTACCGGTCCTGGCACCCGGAGGTATTCCTTCAGGTCAGTGAACTGCTGGACTGGCGACTTGGTGCACTGAACACGGTCGTTCTTCTGGCCTCCAGTTTCACGGTTGCGCTCTCAATCCATTTCGTGCAGAAGGGGGAGAATGACAAGGTCGTTGTTCTGCTCATTATGACGCTTGTGTGTGCGGCAATCTTTATGGTGGTCAAATACTTTGAGTACTCGGGCAAGTTTTCTCATGGAGTCTTCCCTGGAGCGGGCTTTGAACCCCACGGAATTGTTGACGGGAAGGACTATTCCAAGTACGATATTCCCTTTGCCCCCCAATTCTTCAGCATCTATTTTGTGATGACGGGGATCCACGGGGTCCATGTACTGGTGGGCATGGGGCTGTTCGGGTGGCTTACCACGCGCGTGGCCCGTGGTCATTTTTCGCCGCAGTATTACACTCCGGTTGAACTGACCGGCCTGTACTGGCACCTGGTTGATATTATCTGGATCTTTCTTTTCCCTTTACTCTATTTGATTTAGGGCTTTATGGCACACGGGCATCACATCATTCCGCTCCGCACCCTCAGCATGGTGTTCGGTGCGCTTCTATTCCTGACGGTGATCACGGTCATCACCGCCCAGATTGATCTGGGGCTTTTGAATATTCCTCTGGCATTAGCCATTGCGGGGTCCAAGGCCATTCTGGTTGTCTTTGTCTTTATGGCCCTGAAATACGATAATCGGGTTAATCTTCTCACTGTCGTTCTCGGGGTTGTCTTTGTCGTGGTTTTTCTTGTGCTGACGCTTGCGGACACGGAATTTCGCGGGAGTCTGGGAATCACGGAACCTGCAATCATTGAAGCATCCCCGGAGTCATCGGATACCGGGTCACGGATGCCGTAGGGCAGTCGGGAGTCTCAACAGGCCGTTTCAAAATATTTTCAGTTCGCAAACCTCATGATCCGACATCTTGAGTCCCTTTTTTCCGGATTCATCCTCTGCATACTGACGCTCCTGACCGGCTGTGACGCAGCCGAGACTTTACCTGAAAATACAGCTCTGCTCATCGGGGTTGCGATGCCGCAGACAGGGACACTGAGCACCGCCGGCCAATCGGTCAGCAACGGAATTCATCTGGCAATTCGGGAGCATGCAGGCGCGCTTGAACGCAAGTTAACGCTGGCGCTGGTGGATACACGAAGCACTGCGAGTGGCGCACAGCATGCCTATCGTCAGCTTCTTGAGCTGGATGATCTGCCCGTGATTATCGGACCGCTCAGTTCTACTGCGACGGAAGCGATCCTGCCGATCATCCAGGAAAGCGGCATTACCTCTGTGGGTCCGACCTCCTCCAAGACGGGACTCTCGGCCCGAAGTGTGCACCTTTTTCGTTCCTCATTGACCGGAAATCGCACCATTCCTGTCGGAATTCGGACGGCAAAGCAAAATCTCCAGTTCACAAACGTTGCCACCTTACACAATTCCGGCGATGCTTTTTCTGTGTCCAGCAATACATTGATCACGCAAGAACTGGAGGCCTACGCTGAGGTGACCATTGCGGTGGCAGCGTCCTTTTCCCGTCCACCTGGAACTAGCCTCAGTGAAGCGGATATTGCCGCTCAACTTGACGATATCCTCGCATCTGAGCCACCGGTGGATGCGATCTTTCTGTCGGGGCTGCCAGAGGATCAGATAACGATTCTGCCTGCTGCCCATCGAAGAAAGAACGCGGCCCCGTTCATTGTCAATCTCCTCTCCAGCGCCGAAGTAGAGACGATTGAGGAACTGGAGCCTGGTGCTGCGGAGGGTGCGGTGACCTTCAGCATCTGGCTGTCCAGTTCACCGGAGCCACTGAGCCGGGCATTTGTAGAGAGTTATACGCAGAATTTTGGAATGTCCCCGGATGACTGGGCGGCAAGGGGATATGCCGCGACCTCCATTCTGATTGAGGCCTTACACCAAACCTCCGCCTACGACGCGGATTCCGTTCAGGAAGCGCTCACCGGGATCAATGATTTTCCGACGATTTACGGGGCTTTCTCCTTCAACAAGGACGGGGATGCGGTGTATAACCCCGTGGTTGCAGTCGTTCAGGATCGTAGTTTTGTAGCCTGGTCTATCGTAGATTAATATGATCGTTTTTTTGATTGCAAGACACGTTCAAATTCTTTAACCCTTATGCTTACACTGTCCTTTCTGCCATGAGAATTTTATCTATCAGTCTCTCTGTCCTGCTTTTTCTGAGTTTGAGTGCATGCGACAACTCGGATAATGACCAGGTTACCGAAATTGCCATTGGGCTTGCAGCGCCGCTGACCGGCACTTCCGCGCGTGCCGGTCAGGACATGCGTACCGCAGCGGAAATGGCTATTGCACTCGCAAACGAAGACCTGGCTGAAGGCAGCCCGCCGTTCCGTCTTTTTATTGAGGACACGAAAAGCACCACCGAGGGTGCCGAGGAGGCATTCCAGAGCCTCATCGCCAGCGGCACCGCATTCATCGTAGGTCCGTATACCTCTACAAATACCGATCACATTATACCGATCATTGATAATGCGAATATTCTCACGATTGCCCCTGCCTCTGCCGCGCAGGGATTAGCCGCCAAATCTGACTGGCTCTTCCGCTCCTCGCTCACTGTTGATATCCTGATGCCGGCCGGGGTACGTGAGACCCAGGACTATCTTGGTTACAAAAATGTTGGAATCCTGACCAATTCCGGAGATCAGTTCTCCCGGAGTGCAGAGGAGAAACTCATTGAAGAGATTGGCAGGCTCAGTGGCGTGTCTATCGGTATGGAGCAGTCTTTTAACCGGCCGGGCAGTAATCCGGTATCGGATCTGTCCGCCCAGATTAATGCACTTGCGAATGCGTCTCCAAAACTGGATGCGCTGTTCTTTTTCGGTCTTGCTCCGGACCGGTATAATTTCATTCTGAAGGCGCACGAACTAGGGGTAAAGGATTTGCCGTTCGTCATGACGCTGCTGAGCACCTCGGACATCCGTCTTGCCCGCGAATCAGCTCCTTCTTCCACCGAGGGGATTCTGGCCCTTCATGTATGGATTGCGGGAAGCACGCATCCGACAAGCCAGACCTATGTACGGGAGCATCAAGAGCGATACAATTCGATTCCGAGCGACTTTCATGCGCGGACCTACGCAGCGACGAACCTGCTTGTGCAGGCAATCACAGAGGTTGCTCCCGATAATATTTCTAATGATGCGGTCCGGCAGAAACTGGCAGAAATGGAGAATGTAGACACAATTTACGGTCCATTCTCTTTTGATGAAAACGGGGATGCCCAATACGACCCGCTGGTTGGGATTGTGCGGGGCACAGATATTGAACTTCTTCCGAATTAGCCTTTGGGATTGCAGTCATTATGGATCACTGTCGGCAGCACCGCTCTTTGCAAAGATGTAATGCGAACCCCTGGAAAAAATAATAATTATTCAAAAAAGTCGTCCCTTATCTCTTAGATAGGAGAATCCATCGTTCAGATAAGCAAGGGTACCAAATGGTGATGTACAAAGGAGCAGACCGCGCCAGTAAGATTACTGGCGCGGTCCAACCATCTACTCTCATTCGTAGTGTCTAGCCACGTAGGTTAATGCGCCATGTGCAGTGCAATCCGACATATAACCGCATTTCACGGACTTGGAATCTTATGATCCAGCCATCTTTTCCGCCTAAAAATGAATCGCATACGTCAGACGTATATCCCGGCCCGGGAGTGGCACCGTTTCTTTCAGGAATGACGTATGTGATCTGGCTAACGTATTGCCGAGATTCAAGCCCTGCAAAGAAATCGTCTGCGCCGTAGAACCTGCGAACAGGCGATAGCGCACTTTCGCATCCACCATCGTATAGCCGTCTGTCTTCTCTTCCGTAGAGAACACCTGATCCTGAGTGGAAACTCGTCTCACGGACAAATCGGCAACAAAATTATTCAACGAATACTGCAGGGATGCACCTAAGCGGAATGGCGGAATCCGAGGCAGATTCGCATCCTCAGCTGTTAGCCTGCCGTTTACATAATCCGCTGTCAACCCAAGGCTTACACGGCTACTCTCGTTACGGAACACCGCGATGTCTGCATCCATTTCCAGACCCGTAATGGTTGCTTCCGCCTGAGTAGTCTGAAGAACCGGACTCCCCTCTTCCATCCTGCCTGTCAATGCATAATAGATAAAACTGTCCGACTGGTTCAGATACCCCGTCAATGTCACATTTACGGGATCTGTATTGAGAAATCCAGATACCGTTGCATTATTGGTCACCTCAACATCGAGGTTTTCATTGCCTATATCTACGGATCGTATACCGGTGTGTAATCCATCTGCATACAATTCCGTTGTACTTGGCGCCTTTGCCGCACGTGCAAGACTGAGTGAGAATGCTAATTGATCGCTTACCTCATAGTTCGCACCTCCACCTAGGCTCAAGGATGAGAACGATCTTGAATTACCGTCTTCAGGATCATGAGAGTGCCAATGCATTCGCCCGCTAAATTCCAGTCTCAACTGCCCCAGGTTAATCCGCTCCATTGCAAAGATGCCGACTTGGGTAGACACGGTTGATGGCAAAAAACTTGCATGACCTCCTCCCGCCTGGCTGATCTCGAGATCCCGCCGTTGAATCTGAATACCTACGACCCCTTTTGTTGACCGATGAAGTGCGTGATCCAATTCCATTCGACCTTCCCACTGATTATTCTCATACACGATTCCATTCTCTCGTTCGCCTGATTCAAGGTGCTCAATCTCAGTGTGCTCATAATCGGAAACACCCAACCTGAATCTTAGCCCTTCAATTACACCATCACCAAAGCGATAGGCACCTTCTATATCGTAGTTCACGGATGCCAGATCAATGGAGACTTCCCCAATTCCTTCTTCATCGTGACCATGTTCATCGTCATGATGATCTTCTTCATGCTCATCGTCATGATGATCTTCTTCGTGCTCATCGTCATGATGATCTTCTTCGTGCTCATCTTCATGTTCATCTTCACCATGCTCATCTCCGTGAGCATGTGCGTGACCACCAGGAATTCCATAATCTGAATTGTGAACACTGATCGATGCTCCAATATAACCCCGCTTCCCCATCCAGGACATTCCAACAGATCCCCTTCCAAGAGAAGTTCTGGAGTTTTCGATATGGTCTACCAGTGCAGACATTTCATCTTCGTGCTCATCATGCTCATCGTGCTCATCATGCTCATCATGCTCATCGTGCTCATCATGCTCATCATGCTCATCATGCTCATCATGCTCTCCCTCAGGGTTAAATGATGGTGTAGATATATCCCCTGTCTCACGCAACAAGCCGTGAGCACGCCATACTACATTCCCGAATGCACCCGTTAGTCTGCCCCCGCCGCCGCGCTCATCGGATCCAAGTCCTCCTCTTCCGTACGCCATTCCTTCCACGCCCCTCACGGGACGCTCATTAGGAACTCTCCCGTCAATAACGTTCACGACCCCACCCGTAATATCACTTCCGTACAGAAGTGTTGCTGGTCCTCGAATGATTTCAACTCGTCTGGCATCAAAAATATCTGCCCCTACCGCATGATCTTCACTTTGCTCGCTTACATCACCGACAGCTAAGCCATGCTGAAGAACCTTGACTCTGCTGCCCCCTACTCCGCCGATAATTGGGCGGCTGGCCGCAGGGCCGAAATAGGTTGCCGCCATGCCCGGATAATTCTTTAAAGCCTCTCCAAGACTGACCCCTTCCGATTCAAGGAGATCATTCCCCTCCAAGACTTCTATGGGATTAACCAATTCGGATTTCCTCAGGGCTATTGCACCTGCGGTAATCACCATCTCATCGAGAAATTTGTGCCGCAGAATTTCTATATCCGCTGTGACCGTCTCCCCTGCGACTACGGTAACGGTTTCCGAATTTTCTCCCCAGACAGGGCTATCCACATGCAGAAGCACCGAGCCTACTGGAACTTCTTCAAATATAAACTGCCCCGATCCATCGACCTGCTGTGAATAATTTGAATTGACGATTGTAACAACAGCATCGGTTACAATTG
Source organism: Rhodothermales bacterium (assembly GCA_022821875.1). Classification (GTDB taxonomy): domain Bacteria; phylum Bacteroidota; class Rhodothermia; order Rhodothermales; family Bin80; genus Bin80. The sequence continues at coordinate 34,804 of JAJECV010000140.1, forward strand.
TCGTTCCATCGGCAGCATATACCGTCCCCTGAATCTCACCCAGGTCCTGCGCATTCACAGGCTGAGCTCCGAGCATCACCGCAACCACGCCCACCGCGAAATAGTACATTTTTTTCATCAAAACCTTTCGTTTTTGTTAGTATGTAAGAGGCCGATACCTCACACGGCCAACACCGTGATACTAATTTGCCGGACATAAGTTCCCGCACCTATGGAAAATATTCTGCTGGAATCTATCGGATAAGGTGCCCCTCCGCAACCAGTTCCCGGAACACCCGAAAGAACCAGATCCGCAACAGGACCATGCCCCCGTCATCACGGCCAAGAGAAACCCGCAACGGCGGTGGACCTACGTCTGCACTAAATATACCCCGGCGGATGCTCGGCAGAAAACGCGGTATCCCGGCACGAAAAATCATATCCGTATGAAAATTTAATGCCGCCCTCTAGCAGCCCGTGGATAAAGTATGATCACAGAGTTCGACAGCACATCTGCGTGTCATAGATGGCCAAACTATCTATTTTTCGCCCTTTTTGAGACTCTAAAGGGCCAAAAACGTCTCTTCTATGGCTATTTTGAGCAGTTT
>JAJECV010000082.1 GCA_022821875.1 Rhodothermales bacterium
TCACACCGTAGTTCGACGACGTAAACGTCAGTACTGCTGGATCCGGGGATGCGATCCTCAGATCCGTGGTCGCATGGCCGCTGATCGTCACCGTCACATTGCCTCCTTGCGGCATATCACTTAACCACACATTAAGTGTCGCCGTATTCCCCCCATCCATTAGTACCCTGGAAGGGTCTACCTTAATGCTAGGTGCCTTAGTCCCTGTGCGAGTGCGTTCGTTTGCAGGATCCGAAGTAAACTCTTGATACGGCGTACCGAAAAACACACCAACCATCTCCTGCGCCCGCTCATCGTATAAACTATGACCTCTGGCAAATAGACTTGCACTACTCAGAATTTTCCCGCCAATCGCAATCTCACCTAAAAATTTATGACCTCGCTCAGTGGTCATTATATTAAACGATGTGGACCGAACTGATAATCTGCTTGATGGCGCAATACGAAGCAGAGGAATCAGATGAACTGTTTCTAATCCCACCGAAAATGTTTTGTCATCGGAAACCTCATAGACAGGTAATCTGCGATTAACAATCTCGGTAATACTCTCAAATTCCAACAACGGAATTCCTTCACGAATCGTCTTCGTATTGTCATTCTCAGACTCCGTTACCACAATTGTACCCGTGTCCCTTACATAGCTCTCCCCGCCGGTAATCATTGCATACTGGCCCCCCTTTGTTACTTCACCGGACCGGGCCCTCGTTATAATCCTCACCGATGCATTCCTGTCCACATCAAAAACTTCTGATTTTATTCTGGATTCATCCGCATCACCGTGCAAATCCCCAATCGTTATGATAGATACGTTATCCTCTCCATCTTCCTGAATTTCAAAATGAGGAGTAATTACCTGCTCCCATGCCTCCTCTGTCCCTGGCTTCACCGTCACGAATTCCTGACGGAAATTTGTGACCGTAAGTTCCTGATGAAAACCTTCCGAAATCAGATCCAGAAGATTTTTAGACGGCAATGTGCGGGGTGAATTTCCCGATGAGATAGAGGAGAGACTACCGTCATTTATCTCCACAAGGAAGGCCTCCGGCTCCTCAAGATTTCCTGAACCTTTCGAGTCAAATGCGGTCAAGGACAGGACAAAAAACAGAACCCCCATGATCATGAGGCCCCTAAACCACAAGACGCGGACGGACAAAAATCGGGGGGGGGGGGGGGGCAATGCAAACGGCACTGTAGAACAAATTCGTCGCCGCCGAAAGGACGCACCCATCTGTGCGTCCAAATAGAAATTTGGTGCTGTTTCTCATCCTAATTCCATAGATAGGTGCAGTAAAATCATGAAATAAAGGCACTCAATGCCTGATAACATACATGTCAAACTAGTCGTAGGAGGATCACTTTTCCAACTGTCTCAATCTCTCGTAATTAATCAACCGCATCGGCATACGGAACAAAAAATGGCTTGTTACAGAAATTTGTCCTTACCTGAAATCCCATGAACAGCAGATCCGGGATGCTGCCATTCGGATCCAGCCCGACACCTGTCAGGAAGGACATCGAAAAGTCACCTATCCAGGCACTCCCCTCCCCAAAAGCAATGGAATACCCGGCAATGGCCTACAGCGTGCCGGAAACCCCCAGCGCGACAAAGCTCATCATCATGGTGTTGAGTGCATTCTTGGAACGGACAAGTCCCCCGTAAAAGAATGCCAGCCCAAGAGGGCATCAGTAACACAAGCGCCGTGGAAATCAGTAACCATGACGTATCTGTACCGCTGATCGCAGGGACAGCTTCCGCTTCCTGAGCGAACGCTGAAAAAGGCATTAGCATCCCCAATCCTGCTAATGTGCAAAGCATTTTGTTAAGCATTGAAACCGAATTTATTAAGGGGTAAAGAAGTTAACACCTTAATAAAAAAGGGAAAAGAATTGAAAAATCCAAATAATTTCGGTAATTAATCAAATTTTAACATCTGGTTGATATTAACATCACAATGAAAATTGGCCCGAACCCGCTTTTCATTGAATTTCGTAACGATTCGTTCCTTGCACATTTACTCCGATGTCTCCCAATGCGGTTTCACCTCCATACGCCGAACCGCTCCCACGGACGAAGCTCGCCGCCAGCCGGTACATCATCCACTGCAGGATCTCCTCTCCGCAGGTGACTCACAGTCTGCACAACCTTCCAGTTCGTCGACGTAGACAACATCAACATGTCGCCTGCCAACGCACAACCTGGCACGCTGCGTTCACTGTCATCGTCATCCTTGCTGCGGTTCGATACCCGAACCATAAAGCCTCCCGACGATCAATCAAAGTCACCCGTATCCCTGTGTGTCCCGCACAATGGTATGCTCCAAGTCTGAATCACTGTAATTATCCCTGACTCCATCCATCCTTGAAGATGGAACACTGCTTGCAATGTTACGAACTGCAAGATCTGTTATACCCTTCGAAAATAGATCATCAAGTGCATACCGTAACGGATACTCTTCCATTCAACTCAAAACAGTCTGGAACAATCCTCAAAATCCCCGACATCAACGGTAATGGAAGGATGCCCCACTGCAAATTCTTAGCTGACCTCCACCAAACTCAATTCCCGGCACCCACATACCGTGCCGTTTGCGCTCTTGAAAAACTGCGGACATCTCAACGCCATCTGCAGAGAGGGCCGATTGGACAGGATGCTTTCCTGCACACCCTGAATCAAGCACGGTCAAGGATGGGACCAGCGTTAACCGCCCAAACTCCCCGGTATCCTGCTCTACTACCCTCAATCCGGACAAGGAAACCCTGATCATGACTTTCCATTGCAGCCCATTTTTTCTGCATTCGGTATCCTATTGGAGGACTTCATTTCCCCCAAATATGCTTCATTTTTGAAAATTTAACGCCCCCTGCCCCGAAATACTGCATAAATTCCCATTGTATGTATTATATTAGGGGATACCGGTGAGGCTATTCACAAAATATTCGCTGAAAATCGAATATCTGCACTTTCCCGGCACATTGATCATTCAAAAAACTTGGTTACAATGAAATTTACCTACATTCTTTTTCTTACCCTCGCCCTGCTGATCACAGCATGCGGTGGTTCTGATTCCTCCATGGAGATGGAAAGCGACGCAGAGATGCACGAAGACGGCACCATGATGGAAGATGATGCCATGATGGAAGACGGTGCCATGGAGATGGAAGCCGACTCCGCTGATGCCATGGAGGCAGCAGACTCAACCGACATGATGATGGAGGGTGAGATGGAAGAGGGAGCAATGGAAGAAGAGGCCGGCGAGGAAGAGGTCGCCGCGGAACACTAATCCGAATTCCCTCGGATTTTGATTGTTCCTGCCTCGCATCACACATGCCCGAAATGGGCATTCCAGCAGATCAGGGACATCCTGCTTGGCCCGTTTTGGGCATGAGTCCGTGTGTGTCGTGCATGCGCTGATGTGCAGTCCCATGTGAGCATCTGCGGATTTTACGGGGTCTCTGTGTCATGCTAGTCTGGACAATGCGCCGATGAAGACATCATCGCAGCCGCATGCTCCCCATCGGCATGAAGTCACCAGTGGGACCGTATGGGAGGCAAAGTACGGGTATGTGCGAGCGGTACGAAGTTCAAAAAATATACACGTAGCGGGGACAACCTCAGTAACACCTGCCGGCAATGTCATTGGCGAAGGCGATGCCTATGCGCAGACCCGCTATATCTTCGACATCATCAAGAAAGCCCTCCATGAACTCAAGGCATCTCTGACCGATGTCGTCCGTACACGAATGTATGTGGTCCATATTGATCTGCATGCGGATGCGGTCGGCAAAGCACACGGCGAAGTCTTCACCTCAATCCGCCCTGCGGCAACCATGGTGGGAGTTGCAGGATTGATCCGCCCCGAACTGCTGGTGGAAATTGAGGTGGATGCCGTTTTACCTACCCCCCCAGAGAGACCGCCTCATCAAAACGTACACTGACCAGACTAGACACCCCCTCCTCCTGCATCGTAACCCCGTAAAGACGGTTCGCCATTTCCATAGTCCGCTTGTTATGCGTCACCAGAATAAACTGGGTCTCTGACGAAAAACGCTGGATCATCCGCATAAAATGATCCACATTGGTGTCATCTAACGGGGCATCCACTTCGTCCAGAAAACAAAACGGGCTCGGTTTAATCAGATAGATCGCAAAGAGGAGCGCAATGGCAGTAAGCGTTTTTTCCCCACTGGATAACTGAGCAATACTGACCGGACGCTTACCGCTTGGCCGCGCAATGACCGCAATCGGAGATTCCAGAACATCCTCCGAGTCCGTCAGAGCAAGGTCACACCTGGCCTTGTCTCCAAACAGTTCGCAAAAGAGCCTTTGAAAATTCTCCCGAATTAATACATAGGTGTCCAGAAACTGCTGCGAGGCCGTGCGATTGATTTCTTTGATGGTCTGCACCAGTACTTTTTCCGCTTCTTCCAGATCTGAGCGCTGCTCCATCATAAATTCCAGCCGCTCATTTTGCTTGTTGTATTCTTCCAGCGCTAAGGCATTGACATTTCCCATTGACCGTAATTTGCGCTCGGTCTCCTGGATTTGCTCTCTAATGGCTATGTCGTCTAGGTCCTCAACCTCCTCCGAGACGGAAAGCTCAAACTGATGTTCCTCAAGTGCCCGAACCTGTAAATCCTCACGACGTGCTTTCACTGCGCTATATTTGATCTGAATCCTCGTCTCTTCCTGCTTTGCTTCCTGGAATGCCCTCTGGGCTTTTCGGACCTGTTCATTGCTCCGTTCCAGCTCCAGACGTAATTCATGCTCCCGGACACGGTCCTGCGCATTGAGCGCATGCAAATCGCTGTGACTATTGCGTTCTGCCTCAAGCTGCCGTGTTAATTCTAGAAGTTTCATGGATGCATCCTTCTGCATTTCCAGGAGGGCCTCCCGTTCTTCACGATAGACTTCTTCCTGACTCTTTAAACGCATCCGCTCTCTTTCGATGCGCTCCATGTTATCGCCGATTCGATCACGCACAGCTGCGGTCTGAGCGGCAGCCGTGTGGGCCTCTACATACAGATTTTGTACTTCCTCTAACTCTCTCCGGCAGGACTGAATTTTTTGATCCAGCGAGCGTACTTGTTCCTGCGCTTCCAAAAGCTGTTTTTCCATCTGAATCAACTCATCTCCGTCTGGCTCAGCCTCCTGCACCAAACCAGAAATTTCCTGTACAATCTGATGCCGCCTCCGTTGCAGTGCATCCAGTTGACTGGTGCCCAATTCACGAATCTGAATATATTTCTGTGCATTGCGATCTGCCTCTGCAACAAGCCGCTCCGCTTCACGCGCCTGATGAATCACTTTTTGCAGGTCGATTTGGTGCTGCTCCTCATGCAATTCTGCAAGCGTAGATTTTGCCTGATCGGCCTGTGTTTGAAGTTCGGCGCACGCCTCTTTCCCGGCCCGCAGACTGTCACGCCGGGAAAGATGGGAGTACGTACCTCCTTCCTCGCTTCCGCCTGCATACAGCATTCCGCGCCCATCAATCCATTCCCCCTCCAGAGTCACATACCGATATGCTGTCCCTCCCTCCTTAAGCAGTCGTTTCCCCTGATCCAGAGATTCAACCAGAAATACATCCCGCAGCAGAAGTTCGGCAATCGGCCTGTAGGTCTCATCCCGTACCGTAATCCGTTCCAGTAATGAACCCGGTGATCGGTCACCGAGATGGAAAGAAGATGGGAGGTTCTCCAGAATGATAAAATACGCACGCCCCTTATCTTCGACGCGTAACCGTTCCGCTGCTCTTCTGGCAACCTGTTCGGTCTGGGTGGCAATGCACCCCCCATATGGTTCCAGAGCAACTGCCAGCGCTGCCCTGTACTTGGGGGCGCAGGTAATCAGATCACTCAGCGTAGTCGTCTGAAGATCTGCAGCCTCAGTTAACAGATACCGGACGGCATCCGGGAAAAAGTCATACGTATTGACGAGATCTTCCAGAATTTCGATCTCTGCACACTTCGCTGCAAGCCGCCTTTGCGCCTGCTCTATCGCATCCCGCCCCTGAGAAATTTTTTGTTCCAGTCCTGCATGAACCATTTCGGCTTCCTGACGCGCAGTCCGAACACGATTAAACGTTTCCTGTGCCTTTTCAAGTGCATTGATCGAATCCGCTGCCACCTTTTTCGCATGTTCATTGGCCTCCTCCTTCGATGCCTGCTCCCGCTCAAGCCGGTTTAATTCTTCCTGCATATGGGTAACCCGACCCTGTAAACGGTCAGAATTGCGCTGACTATCCAGTTTTTGACGCTCCAGAGCGGTGACGGTCTTTACCAGATTCTGCCTTTCAGATTCCAGGATGCTGAGGGTTTTTCGAACCGACTCCCTTTTGGCAGAGGCATGCTCCAGGGCTCTGGATGCTTTCTCAACATCGGAGGATGCAATGGTAAATCCTTCCTCTGCAGATTCAGACTGATCCGACAAATCCTCCTGTCTCACTGCGTTTGCCCTCTTCTCCACCTCCAGCCGTTCAATGTTTTGTGCAATGGTTTGCTGATTGGCCGCCTCCAGACGAAGATCACCTTCCAGTTTGATAATGCGCTGTTCGTGCTCAACAAATGCCTGACGATTTCTCTGTGCTCTCTTTTCTTCCTCCACAAACCTTGTACGGAGTGTTTCCATCTGCACTTCATTTGCATGTACATCCGCCGCCAGACCTGCACATGTATCCGAGATCTTTACAATCTCCTCTTCAAAAATTTTCTCCTCCGTCAGAAAACGGGAATATTCAAGTTTGAGCAGATTGATCTGTGCAGTTTGCAGTTCTGCTCTGTAACGCAAATAGCGCTCTGCGACAGATGCCTGCCGTTTTAAGCTCCGGACCCGCTTGGAAATTTCATCGGTCAGATCCCGTACCCGGGCAAGATCCGATTGCATTTGGTCCAATTTGCGAAGCGCATCCGCTCTTCGCTTTTTGTACCGCGTGATACCGGATGCCTCTTCAAACAGTCTGCGGCGGTCCTGCGTGTTCTCGGACAGGATTTCATCAATCATCTTCAACTCAATGACCGAATACGCCCCCGCGCCCATTCCGGTATCCGTAAAAAGATCCGTAATATCCCGAAGCCTGCATTCCACTCCATTGAGCAGATATTCCGCCTCTCCCGATCGGTACAGGCGTCGTCCAAGAATCACTTCGGAGTACTCCAGAGGTAAGACTCCACGCGTATTTGCAATCGTCAACTGCACTTCCGCCAGCCCAACGGCACGGCGGCTTGTTGTACCATTGAAAATGACGCTGTCCATTTTGCCCGAGCGGAGTACACGGGCACGCTGCTCTCCAATCACCCAGCGCAGCGCATCTACAATATTGGACTTACCGCAACCATTCGGACCCACAATGGCCGTAATCCCTGGATCAAACTGTAAATCTGTCGGAGATACAAAACTCTTGAACCCGTAAATTGAAAGCTTCTTCAGATACATGCAACCCTTTATGAATACGAATGGCCGGTATGGAAAAATACCGGCCATTCCACAGGCTCCAAATATAGGACAAGATTCCCAATGATCATACAATTACGGAGAATTTCTTCATCCTGCAGGCACTCCATCTTCCATGGGTAACGGTGCGGTTTCCAGTACCAGTCCACTGGCATCCGGTGCCACATCCAGCGTCACCGTCTGACCTGCACCGACCCAGCCGGACAGAATCTCCTCGGCCAGTTTATTGACCACCTCCCGCTGCAGCAGGCGCTTGACCGGACGGGCCCCGAATGCCGGATCAAACCCCGCTTCCGCCAAATAATCTCCGGCAGCATCTGTCAGCCGAAGGGTCAGCCCGTGACTCTCCAATGCCAACCGCTGAATCCGTGCAAACTGGATCTGTACAATCTCACGGATAACCTCCTGATCCAGCGGGTTGAACAGAACGATCTCGTCGATCCGATTCAAAAACTCCGGGCGAACGCTCGCCTTCAACAGATCCATGATCTCACGCCAGACTTCCCGGGTGTCAAACACAACCCCGTTCTCAATCCGCTGACGAATCAGTTCACTGCCCAGATTACTGGTCATGATCACAATGGTATTCTTAAAATCCGTCGTCCGCCCCTTGTTATCCGTCAGACAGCCTTCGTCCAGAACCTGTAACAGAATATTGAATACCTCGGGGTGCGCCTTCTCTATCTCATCCAGTAATACCACCGCGTAGGGGCGTCGCCGAACCCGCTCCGTCAACTGCCCTCCTTCTTCGTATCCCACGTATCCCGGCGGCGCACCAATCAACCTGCTTACGGTATGGCGTTCCTGATACTCACTCATGTCAATACGTATCAGGGCCTGCTCATTATCAAAGAGGAATCCTGCCAATGCCTTGGCCAGTTCGGTCTTGCCGATCCCGGTGGACCCAAGAAAAATAAAGGACCCAATCGGCCGCCCCTGCTCCTGAAGCCCTGCTCTGCCTCGCCGCACCGCATGGGCAATGGACTGAATCGCTTCATCCTGCCCCACCACACGACACTTCAACTCCTGCTCGGCCCGGAGCAGTTTGGCCCGCTCACTTTCCATCATCCGGGAAACCGGAATTCCGGTCCACTTCGAAACGATTTCGGCAATATCCTCCGCATCCACCTCTTCCTTGAGAAGTGCCCCATTTTCCTGCACCTGCTGGAGCCTGGACTGGGTTTCATGGATCTCATTCTCCAGTTCGGGGATCGTGCCGTGCCGAATTTTTGCCACTTCCTCGTACTTCCCGGCACGAACGAGCGCCTCGTCCTTAATCCGAAGCTCTTCAATCTGCTCTTTTGCCCTGCGGATCCCGGAAATGAGTTTCTTTTCTTCATCCCACCGGGTACGCAAACTGCCGCGCTCTTCCGTCAGATTGGCGAGTTGTTCCTCTAGCAAAAGAAGTTTCTCCTGATCCTTTTCACGCTTGAGCGCTTCGCGTTCAATTTCCAGCTGCCGGATCTGGCGTTCCAGTGTGTCCAATTCCTCTGGAAGAGAATCAATCTCCGTTCGCAGACGCGCCATCGCTTCATCCATCAGGTCAATTGCCTTGTCCGGCAGATGGCGGTCTCCAATGTACCGGTTACTGAGTTGAACGGCGGAAATGATCGCCGCATCATTAATCCGCACCCCATGGTGCACTTCATAGCGCTCACGGATGCCGCGCAGAATGGAAATCGCATCATCAAGCTGCGGCTCATGCACCATCACGGTCTGAAATCTGCGCTCCAGCGCCTTGTCTTTCTCGAAATACTTTCGATACTCATCCAGAGTTGTTGCACCGATGGCGCGCAGATCTCCCCGTGCCAGTGCCGGTTTCAGAATATTCGCTGCATCCATTGCCCCTTCGGCGGCCCCGGCTCCGACCAGTGTATGGATTTCATCAATGAACAGCAGGACTTCTCCGTCTGCATCGGTCACCTCCTTAACGACCGCTTTCAGTCGATCTTCAAACTCTCCGCGATACTTGGCCCCTGCAATCAATGCCCCCATATCAAGGGCATGCAACCGCCTGGATTTCAGCCCTTCCGGGACATCTCCCTGCACAATCCGGATCGCAATCCCCTCGGCAATGGCCGTCTTTCCGACGCCGGCCTCTCCAATCAGGATAGGATTATTTTTCGTCCGCCGGGACAGAATCTGCAAGACGCGCCGGATCTCTTCATCCCGTCCAATTACGGGATCAATCCTGCCGCTTTCCGCGAATTCATTGAGATTGCGTGTAAAACGCTCAAGGGCGCGGTAGCTGTCTTCCGCATGCTGATCGGTCACCCGCCGGTTCCCCCGTACGCTCTGGAGTACGCCGAGAATGGATGACTTTGTGATGCCCCGACGCGCCATGGCCTCGCTTACCGGCCCGCCGGCAGCCGTCAAGGCAATCAGCACATGCTCACTGCTCACAAAATCATCCTTCAGCCCCCTGGATTCCTTGAGCGCCTGATCAAAAACCTTTTTCGTCCCGCTAGTCAGGTACCCTCCTTCCACCGAGGATCCTGTGACCACCGGAAGATTTTTCAGCAGTTGATCCACTTCATTTTCCAGTCCCTGCAGGTCTGCTCCAAGCCGCTGCATGATGGCGAATCCAATGTTGTTGGGATCGGCCAGAAATGCCTTCAACAGATGCGCAGAATCCAGCCCCTGATGGTTATTCCCTGCGGCAATCTCCAGTGCCTTCTGGACCGTCTCCCGCGCTTTAACGGTGTAGTTGTTAAGGTTCATGGTGTTGTATGTCAATTTGTCAATTATGCCTGCGGGTCATACAAAGATCCAAAAGTATTCCGCGGCGAAGACTGGTGACAAATTGTCCAATTTGAACCCTGATATTCAGACAGACGGACAATTGCAGAGGGGCTCCATACACTTTGCGTCCAATTGCCAGGAAAACCTGACCGATGCCTACTCCCCTGTCATCCCCAGCGATGAATCCCCCTCAAGCGTGAACACGGCACGGCGTACCGCGCTCAGGAAGGAATCATCCCGGGGCTCAAAAAGGATCATCACCGGGTGAAAATCCGCCTCCTATCGGCGCAGCGGCCTTCTATACCGCCCAGCCCTCACGATATACACGGGTCATGAACTCATGCGGAACATGGTCACTGAGCATTTTCATGTTCGCGGCATCCCAGCTGATCTGCTCCCCTGTTCTGATCGCAATGGTCCCCAGACAGGTCGCCTCGGCAAGATCTGCAATGTTGATGAAGCTCCCCCGGCTTTGCTTACCATCCCGGATTGCGTCCATGTACTCGTCCACAGAATTTTTCACCTCTTCTCCAGATCTCTTCGCAGGTAAAGATCCCTGTAGTGCCGTCATCCTGCTTTCGGGGAGAAGCCGAAAATCGGTCCCCAGGAAGTTCCCGATGATTGTTCCATATTCTCCCACATAGAGGACACCCTGGTTGGGAAGTCGTTCTCCTGGAGCCAGTAACCCTTTTGCTATGCGCGGCTTCATCCCGCCGTCATACCAGAAAATATCCAGATCTTTATGTTCAAAGTGCACCGTACTTGCGGTCGGGAACGCAACCTCGGAACGACGCCACTGACTTTGATTCCCGACAATGGCTGCACCCGTAGCAACATTTGACACGACGCGAATCACCGGGCCTGGATTGAGCATCCGATAGGTCCTCCATAAACTGTACTGTCCCATGTCCCCCAGACATCCACTGCCGAACTCAAACCATCCCCGGAAGAGTGCATGGGTGTAATCGATGTGGTAGGGACGATCCGGTACACAGCCCAGCCACAGGCTCCAGTCCATCCCGTCAGGGATCGGCATCTCCTCTTTAGGGTTTTCGATCCATCCCTGCGGCCATATCGGACGATTGGACCAGTTATGGACCTCTTTCACCTTTCCGATTACCCCCTGCCCCAGCCATTCCCATAGTTGATAGAGTGCCGGATCATTATTCCATGCCATCAGATGCGTGGTCACACCGGTTTCTTTGGCCGCGCGAACCGTATGATGCACCTCATGCAATGTATTCGCGAGCACCTTGTGGGAGATCACCGCCTTGCCTGCTTCCATCCCCGCAATGTTCACCACCCCGTGAAGATGCTCAGGGGTCATGTCAATGATCGCATCAATGCCCTCGGATTCCGCCAGCATCTCTCTGTAATCCGCATACAGCTTCAGTCCTTCCCAGCCGCCCTGTGCACGCTCCTTTGCATAGTATCCCTCAATCAGTTCTTTTGCCGCCATGCGTCCTGCCCGAATACCGGTTTCAGATCCCCAGTTGGAGTTCCCCAGAAATTCACGCACGGAATTGCGCAGACTGTGCGGACTCCAGTCGCGATAATCTTCCGAGTCCATATTCGGGTCACAGATCGCAGTGACCTGGAGATCCTCTCTTGGAAGCCAATCTCCCATCAGTTGACGCAAAGCCTGCGTTCCGCATCCGATCAATGCAACCTGGATCCGGTCACTGGGGGCAACCCGACCCGGTCCGCCAAAGACTTTCCGGGGAAGCACAGCCGCAACCGCGGCCGTTCCCGTCGTAGTGGTGATAAACTCTCGGCGACTGAGTTTTTTTGTTCGCGACATAACAATCTGAAATGGTTAACAGCCCTAAAGTTAGCACAATTGGACGGCTTTTGCATGGCCGGTTCTTTTAAAGCCTGACCGTTCCCTCTCCGGGATCCCCAAACGGCGAAAATCACCAGCATAAAACGCCTTCTTCGGGTGAATCCGGTTCATTCCTGTCAGCCTTGCATTCATGTATGCTGAATCAATTCCTATATTGGGGATTCTTATAAGCAACCGGAACATCTAATATGTCACTTCAAGTCCGTACTTCCCTGGCAGTATCTATTCTCTTTATCTGCCTCGGTGATTCGCAGAGCATCGCACAGGAGGCGACCTATCAGGAGCAGTACCGGCCGCAATTCCATTTCTCTCCTGCGGTGAACTGGATGAATGATCCAAACGGGATGGTCTATTACGATGGAGAGTATCATCTCTTATATCAACACAACCCGGAGGGGATTCAATGGGGACACATGAGCTGGGGGCATGCGGTCAGTACGGATTTAGTCCACTGGACGCATCTGCCACTTGCAATCCCTGAGACGGACAGTACGATGGCATTTTCGGGAAGCGCCGTGGTTGACTGGCAGAACTCTTCCGGCTTCGCCACCTCTGATAAGCCTCCTCTGGTGGCCATCTACACCGCACATTACCCCAATCAAAGGAAGCAGAATCAGTACATTGCCTACAGCAATGACCGTGGACGTACATGGACCCCGTACGAGAACAACCCCGTAATTGATATCGGGATGGCGGATTTTCGGGATCCGAAGGTATTCTGGTATGCTCCGGAAGAAAAATGGGTCATGGTGGTTGCATTGCCCCTCGAACGAAAACTGCATTTCTATGCATCTGTCAACCTGAAAGATTGGGAGTTTCTGAGTTCCTTCGGGCCGTCTGGCAACGCAGACGGGATCTGGGAATGCCCCGACCTCTTTGAACTCAAGGTAGAGAATGAACCCGGCGTGTCACGCTGGGTCCTTCAGGTAGATCAGGGAAGCGAAGCGATTGCAGGGGGCTCTGGCGGCCAGTACTTCGTGGGATATTTTGACGGGACAACCTTTACCCCCGACCACCTGGATACCTACTGGCTGGAGTACGGCAGGGACTTCTATGCGGCGGTATCCTGGTCAGATATACCGGCCGAGGACGGGCGGAGAATCTGGCTGGGCTGGATGAACAACTGGCTGTATGCGAACGATCTTCCAACGCATCCATGGAGAGGTGTACAGAGTATCCCGCGGTCTTTAACCCTGCGGCGCACCGGCGGGGAACTGCGCCTGATACAGCGACCGGTCGAAGAACTCCAGATCTTACGCCGGGATCACTTTCGAATTGAAGATCAGCTTCTCACCGGAACGATGGATCCCGGCGATGCGTTCGGCGGGAAGGCCCTGGAGATTCTGGCTGAATTCCAGCCTGGAGAAAGTGAGGAGGTTGGACTGCGTGTACATGTTTCCGATGACGAGGCGACAATCATCGGCTTTGATACGCAGTACGGAGAAATTTTTGTAAACGGCCGCAGGTCCGGGAACATTGATTTTCATCCCAGCTTTCCAGGTTCCCATCGCGGTCCTCCTCAGGGAAATGACGGCCCCGTTCGCCTGCATATTTTTGTGGACTGGTCCTCCATTGAAGTGTTTGCTCAGGACGGGTCCCTTGTTTTTACGCACCGGATTTTTCCCCGGATGGAGAGCGACCGTATTGAACTTTACGCAAAAGGAGGCCCTGCACACCTCGTGTCGCTGGATGTATGGAAACTTGACTCAATCTGGAAATAACCATCCATGCTCCGTATCATGTTTCGATTTTGCGCGGGATTCAAAGTACTCTCTTGCACTCCGTTCATGTCGCTATTTCTGGCAACATGCGCCTGATGTCATCTGCGCTTGTTTTTTCGTGAAGGTTCTACGAAGCGTCGCGACAACTGAAGGATATCCGGGATACGTTATTCGGGGCTTCTATAAATATAGTGAAATAGCATTATATTTGGCTTGGTGTCAGTAGCGGGATGGTGGTGAATTTCTGGGGGTGTTCCGTTGTCTGCAGGTTATCGAATTTTCAACATATGGTATAAGGAATGCAAATAGA
>JAJECV010000116.1 GCA_022821875.1 Rhodothermales bacterium
GGCCATTCATGTCCTGCCGGATCCCACGACCTCCATAGAATCTCTGGGGGAGGAGATCCCCACGGACTTTTCGCTGGAGCAGAATTACCCGAATCCATTCAATCCGACCACCGCCATTGAATTTTCGCTGACCCGAACCGGGCCGGTGACACTCACCGTGTATGATCTGCTGGGGCAGAAGGTACAGACCCTGCTGGATCGTGTGCAGCCGGCCGGTCGCCACAGTGTACGGTTCAGCGGAGCGGGACTGGCCAGTGACACCTACATGTATGTTCTGCAAACCGAAAAAGAGAAGGCCGTCAGAATGATGACCCTGCTCAAGTAACCGATTCCATGGTGGATGGGGATGCGCTGACGGCCTGCGGGAACGGTTGTCAGGAAGGCAGATCTGGAATTTTTGTAGTCGGGTTGGCGGGATCTCTCTGGCAGATCCACGTTTCGGGCTCCTTCACCGGGGCGGCAAAGTTCCAAAGACTCCAAGTATGCCGTGAGCCAAAGAGTCCGTCTGATCGCCCAGAATCGTGCTATCTGTTTCTGCGGTTCCACTTGGCAGTGGTCGAAAATTGATTACTGCCAGGTGTCTCCTGCAGCAAGACGGCTGCTGCCGCAGCGGCCTCAATCGGGGCCCTCGCCTGCTCCGTCAAAAGGTCGGGATGCTCCTCCACAAAATGCGTACTTAGATGCGCATCCCGCCAAGCCCTGCTTTGCATCACGCGGCGACAGAATTGGCGCGTCGTTTTTACCCCTGCAATCTGATAATCACTTAGGGCACCAATCATTCTCTCCGTTGCCTCGTCACGCGTACGGCCCCAGGTAATTACTTTTGATATCATTGGATCATAGTAGATGGGTACATCTCCACTGACATCCAGACCGCTATCCACCCGGACCCCGACTCCCGTCGGCACCTGATGATAAGTCACCCTCCCCGGATTTGGTAAAAAACCGGATGCCGGGTCCTCCGCATAGATACGACACTCAATCGCATGCCCGTGAATCTCCGTATTGCCTTGTTCGTATGGCAGAGAGATTCCTTCTGCGATCCTGATCTGCTCGGCCACAAGGTCTAGTCCTGTGATGTACTCGGTCACCGGGTGCTCCACCTGAAGGCGCGTATTCATTTCCATAAAATAGAAATTATGGTCCTGATCAAGTAAAAATTCAATGGTCCCTGCACCGACATACCTGCATGCCTGTGCGGCGCGGATCGCCGCTGCCCCCATACGTGTCCGCAGTCCTGCACTCATGTGGGCACAGGGAGCTTCCTCAATGACTTTCTGATGGCGCCTCTGGATTGAACATTCACGCTCAAACAGATGAATGCATTTGCCGTACACATCGGAAAGGATCTGAAATTCTATATGACGCGGACTCTCCAGATACTTCTCAATAAAGATGCGGGCATCCCCAAAGGCGGACCCTGCCTCCCCCTGTGCCCGGCCAAGCGCCTGCTCCATCTCCTGCGCACTGTTGACCTTCCGCATCCCTTTGCCCCCTCCCCCCGCCGCTGCCTTTGCAAGGACGGGATATCCGATTTGCTCTGCTATGGCTAGAGCTTCCTCCACATCGGTGATTTCTCCGACAGTCCCTGGAACCACTGGCACATCATGTGCCTGCATCAGATTTCTGGCCAGTACCTTGTCTCCCATATCACGAATCGCCTGTGCGGACGGGCCAATAAAGATGATTCCCCGCTCCCTGCATGCCTCGGCAAGTTCCGCTCGCTCCGACAAAAACCCGTACCCCGGATGAACTGCATCTGCACCGCTTTTCTGTACCGCCTCCAGAATCTGACCCAGATTCAGATAAGAATCTATCGATGGAGCAGGTCCCACACAATAGGCTTCATCGGCATATACCACATGGGCACTGCTCCGGTCCACCTCACTGTAAACTGCAACCGAACGAATCCCCAGCACCCGGCAGGTGCGCATGATCCGCAATGCGATCTCTCCCCGATTCGCAATCAGTATCTTTGTAATCTTCTTCATTTACTTTAAGTACTACAAACCTCGCACCTGTCTGTTCTTGAACTATCGCTGACCTGTTTATGCCTCGTTTAACCATCGCTGATGATCTTTATGCTGTAATGGAAGTCAATCCATCTGCGTCTGCAGAGGAGATCAAGATTGCCTATCGTCTACTTGCCCAGCGTCATCACCCAGATCGTAATCCCGGCGATGATGAGGCGGAAGAGCGCTTTAAGCAGCTTCAGCAGGCCTACAGTATTCTTTCCGACCCCACCCGGCGAAAAGCATATGACCGGCTGCGGGCTGCAAACAGGCCTGACCCCGCTCCCGTATTTGTAGATGATTTGTTTTCCAGTATCGGCGAGTTTTTTGAGGAACTTTTCGGGGGAGGCAGCAATGTCGTGCATATTTCACTCGAACGTGCACTTCGGGGCGGGCCCGTCATGATTCGGGGCAAAGATGGATCCCTCACCCGCATTGTACTTCCCCGGGGAGTGAAAAATAAATTTCGTATACGTGCCTCCGATGATCCTGCTGCACGCGTCTTCACCTTCAAGGTGCTCCCACATCCCGTCTTTACCCGCAAAGGAAACACACTGCAAATGAAACTCCCCCTCAACGGACTAGAGGCGCTTCTGGGGGTGACCCGTACCATTGTTGACCCTTATGGAGAGTCCATCACGATGGATGTTCCACCCAATTCAATCCCCGGGACCCGGCTGCGTCTCAAAGAATGCGGGGTTCAATCGGATACCAGACGAACCGGAGATCTGCTGATCGATCTGGAGATCCTCCCGCTCAAACGGTCAGACCGTGAAGCGCTTCACAAAGCCGCTCAGGCGGCCGGGCTCATGGACCGGTAGATTTTGTGAGGCAGTTGTAGATGTGTGCAACAAACGTGTCCGGCTCCAGCACCCCGCCGGCCCAGTCCACATCAAGGGAAGCCGTGGGTCTGGCCGCAACGGTCTCCGCAAGAGTCTTCCCATCCTGAATCAGTGCCGTCACCGCGTCACGGACCGTTACCAACATATCCCGGTACGCCGCCAATTCGGACTGACTGGACAACGGCCCATGCCCCGGGATGATCTTCGTACTCTGATTGGAGCGCACAAGCACCTCTTCCGCAACTGCAATCATCCCGTCAATGGAACCGCCACAGTCAATATCAATGAGCGGATACATCCCGTTGAAGTAGGTATCCGACATGTGGATGACATTCCCCTCGTGAAAATGTACAAGGGTGTCCCCATCCGTGTGAGCATTGGGGGCATGGAAAATTTCCACCAAATCCCCATTCCAGTGCAAAGACATGTCTTTCGTAAACGTAACCGAGGGGAGCGCCTTTTCCGGCCTGGCCGGAACCGTTTGTCCGAAGGCAGGCAGCACCTGCTCCACACTCAGACGTACACGAACATTCTCATGTGCCAAAATCGTAACTCCATGATCGGCCAGACGCTCATTGGCTGCCACATGATCCAAATGCCAGTGCGTATTGAGAACAAACTGAACCGGTTTACGGGTACGGCTCGCAATGGCGGAAAAGATTTTTTCCGTAAGCGGTCCAAATTGACCGTCCACCATAAACGTCGCATCTTCTCCGTAGGAAACTCCAATATTTCCTCCAAGACCAACGAGCATCAGGACCCCGGGGGCAACATCATGAATCTCAATGTTGACCGCGTCAAATTCTTCCCGGGAAATCTCTCCAGGAACCAGAAATTTCAGTGCTGACATGCGTCACAGATCGTGAACCAGACCTGCTCTTGCTCTATTCATCGTCCTCAGTCTCATCCGTACGCTGACCTAACTCACGGTCCAGGAGAAAGAGGGCAGCGCCCGATTCGCCGACCAGACGCAGATTGTCCATGATCTCCCGGGCAGACTCCTCTTCTTCCATCTGCTCCTCAATAAACCAGTGCAGAAGTGTCTGCGAACCGTAGTCATGATCCTCCTGCGCCAAAGCATACAACTGATTGATTCTGGAAGTGATGTACTGTTCATGCTCCAGTACATGTGTAAAAATTTCCAGGGTTGTCTGCTCTGGATCAATTTTCGGCTTCTCCAGCGCATGAAGTTCCACTTTGGCATCACGCTGAAGCAGAAAATCATACAGCTTTAACCCATGTGCAAGTTCCTCTTCCCACTGGACCCGCAGCCAGTGAGCAAAGCCCTTCAGGTTTCGGGATTCCATTTCGGCCGAAAGCGCCAGATACAGGTAAGCCGAATCCAGCTCGGCTTTAATCTGCTCATTCATTGCAACCTGCATGCGTTGCGATAATCCTTTTCGTGACATGGGATTTGGGGGGTTTGTGATTTCTTTCGTTATACTGCTTTCTTCGGATGCTGTTCCGTAATGAAACAGGATCATTCATCCGCAGTATATTAAATTTAAGATACTCTGTCTCAATTTTCAGCATCTGAATTTACGGCTACGACTCAGCAACCCATATCAGTCGATGTCAACAGCCGGACATATCCTCTGGGCGGACGATGAAATTGATCTGCTCCGGTCCCATGTATTCTTTCTCGAAAATCGCGGCTATCAGGTTACCTGCGTAACCAACGGGGCCGATGCCGTGGAGATCGTTGCCCAAAACGATCTGGTTGATGTCGTTCTGCTAGACGAGCAGATGCCCGGCATGGATGGCCTGGAGACCTTGGCGGCCATCAAACAAAAACGCCCAGACCTTCCGGTCATCATGGTCACCAAGAGCGAGGAAGAACATCTCATGGATGAAGCCCTCGGCGGACAAATCAGTGATTACCTGACCAAGCCGGTCAACCCCAGCCAAATCCTGCTGACCTGCAAGCGTCTTCTGGAACGGATTCAGTTGCGCAATGCACGTGTCTCTCAGGACTATCTGCTCCGTTTCAATGCGATTTCCAAAACCCTGAACAACTGTACGGACTTTCAGGGATGGTTCAGCCTCTACCAGGAACTGGTTCATTATGATCGCCAGTTAGAGAATGATGAAGGTGCGCGTCAGGTCCTGTTGGATCAGTACCGGGAAGCAAACCGGGTATTCGGCCGCTATATTGAAGATGTGTACCCAGACTGGATTGCGGCATATAATTCCCGTTCATCCGGGGAGCGCCCGCGGCTCTCCCATGAAGTGATCCCGCATTGGGTTCTCCCGCAACTCAGGGCGGACCGCCCTGTAATCTTCTTCGTGATTGACTGCATGCGGTATGATCAGTGGCTGGAGTTTGAATCCCTGCTCCTGCCCCTCTTCTCCGTCCAGACGGATTTCTCCATGGGAATTCTGCCAACCGCAACCCCCTACGCACGGAATGCGATTTTCAGCGGGCTTCTGCCCCACGAGATTCACCGCCGCCATCCGGCCCTCTGGCAGGGGGAACACGGGGATGAGCACAGCCGGAATCGTCACGAGGAAGCGTTACTTGCGGCCTGTCTGGAGCGACTCAATCAGCAGCACCGTTCTATGCGGTATCGAAAACTGATCCGCAAGGACGACGGCCGCGCATTCGCCCGGGATGTAAACGACTACCTGCAGGCGGATCTGAACGCGGTCGTTATCAACTTCGTGGACATTCTGGCCCACAGCCGGGCCGACTCCGATGTGATCCGTGAACTGGCTCCCGACGAGCAGGCCTACCGGGCCCTGACCCGGACTTGGTTTAAGCACTCGTGGCTGTACCAGTCCCTGCAGACGCTGTCCAAAAAGGACTGTACGATCATCATCACCACCGACCACGGGGCGATCCGGAGCCTGCACGGAGCCAAGGTGCGTGGAGACCGCAACACTTCCACCGCGTTACGCTATAAATGCGGCCGTAACCTCCAGGCAGATTCGCGCCATGCAATGATTGTCCGGGATCCAAAAGCATACGGACTCCCGTCGGCGGGAGCCGGGAGCTGCTATCTCATTGCGAAGGAAGATTATTACTTCGTCTATCCGACCAACTATAACCACTACCGGAACCTCTACAATGACTCCATGCAACATGGAGGGGCCTCCATGGAGGAAATGATTCTTCCCGTGGTGACCCTGCGCCCTAGAAAATCGTGATGCCGGCGGACTATGCTGCGCGGCTGCTGAATCTTCCGCGCTATTCCGAACTCGGCCATGAAGCTATGAGGCCGGGATTGCAGGGGGTTGCCCGTCTTCTGGATGCAATGGGCAGCCCGCAGCACAAGTTTGCCAGTGTACATATTGCCGGCACCAACGGGAAAGGGTCCGTTGCCAGCATGATTGCCGCGATTGGACAAGCAGCAGGATCCCGCATTGGACTCTACACCTCCCCGCATTTACTCCACCTGTCAGAACGCATCCGACTCAACGGGATACCGGTCCCGGATATCTGGATGCAGAGAGCTTTAGATCGTTATGGGTCTCTGTTTGAGCGCCTGCAGCCAAGTTTTTTTGAAGCCGTGACCGCACTGGGATTCCTCTTCTTTGCGGAATCCTCCGTGGATCTGGCCGTTGTTGAAACCGGGCTCGGCGGCAGGCTGGATGCAACCAATATCCTCACCCCCAAACTCTGTGTCGTCACGCAAATTGATCTGGACCACACGCAGATACTGGGGGATACACTGGCCGCGGTCGCACGCGAAAAAGCGGGAATTATTAAGAATCAAACTCCCGTTCTTGCCGGAACGGGCCATGATGTGACCCAGAACATTCTGCAGAAGATTGCCCGCAAACAAAACGCCCCATGGATTGAACCGGGGCAGGTGAACGGCCGCCAACTCCAGACCCCGGAAAGGATTTACCCGTTGCCGGAGCCGGATCTTCAAACCGCACCGCACCATGCCCTGAACACACTTTTGGCCGTGCGGAGCGCCGAACTGCTTTTCCCGAAAACAGGACCGGAACCCGGGCTCATTCAGGAAGGGCTTGCACAGGTCCGTGAACTGACCGGCCTGCGGGCACGCCTGGAAATTCTCCGGAAATCCCCCTTGACCGTTCTGGATGTTGCCCACAACCCCGCGGGAATTGCCGCCGCGCTCAACTCCATGCCCGCAACAGGAACCGTGCATCTTCTGCTCTCTTTGATGAAAGACAAAGACCTCTCCGGGGTCCTGCGGATCTTGCACCGGCGGCATCCGCTCAAAGTGTATGCGTGTGACCTTGCACTTCGGCGTGCCGTATCTGCGACAGATCTGGCCGCAGATCTTCGTACACATGCAATAGAGGTCGCAGGGGCAGGGGCCGTGCCGGCGATGTGGCAGCTTGCACAAGAGCAGGCCGCAAAGCAGGACTCCATCCTCATTTGCGGTTCGCACATGCTCGCAGAGACATTTCTTCGGT
>JAJECV010000034.1 GCA_022821875.1 Rhodothermales bacterium
TGCGTGAGGCCTGCTGCGGGACCGAATGAACGACCATGCTCTTGTCTTCCGACACCATCTGAAATCGGGGATGTTCTCGAAATATCAGACGATTCCCTTTCGTTCCGACTGGAGCAATAAATCAATTTTCGGACGGATACGTAGCCCGGGCACAGGATTCTGTGCCGGACGGCGCTCAGACGGAACTAATCTTGACGACATAGAATAAAGGGAGATCATTGCCCTGTAGCTCAATTGGCAGAGCGCCTGGCTCTGGACCAGGAGGTTCCAGGTTCGAATCCTGGCGGGGCAACAACTATTTGACTTTTCTAGTGACTGCGAGGAATCCTGCGTACGCCTCCTCTGTGGAGGCCTCTGGCCGCCGCCAGGTGTGAAGTGTACTGATGGCTCCATCCAGATAAAGTGCATCGGTTACGTTTGCCGTATCCCGAAACCACACGGCAAAGTCAAAAAAATTGACCGCCCCGTTCGTGATGGCAAGAATCGCCTGGCCGTCTTCGGATATACCGATCCCGCTTCTCAGGCGGCAGTTTTTAGAGCCGGGCGTGAATGCCGGGTGGATTTTGGACTCCTGTAAAAGCAGGGGACCAGATTGCAGCGCATAATCAGCTTCCGGTTTCTCCATGTGGAAACGTACGGATTCCAGGATATCGAACTGATGGTCATGGACAAAGAACACCCCGTTGGGCTTGAGATAGAAATTTCCATATCCGTCTTCAAGATTCAGTGGACGCAGTTGCTGTCTCTTTTCCACATAGAGTCCAGTCGGAATGAGTCCCGGCTCGAAGATTCCCGCATTGGTGACCGCAACGACCGAATGTCCTGTACGCTCCAGCCAGTGAACAAGGCTGTGCACTGTTTCAAACGGTTCATTGGACTCTGGATTTTTCCAGTGCAGCGTGAGATTATGGAGTGCAGGGTTGACATGAACTGTGTCATACGGTTGGGATGCATTAAGAACACAGGGCTGGTTTTGCAATGAGCGTTTGAGGGTACTGCATCCGGTGGTTAGAAGCGTGGCCAGTGCAATACCGCAGCACCAGAGCAGTCTGGTCAGAGACGCAGTTTCTGGATGCTGGAATACACGGGTAGGATGCAGCGATAGGTTTGAGATGTTCATTGGGCCTGTCCGGTTGGGTTCAACGGCCGTCCATTTGAGATCCGGGGAAGTCAGATTTTATGTGAGCATCGTTCCGTGCGCACAGGTGACATTCCCTGAATCTGCACTGAACCAAGGACCCAGGCAACCGTACGGCCCCCCTTCAGTCGATCTTCACAAATCAAGTTTTGGCCGCTGATTGGAGGGACAGGGTTCACAAGTTCCGATTGCCGGCTTTGAATAGTCGGGAATAAATTCTTTGGTCCGTTCATCCAGTCGGTATCCAGTTTATGGATCATGCCGATATTTTCCTGCAGACGGGAGTGGTCAATGTTAGGTTCCAGGGGGCAGGCATCGCATGCTTCATTCAAAGTTTGAGGAATTTTCCTGCGTGGTAACTGCATTCGTACAAGTTGGTCTGAATCATAAGGACATGCTCGGAGCGTACGCATTGCAGTTGATCACAGGCCAAAAACAACCACTTCATGGCTTGTCTCGCCAGTGGGTATCCGCTCAGTAGGCAATCATCTTTTTAGTGGCGGGTTGCCAAATATTTGCGATTTCGCAGGGCATCCCGGTATCGGTGTAGAATTTTTGGAGCATTTTAGCTGTACGCCTTGGCCGTGTTTTCAAATGGTTCGGTAAAATAGCGCATAAATAATTCGCCAGATGCTGCCATCGCAACCGAGAACCTGTGACCGGTATCTGCTTTGCGGGAGGTGCCTGCGTCAGGACCGGAAGCTTGCACCGTGACCGGGAATCGGGACAATTTGACGACCTCAGGATGGATGAGATACACAGCCGCGAGTGGGTCCCAGGCATAAAAGACACCTTGTTCGGCATGTGGGCGAACCGATTCCATGACCTCTGCCGTCATACGCCCTACCGGGCAGCGGGCCATTTTTGTAAATTGATCAATGAAGGGGATTTTGACGGGTACCTGATTCGTCGCATCCAGAGGAATCACGGTAATCGGCAGGTCAGAGGAAAAAACTTTGGATGCAGCCTGTGGATCTACAAAAAAATTCCATTCTGCTTTTGCGGTTGGAGAAACAAATTCCCCAGAGTCATTCACATTTCCCTGTACTGCGAATGCTCCGCCCATAATCACCAGCTCCTGGATGGCTGGAGCGGAAGCCCGGGTTAGGTGCATCAGGTTGGTCAGCGCACCAAGTGCCAGTAAACGCACTGGACGGGATACCCGTGAAAGCCTGCGGTTCAGATAGGAGACGGCATGTTCTTCTTCGGGTGGAATGAAGGCTTTGGGCAGGCGTACGCCGGGAAGATCATCGGACAGTTTTCGCCAGCGGTCAGGGAAGGCGGCATTGCCGGATGATGGCCTGGGATCTCCAACATAGACCGGGATGTGTCCGGTAGCGAATGCGGCAACAATGCGGGCAATATTGATGGCAGCGCAATCTGCATGGGCAAGCCCATAGGAGATCGTAATGGCCTCCACCTTAATGTCTGGATGAACCAGCAGATATCCCAGTGCTAGCAGATCATCCGGACCGGCGTCGGTATCCACGATGATATGATTCGACAAGGAGTCAGGCATCATAGGTCCCTGCGGTTATCGCCCCTCCTGTTCCCGTCCAGTCGGTATGAAAAAATTTTCCCCGTACTTCATCCACACGCTCATATGTATGTGCACCAAAGTAATCTCTCTGGGCTTGAATAAGGTTTGCGGGGCCGCGGGTACGGCGGTAGCCGTCATAAAAGGCCAGTGCGCTGCTGATTGCAGGGACAGGAATGCCGCGGGTGGCTGCGAGGGCAGCGATTCGGCGCCACGCTCCCTGTGCTTTTGAGAGTGCCTCGGTGAAATAGGGAGCCATCAAAAGATTTTGCAGATCTGGATGGGAGTCAAACGCTTCCTTGATCTTCTTCAGGAATGCCGAGCGGATGATGCACCCGCCCCTCCACATCAGCGCAATACTCCCGTAATCCAGAGGCCAGCTGTAGGTTTCTGCTGCGGAGCGAAGCAGCATGTACCCCTGCGCATAAGACATGATCTTTGCCGCATAGACAGCATCATGCAGGTCACGTATGCATGCCTGTGTGTCTATTTGACTGGATGCAGTGGAAGGTCCGGGAAGGGTGCCCGACGCATGGGTGCGCTCGGGTTTTAAGGAGGAAAGAAATCGGGCGAAGACCGCTTCACCGATCAATGTGAGCGGGATCCCCTGATCCAGGGCGCTCACTGCGGTCCATTTCCCCGTTCCTTTTTGTCCGGCACAGTCTAGAATGGTGTCCAGCGTAAAATTCCCTTCTTCATCCTGGTGGCCAAGAATGTCTCGGGTAATCTGAACAAGATAGGAATTTAACTCCCCCGTATTCCACTCAGCATAGATATCCCGCATTTGGAGATTCGAGAATCCCAGGAGTTCTTTCATGAGTTGATAGGACTCCGCAATGATTTGCATATCTCCGTATTCAATCCCGTTATGAACCATCTTGACAAAGTGTCCAGCGCCATCCGGGCCAATCCATTCACAACATGGATCCCCCTTTACTTTGGCCGC
This sequence comes from Rhodothermales bacterium, assembly GCA_022821875.1. GTDB lineage: Bacteria > Bacteroidota > Rhodothermia > Rhodothermales > Bin80 > Bin80. The sequence goes on from JAJECV010000034.1 coordinate 3,622, forward strand.
AATGCGTTGAAAGATCGGCTTGACGTGCGGCCATGCCTCTGCACTGCCCCCAGGCATAATACTTGGTCCGGTTCGTGCACCTTCTTCGCCGCCGGAAACGCCGGTTCCAATAAACAATACCCCGTGTGCCTCTACTTCACGGGTTCGACGAATTGTATCGTGATAATTTGAATTCCCGCCGTCGATCAGGATGTCGCCGTCCTCCAGGAGTGGCAGCAGGCTGGTAATCGTTTGATCAACGACGGTCCCCGCCTTGACCATAAGCAGAATCCGTCGAGGTCGCTTAAGCGTGGTGACAAGTTGCGGAAGCGAGTAGGCTCCCTGAATGGAGGTACCTGCCGCAGGTCCGACCATGAATTGCTCCATAGTGGAGGCCGTACGGTTATAGACCGTCACACAGAACCGGTGATCGTGCATATTCAGGGCCAGATTCTGTCCCATCACAGCTAGGCCGACGACACCGATATCTGCCTTAGCAGTGTACTTCATGAGTTCCTGGAATGAGATTATTTTGGGTTGTACGAAGCAGATAAATTCTGTGCACAGAGGATAGATGTGCAGTCAAATGCATTGGGCGTATCCCCCTGCGCTGACGATAATGGTCATGGAGTCAGCGAGGTTGAATTTGGCCGGGTTGACGCACTTGCGCTCCTTCCACATCACGTAACCGGTCTCCGAGCACCCTTCGCATACTGTCTGCGAGAATACTGAGATGTTCAATCACCTCTGGATAGCGTTCAGATACATCCTGGATTTCTTGCACATCTGCTGCAAGATCATAGAGTTCCAGATCAGAATTCAGGTGCGTATATCGCCCTGGAATTCCATCTGCGCCGGGTTCCTGTCCGGTCATTGTCCGATAGCGGTGCGGAAAATACAGTTTCCAGCGGTCACTGCGCACGGCGTGCAGTTCATTTTGGCGGTACCAGAAGAAGTAGGCCTGCTGAGGCGATTCGGTGGATTCACCGCGAAGGAGGGGCCAGATGTTCCGGCCGTCAATCGGATGCTCCGGCAGTGGTGCATGGATGAGATGTGCCAGAGTTGGAAACATGTCAATTGTCATTGCGGGGGTGTTGACCGATAATCCTTCCGGCAGGGTTCCCGGCCAGCGGGCAATAAAGGGCACTCTTACGCCGCCTTCCCATACGGTTCCCTTTCCCTCACGCAGAGGACTGGCGCTGCCGGCATGATTCCCGTAGCTGAGCCAGGGGCCGTTATCACTTGCAAACAGGACCAGGGTGCGGTCATCAATATCCATATCTGCCAGAGTCTGGAGGATCTGCCCCATGGACCAATCTATTTCGTGAATGACATCTCCATAGAGGCCTGCGCCACTATTGCCCAGGCGCTCTTCGGAAACAAACAGGGGCACATGCGGCATGGGGTGTGCAATATAAAGAAAGAAAGGTTGATTGGCCGATGCCTGCGTACGAATAAATTCCGTACTGCGCAGGGTAAAATCGGTGGTAAAGCGGGTTTGGTCGGTATTGAATCCTATGATGGAATCTCCTTCAATGGTCGGCAGATCTCCCCAGATTTCTGGATTCTCAGGATGAAACGGCCACATATCGTTGGAGTAGGGAATGCCGTAGTAGTCGTCAAATCCATGTTCCATGGGCAAAAATTGAGGATGATGGCCGAGATGCCATTTTCCGTATGCCGCCGTCGCATAGCCTTTTGTTTTGAAAAGTTCTCCCAGAGTTATTTCATCTTGATGGATTCCATGCGAATTTCCCGGTCCCAGTGCACCGTGGATCCCGATCCGGTTTGCGTAACTGCCGGTCAGGAGTGAGGCGCGGGACGCGGAGCAGACGGGCTGACTCACATAAAAATCTGTAAAATGGACTCCCTCTGCTGCCATGCGGTCAAGGTTGGGGGTTGCATAACCGGGGGCCCCGTACATCCCAATATCACTATATCCCAGATCATCAACAAACATAATGATCACATTGGGCAGAGGTTGCGGTTCGGTTGTACAGGTCGCCAAAAGCAGCGGGATTAGGAAGAAGTATTTTTGCATTGCGGGAAGCGTTTCACGTTAAGATACCATTCGGATCAACGTAAAGGGGGCGAATATCAGGTTCAGCGGGTCCGGTAAACTCCAGAGAGTATGCGTTTGATCACCGGGGTCCATTTTATTCAGGCTGCAGGAAGGCATTGGATTCGCGAACATCTTCAATTGGCAGTGCGACATCCCCTCCGTATGCAGACTTACAAACCAATCCAAGACTAATTGAAGGTTTCCTGTTGGCAGCAACTCCATCCACAGTCGGCATTGATATCGACTTCATTCCTAGTTGTCCCTGAACAGGCGCTGATCTTTTTCAGGGAGCCAATCAGGAGGCCGAGGCGAGGGAGTTCCATGCATCATCAAGGACTTTGCTATAGTGATTGCGAATGAGATCGTCTTTGATACGCCGTCGTTTCTGATCTATGGTGATTTTCCACGGCGTACCGTCCGCGTGAGTAATCTCCACCAATTGCTTCGCAGAGAGTATTCCATATCTGCGCCATACGAAGTTCAGGACTTTCAGGGAAGCGGAATCGTTCTTGCTGACCACCGGGATTTGAAACTTCCCGGTTAAATAATTATAGTGCGCAGACCATTTACGAAGGGGAAATGACTCAAACCGCTTAAATTCGTGATACAGTTCCGGCACTATCGGACCATACGGCCAAGCTTCAATTTTCTCCTGAAATAATTTACCATTGGTTTGAGCAAAGTAAAATCCATAGCTGATGCAGACCAGTTTCTGGAGTTGGAGATGCGTGATTGGCGGCCCTTGTTTCAGGGATCGTCCAATCATAAAATTAGCTACTGCTCCTACCGGGTAGGGAGACATGATTTACCTCTTGATCTCTATCGCTCAAAGTGACTCATACGCTAAGAATGTACCCAGACGTGTGGAATTTACGCAATACCGTTCAATCAGTTTGAGATTTGTTGGGGTCATTGCAGCAAAATACTTTGGCAACAGGAAGGCCCCCAGCGTCTAATGCCGCTTAGCAGCCCGTGGATAAAATATGATCATAGAGTTAGACAGCACAACTGCATGTCGTCGATGGCCAAACCATCTGTTTTTCGCCTTTTTTTGAAACTCTAAAGGCCAGAATTCTATGGCTATTTTGAGCAATCTAATCCTCAAAAACCAATCCGAAAAGTGTTGCTCAGATTTTTCTGGACTTTATCCACAGGCTGCTAGACCTGTTACCGTGATTCGGTCAGGTCAGATTAGTGTGTACGCACAAGTGTTCCAGTGGACATCCGGCCGTCAATGATCCATCGGCTGAAATAAGTTCCCGCCGGCAACGGACCTGCGTCCCATACAACATGATGTTTTCCGGCTGACCGCAAACCGAACACTGGACGGGCGACCTCACGCCCCAATGCATCATAGATTGCCAGAGATACCTGCTGCGCCTGTTCCAGTACAAAAGTGAGTGTGGAAGCACGATTGAAGGGGTTTGGATAGGCCGGCAATAGTTCTGCAACCGGTGATGCCTCGCCCCCGTCTGCGGCGGTGACACTGGGGGATTTGTGCAAGACCAAATGTGACGGAGCAATTCCCGCGAAGAATCGACCAGCCTCCAACATGTCATCCCGATTTATGATCTGAACGAATCCCGGTTCTACGTAGCTTACAATTCGACTGATATAAAACAGGCGTGCATTTGCATCGTAAGCCAAACCACCTACACCCTCATCTCCCGATAAGATTATGGGCTCCTTCTGCAAATTTTGGGCAGTGTCAAAAACCAGGACCGCTGAGTTGTCACTGCGAATCAGGAATATTTCTTCACTCTCAGGGCTGTAACAGGAATCCTGGCCCGAGGCACTTGCGCCGACCTGGTGGTCAAACTCAATGTGCTTCAGAATTTCACTGGTCTGTGGATTCAGTACGACCGCCGCACCATTGGTTCGTTCGAGTATCTGTGTGAAATCCGCACTATAGACCGTATTGCCCTTGCAAAACGCCCAGAGGTCACCCTGCCGGTCAACTTCAAGGTGCCGGGGACCGTCACATCCCAGATCAATCGTTTCAATGACCGTATCGGTCTGGATGTCAATAACCGTGAGCGTAGAGTCGCTGCCCCATCCGTAGTTGGCCACGAATGCACGGTTGCCGACCACAGCAATGTCCTCCGGTTTGGAGCCCGTATCTACGGAGCCGGACACCGTCCGTGAGCGAAGGTTGAGTATCCTGACCTGATCTGAATTCAGTTCAGATACGTAGGCTTTGTTTTGATCAACGATGCCGATATATCGAGGATCCGCTACTCGGGGAATCTGGCCGACACGCATGTTGGTGGATAAGTCCAGGATATCCACATTGTTCGTCACATTTGATGCGACATACCCAAAATCACCGTGCAGCGTGATGCTTTGGGGAAGACTGAAAAGCTCAATCTCCTTTGTCTGTCTGGTTGATAAATCGTACCATGTAATTGAGCCATTCGTATCGGAAAAATTGCCTTGATTAGCAATATACACGCCGAGAACTTCCTGCGCGGAAACAGGTGCGGTGATGAACCACATCGAGATATAAAATTGGACAAACCTAGTCATTTACAAAAAGTGTTCAGTGAAATGTGAGAGTTAGCATCAGCCGTGCCTGCCTCGGAGGCATTGGATTGGCCGGCAGATATTCGTAGCGGGCATTCAGAAGGTTTTCACCGTGAACCCCCAGGGAAACAGGGCCGGTATGAATTTTCATTTGGCCGTGTATCAGAAAGAAGGGTTTGGATTTCGTAACCGACGTTATCGCAAGTGCGCCGGTGTAGTTGGCGGCAATGTTAACGGTCAGGAACCGCCAGCGAAGTTGCGTATGGCCTTTGATTGCGTTCCGAGGGACGAGCCGCAGGAACGAATCACTCTTCTGTGCCGTGTGCGCCCACACGAAACCTGTACGGGCTTTCATCCGTGCAGTCAGGTCCCGTTGAAACTCGGCAGAGGTTTCCAGACCGTAATTGGTCGTTCGATTGACGTTTAACGGTGCCCAGTGCCCGGCCGGCACGGGCTGCCATACAATTTGGTCACGCATCCGGGTCATGAAGGCGGTCATTTCAATTTGCAGTCCGCCGTACAGCCATATCAATCCGGCATCGTAGCTCTCGCCATGTTCCGGTTTCAGATCTGGATTTCCTCCCGGTAACCAAAATCGATCATTGAAGGTGGGCATCCGAAACGCCGAGGCTGCCGAGACTTTCAGATGGAGGTTGCGTATCAGACGGACATTGACTCCGAGGCTGGGAATCACGGGAGTAATCCTACTTGGCCGGACATAATGATCCAGACGCAGGGCGGGGTAAACAGACAGCGGTCCCCAACTCCGTATTGCGTGGGCGTATGCAGCATAATGGCGCTCCATATTCCCCTGTTTCAGGCTTGGGTGATCTGCCTGGCCAAATCCTGCTTCTATTCCGCCCCCTAGCTGCCAAGACCGGATTGGTGCCAGTTCAATACGGGTCTGGATAGACGACATGCTCGTTCGGCCAGTATTGTCAAGGCGTGTACGTGGATTGAGGTAACGGAGCATTCCTGCCTGTGTGAGGCCGCCAGCTTTCAATGACCCCCAGGCCCATTTTCGCCTGACATGTGCCCAGACCCGCAGATGCTCATCCCACTGGCGCTCGCCTGTAGACAGACTGGAATTAATGCTTGGCAATCCACGTTCAGCATCACTATACCATGCGCTTACCTGCCATTTATCCCTGGAGCGCGTCCATGTCATTGACCCGAAGATCGAACGCTTTTGTTGATCGCCTCCTTCACGGGGCGATTCTTGCACGGGAAACAGTGCACGATTCAAATATGGATAATCCCCCCTGTATTGATTGATCTCACCGGACACGGTGCCGGTCAGGTGTCTATGGCGCAGGGTAGCGTGGACAGCACCATAGCGTTTCCCCCATGCTCCCGTCTCAGCATGTGCTGTAATAAGGTTTTCTGAGGATGCGGTTTGCAGATTTATGACACCGCCAACGGCATCGGTGCCATAGAGAACCCCGCCGGCACCAGAGGTGACCTCTACCGCATTCAGCATCATCGTTGGCAAGAGGGATAGATCCAGTTGTCCGAATTGCGGACTTGCAATTCGGTGCCCATCCAGCAGAACCAGGGTTTGTGAGGCTGTGCCGCCGCGCTGTGACAAGGTTGCCAGTCCTCCTGCATAGTGTCGAACATACAATGCAGAACGCTGGCGCAGTAGATCGGCCACGGTCAAGGCACCGGATTCTAAAATTGCACTGCGATCAAGTACCTGTGTCCGAATGGGGGCATACACAACAGGAACGGGTATCCGCGCAGCGGTGACCGTAATCGGAGGAAGCGATACAGTGCTGTCAGCGACTTGCACGGCGAAGACCGGGAGGGGCTGAAGAGCACAGAATAACAGAATACGCAGCATGTTGGTGCTTGAACCTCAATCAATGAGATCCTGGCCGCTGCGTCTAGCTAATCCTCCTAGCAGATGCCGACCATAGACCTCAAAACCCGGAGGTTGGTGGCGCGTTTTTCCCTCGGCAGGTTTCCTGACTCGCCGTACGCACACCCAGTGTGCCCGAAGATGCGGTGTTCACAGCCTTCCCATCAATTCTGACAGTGACCATGTACTCCCTTTCACCTCTTCTCTGGAAGTATGATTACTTCCGTACGGCCTACAGTTGCGGGTACAGTTCCGGCTTGTTCCTGCAGCAGGAAGACACCGGATTCCCTTTACCCAGGCAAAATGCCTGGACCGAAGGCGCAATGATGCCAATATACGGAAAATTATTTGTTTCGAGTCAAGTGACGGTCATTCATTGGGAGGGATTCGTGAATGCAGGTGCAAGGCCACCTCCTGCACGGTTCAGGCAGTTATGCTCCTGCTGACATCATTCTGCGGCCTCGGCATACCGTAAAGATAATTACCGTTAAACAGAAATATCTGCCCATAGCCGAACTCCAGTGGAGTCGCTCCATAATACCCAGTTGAAATTTCGTGTATGAATCTCTGTGTACATGGCTTCAAAATACGTGTAGAAGCGTTCCCAAATCGTCAGTGCACGGTCTCATTTTATGAGGTTGCGCACAGGAAAAGCGGGTCCCTGATTTTGTGGATATCTGAAATGAATTGAGTTCACCGAGGGGGAATCGTGTAAGAAGGCGAGAGGAAATTTGCCGCCGATTCGCACATCTTCGCCTTTAGGTCGTATATTTGGCGGATACGATGCGTGCACAGATGTTTGCCGCATCTTCTTACACTCACTTAACATGATATTATGAAGTCTCTCTTAAATTCATTTCTGGTTTTAATCTTTGCAGTGACGTTTGTGGCCTGTGGCGGCGAAAGCACTTCGGACTCCTCGGAAACGGCAGCAGTCGAGGCAGAAGGTTCTTCGGAGCCTGGAAGTGTCTCACTGGAGACATCGGAAGATGCTTCTGAACCATTGAGCGTTGAAATGACGCTCAGACCGCTTGGAGAGGAGATGAAGTATGCATTGGATTCTATTTCAGTTCCTGCCGGGGCCGAGGTTAGATTGATCTTTGAGAACACTGCAACACTTCCCACAATGGTGCACAACGTCGTCATACTCACGACGAACAACGATGAGGATGTGCAACGGGTTGGCATGGCGGCCATTACCGCAGGCGAGGCGAATGGTTATCTTCCCGAAGATGAAGCCATCTTTGCCGCCACTCCAATGGCCCAGCCTGGAGAAACCGTTGAGATCACCTTTACCGCTCCTTCGGAACCGGGGCAGCATCGCTTCATTTGCACTTACCCAGGACATTATGCACTGATGCAGGGAGTCCTGGTGGTTACTTAGGTTGATCCATACGATCAGAAGGAAGCCCCGAAGGGTTTTAAGCCGGAGGTGCGCACCAAGGAACAGACTTGGTGCGCACCTCGGTGTTTTAGTTGTTGTGCACAGGAGAACGGGATGGACTCCGTTCTTCCGAGGTCATTCGGACAGGCTTTGTTCTGTTCAGTATTGTAACGGGGGCCGTTCACAATAGAGTGGTCTTCTCGAAACGGCTGCGGTGTATCTCTGCGGGGTTTTGGTAGTTTGTGCAGATGTGACATAAGGCGGTGCGCAAACCGTTTTTCATCAAGCTTCAGGGATAGCCCATGGAATATTGTCTGTTGAAGGGGGCAGAATTGTAATTCGGCGGCCAGTTCTTACTGCTTGAAAGTGCTACTGTGTGTCACGGCCTGCGGTGACGATCCTGCTGGGTGCGTATCCAATCCGATGTGCGAGGGCTTTAAGGATCTGATCCGAAGGAAGTACAATGGGCGAGGTGTATAACAGCCAGTGATCTGTCTCCATGGCACCGGGTTCAAGAATTTGATAGCCGATGGATGCCCCTTCTGTTGTTGTAAACAGACGCAGTTCTACAGAGTCTGTCTCCGTTGTGATTACATAGCGCAACGAGTCGTTTGCGTTCGAAATGTTCGCTTCGCCAGAGAGCATTTCAAGCGAGACGGCAGAACTTTGGGGTTGGATATGATTGGGCCACAGCGAGGCGACAAAATCCATTTCGTCCATTGCGCCGGGATCGGATGTATCCTTCATCCAACGGTTCAATTCGGTACGCATTTTGATCAACCGCTCTGCATAGGCTGGGTCTTCTGCAAGGTTAAAGAGTTCGTACGGATCGGTTTCGGTATCAAAAAGTTCTTCTTCGGGTTTGGAGGTTCGAAACCACTGAGACTGAAATTCATCAAGTTCACCCGCATCACGCAGACGGAGCAGTTCCTGCATCGTGGCCATCTGCTCCCGGTAGCTGACGGGCAGGTAATAGCCGAGGTCGGGCTGTAGATTACGGATGTATTTGAAACGATGGTCTCTGACGGCCCGTTTGGTATCATATTCGGCATCAAACCGATCTGCGGCGGCATGGATAAACTGCCGGGGCATTGCCGCACGTTGATTGCCCAGAAAGGCTCTGCCGTCCAGATAGTCCGGTAAAGGAGCACCAGTCAGAGAAAAGACGGTCGGGGCCAGATCAATGAAACTGATCAACTGCTCATCCGTTAATCCGGCGAGTTGCCGGCCGGGAAACCGGATGGCCAGAGGGACATGCAGGCCTGAGTCATAGAGCTGCCGTTTTTGTCGTGGCAGCGGTCCGCCATGATCAGAATAAAACATAACGATGGTATCCTCCAGTATGCCTGCGTCCTCCAGTTCATTCAGGATCTCTCCGACACGCGCATCCAGAAGCAGGATATTTGAGTACATCCGCCTTACATCTGTCCGGACTAGTCCGGTGTCGGGCAGATATGGAGGGATCGGCACTTCCTGATCAGACGGGATCCGTAGCGGATCCTCTGCCCGTATCCAGATCTGGGATTCATGGGTCACTCCAATATTGACCACCGAAAAGAAAGGTATCCCTTTGGGGCGATTTTTCCAGTGAGCCTGTCGGCTGTTCTCATCCCAGGCCATCACCGGTGCCTCGAACTGATAGTCCTGCTTGCTGTTATTTGTCGTGTAGTACCCATGCTCCCGCATGATCTCGCTCATCATGCGCACCGGTGGATCCGGGGTTGCTTCGTAAGGGATAACCCCGATCTTCTCCATATACTCTGGACGGGAGGAAGTGCGCATATGCTGTGCTCCGCCGCGTGTTGTGTAAATGCCGGTTGCAATCGAAAAGCGACTGGGAGCGCAGACCCCTGACACAGAAAACATGTTCGTGTACCGCACGCCCTCTCTGAAAAGTCGGTCAAGGTTGGGGGTTTGAACCGTGGAATCTCCGTATGCCGGAATTGTCGGGCTCATGTCTTCTGCGACAATCCATAGAATATTTGGGCGCTCTGGCAAGAGAAGGGTATTGTAGTCCGGAGATTCCTTTTGAACGGAATTACGGGCTGAAAAAAGAAACAGAACGGGAACGAGGCGTATGATGAACCGCATAGTCAGATCATATGAGATGCCTGAATATATCAAAATGACGGGAAACGAAAATAGAAGGATCATGGATTTTTTGGGTGTCCTAACCAGAGGATCGATGTCTCTGCGTTTATTTCCTGTCTGGGCGAAAACGCTCGGTATCCGGGATGCAGAACTGCGCGGCGTAGATTTACCTATTGACGGGACGCTGGAATTCCACCGCAAAGCTGTTCAGCGTGTCAAGGAGGATCCTGAAGTGTATGGTGCACTTGTGACCTCCCATAAGTTGTCTGTCGTACGTGCAGCGGGGGAATGGATTGATCAGTATACCCCCGCCGCCAGATTGACCGGGGAAGTGTCCGCACTGTATAAGCGTGGGGGAGAGTTATGGGGGGATGCGGTGGATCCTGCGAACTGCGGGCTCGCCATGGCGAATTTTCTGCCTCCAGATTGGTGGAGCCGTAACAAAGAGGCAGGGATTTTAGTACTTGGGGGCGGCGGAGCCTGTGTGGCCCTCATTGTGCATGTACTGCAGCAGGCGGTGAATCCTCCCGCTTTCGTTCAGGTCATAGAGAAGCGTGCGGATAATCTGGCACACTGTGCCCAGGTTGCCGGGCAGCTGGATGCAGGAGAGACCGCCATAGACTTTATTCATTCAGGTCGGTCACAGGTGTGTGATCAGATTGTATCCGGGCTTCCGCCATACTCAATGGTGGTTAATGCAACGGGTATGGGAAAAGATCTGCCGGGGTCTCCCGTCACGGATGCGGTACAGTTTCCTTTGCATGGAGTTGTATGGGAACTGAATTATCGTGGCGAGCGTCCATTTTTGCATCAGGCTTTACGGCAGTCTCATGCAAGGTCATTGATTGTAGAGGATGGCTGGCATTATTTCCTGCACGGCTGGTCAAGTGTCATAGGACTTGTATTTAATCTGACCATCACACAGGACCGGTTCAAGGAGTTTTGTGCGGCTTCAGAGAGTTGACAGGATTATGGATCTCTTTGGTCCGCCTCTGAATCAATTTCATTTTTCCGATTCATGGTGCATCGGATGTACCCAGCAGGAATAATGCGAAGAAACTACGCACCCCCTTCCAGCGCAACCAGTCTTCCCCGGATATTCATACATGATGACGGCCGGTCTGTCTGTCTATAACGGATCTCGCATGCAAAACGCTGACCGTTCAGAATCACCTTCTCCTGCACGGTGGATTCATGCTTTCAATGCCCATCATTCACCGCATAGATTTACTTGAGCAGGGTCATCATTTTGACGGCTCTTTCCTTTTCAGTTTGTAGAATGTAAAGGTAGGTGTCACTGGCCAGCCCCGCCCCGCTGAACCGCACGCTGTGGCGACCGGCCGGCTGCACACGATCCAGCAGGGTCTGCACCTTCTGCCCCAGCAGATCATACACGGTGAGCGTCACCGGTCCGGTTCGGGTCAGCGAAAATTCAATGGCGGTGGTCGGATTGAATGGATTCGGGTAATTCTGCTCCAGCGAAAAGTCCGTGGGGATCTCCTCCCCCAGAGATTCTATGGAGGTCGTGGGATCCGGCAGGACATGAATGGCC
>JAJECV010000015.1 GCA_022821875.1 Rhodothermales bacterium
TTATCGAGTGAACCGCTACACAAACCCCGTGCCCAAGACGGCCCGCATCTTTGAAGAAAACGGGAACTGGTATATGACGGTCGTCTATGAAGTGGACGCGACCCTACAAGACGCGGACGGCATTGGCATTGGGGTCGACCGCAATTGCGGGCAGGTTGCGGACAGTGCGGGAAGGATCTTCTGTCTGACCGATACCTCCCGTATTGAAAAGCGCATTCAGAAGCTTCAACGCCGACTAGCAAAAAAAAACAAAAAGGAAGTCATTCCTGGAGGAAGATAAAGAAAACCATCGCACGCCATGAACGCAAGATCAAGAACATCCGAAGGAATGACTTGCGTCATATTGCCTTATCGCTCACCGAAATCTCTACGCTTGTAATCCTGGAAGACCTGAAAACCAAGGGTATGACCGCAAGCGCGAAAGGAATGGTCAAGAATCCGGGCAGGAAGGTGAAGCAGAAAGCAGGACTGAACAGCTTGATACTGGGAACAGGATGGGCGATACTGGAGCAGTTCCTGCGGGAGCGAGGTGTGGTGATCAAGGTACCCCCACATTATACATCACAGACATGCAGCAAGTGTTCCTATGTGAACGCAAAGAATCGGCAAAGGCAGTCCGAGTTTCTATGTCTGGAGTGCGGGCATCAGGCGAATGCGGACACGAATGCGTCCGTAAATATCCGGGTGTCGGGGATGGTGTTCTGGCACGAATTGTGCCGAACGGGTTGTGGAGCCTACATGAGACCTGTCATTGCGGAGCGCAAGCCTGCAACCGGGCAACGGGTGATGAAGCACCAAAAAGAACATGGTGCCCATGGGTACTCATGTATATAATTCCCTAACGTTAGATGCCAGATTTTGTCCGATTTTTTATTTTTCTGCAATCATCACACCGGAATTTGGCACCTTTTCGCAGAGGTCAGCGTTCCATGGGGCTGTGAAATAAGCATTGCCCGTTTTGCGGCGCATTTTAATTTAGTCAAAAGCATACATGCAAGGTAACGGATTCAAGGTCGGCGCAGTCGTTTTCTTTCTGGCGCTATCTGCCTGGTACTTATTCCCGTCGTTACAGGGAATCTCCCTCAATAACCGATTGGAGGAGATGGGGCAAGAGGAGCGAACTGATTACGAGCGCGAAAATTATTCCAGGATTGAGTCAATCAAGGAAAAATCCCTCAATCTTGGGCTGGATCTTCAGGGAGGAATGCATACCACCATGGAGGTCGGACTGCGGGAATTGCTCGTTCAATTGGCGGCAGAGCGCAGGGATGATGCATTTGATCAGGTTCTTGCGACAGCGGACGAACGGAGCCAGGAAGAAGGCATCTCATTGATTGATGCGTTTGTTGAGGAATTTGAGAGGCGAGATCCAGACGCTAGACTGTCACGCTATTTCCGTAGTGAAACGATTACACGCCGCTCCGATAATGCGGATGTAACCGATTATTTACGTACGCAGGGTACGGATGCAATTGAGCGTGCCATGCAGGTCATTCGTAATCGTGTAGACAGGTATGGAGTCACCGAACCCTCTATTCAGACGCAGGGCAGTCGCAGAATTGTGGTTGAATTGCCGGGTATTGATGATCCTGAACGCGTGCGACGTCTGCTGAAAGGGACCGCACGGCTGGAATTTCGGCTGATGGCAGATCCAGGTGAACTGAATTCCTCCCTGCAGCGGATTATCAATTACTATGAGGTAGATGTGGCGGCGGAGTCAGATTCCGTAGAAGTCCCCGCCGAAGAGGATATCGCCGAGGAAGCAGATACATCCTTTGATGTCAGTCAGTTGCTCGCAGAAACTGAAGGTCTGGACGATGTGGGAAATCCTCTCCTGGATGTTCTGATCCCGGCGGGGCAGGGTTCTGTAGTCTTTGGAGAGGTATCGGTGCAGGATACAGCGACCTTCAATATGCTGATGGCAGATCCAGATGTGCAGGCTATGCTTCCGCGTGATATCGAACTGCTGTACGATGCGAATCCAAGTGGTACAGGCGGGGCGGAATACTATCCGGTATTGGCCGTCAATATGAATGCTGAACTGACGGGGGATGTGATTACAGATGCCAGATCGGACTTTGACCAGACTACAAACCAACCGCTCGTGGATATGGAGATGAACTCCGAAGGTGCCCGGGTGTGGTCACGCCTTACCGGTGCCAATGTGGGAAAGAATGTGGCCATCGTCCTTGATCGCGTCGTGTACTCGTACCCCACGGTGATTGGTCAGATTAGCGGCGGACGATCCCAGATTACGGGACTGGCATCGCAGGAGGAGTCCGATGATATTGTAACGGTGCTCAAGAGCGGGGCACTTCCCGCACCGGTGGAGATTGTTGAAGAACGAACGGTCGGCCCCAGTTTAGGCATTGTTGCCCGGAGATCCGGTTTTATGTCACTTCTGGTTGGGCTTTCTATTGTAGCCCTGTTTATGATTGTCTATTACCGGGGCGGGGGAATGGTTGCGGATCTTGCACTGCTGATCAATATTATCTTTATTCTGGGGATTCTGGCCGGGTTCAATGCCACTCTGACCTTGCCGGGAATTGCCGGCATTGTGCTTACAATCGGTATGGCCGTTGATGCGAATGTACTGATCTTTGAGCGTGTCCGGGAAGAACAGTCTACCGGCAAAACACTGAAAGCATCCATTGACGGGGGGTATGGGAAAGCGCTTAGTGCAATTGTAGATGCGAACATCACCACCTTTTTTGTGGGCATCATCCTCTACTCATTTGGCGTTGGCCCCATTCAGGGATTTGCAGTGACCCTGATGGCAGGCATTTTGGCATCGCTCTTTAGTGCAATTGTGTTTACCCGCATCATCTTTGATTACGTAGTGATTGGCCGCCGCGGAATTGTCAATTTCGGCTGATCAATACCGTACAATCAAACCAGGATATCTGTTATGCGCATTTTTGAAAATACAAATTATAATTTAGTCGGAAGCAGAAAAAGGGGCTACGCAGTGAGCGGAATCCTGCTGCTGCTCAGCCTTGGTGCAATCCTTATACGGGGATTGGAAATCGGGATAGATTTCCGAGGTGGGATGGAGTTTGTTGTTGAGAGTGATGAGATATTAGAAGTGACCGAAGTACGCGCGGTCTTAACGCCAGTGCTCGAAACCTCGCCAGAGATTAAAACCTACAGTGATGTGGGGGCCGAAGGGCAGGATGCACTCCTGATTCGGACCGCATCGGAAGGCGAAACTTCGGAGGTGCAAATGCTCATCATCCAGGGTATCTCCGATGCATTTCCAGACAGCAATCCAAGAGTCATCAAGACCGATATCGTGGGGCCCCGATTTGCGGAAGACCTGAAGCGGGGCTCATTCTATGCAGTGCTGGGATCACTTCTGGTCATTTTTCTTTATGTGATGCTTCGTTTTGAATGGAGATTTGGACTCGGTGCGGTGGCAGCCCTCTTCCATGATGTCCTGATTACGCTAGGCGTGTTCTCGCTTCTCCAGGGGATCATGCCCTTCTCCATGCAGATTGATCAGGCGATCATCGCGGCCTTCCTCACGATTGTGGGCTATTCTTTAAATGATACAGTGGTTATCTTTGATCGTATCCGTGAGTATACGAACCTGTTCAAGACAGAACCATACAAAACCGTTGTGAACCGATCCGTGAATACGACACTTAGTCGCACCTTTGTCACATCAGGAACAACCTTGCTGGTTGTAGCTACGTTGTTCATGTTTGGGGGGGAGGTTTTGCGTGGTTTCTCGTTTGCGCTTATCATTGGGATTATTATCGGAACATATTCATCCGTTTTCGTAGCCACTCCCGTAGTGGTTGAATTGTACAATCGGTCTGGTTCGGCAAAAAAAGCCGGCCAACGTTAATCTTATGCAATCATGAATTTTTCAGTCAATGAAGTTTATAATGCGGTCGTCATTACCCTCAAGGGGAATATTATGGGCGGTCCAATGGGAGCAAAGCTCCACGACACCCTCAACGGCCTGAAAGAGCAGGGCAAGTTAAATGTGGTCGTGGACTTGGCCAAGGTCAAATTCATGAATTCAAGTGGTCTCGGAATGTTGATCAGTGCAATGACCACGATGCGCAATGCGGGCGGTGATGTGCGTCTCGCCAACCCGGCTGCCAAAATCAGATCCCTGCTTGTGGTTACGAAGCTGGTTACGGTGTTTGAGCACTTTGAGTCGGTTCAGGAAGCAGCGGAGAGCTACAAGACCTCCTAAATCATCCCTTTATTCACAGATTGCCCTGACAGTTTCTGTGTTCAGGGGCTGCTTTGAGCAGTGATGTGTTCTGTAATGATTCCCTGATGGCAGTAACGGTTGTGGTAGGAAGTCAGTGGGGCGACGAAGGCAAGGGGAAGGTTGTTGACCTGCTTGCTTCTCAATTTGATGTCGTGGCACGCTATCAGGGCGGTGCGAACGCTGGACATACTATCAAGTGGGGGGATACGACACAGGTCCTTCATCTGTTGCCAAGTGGTGTCTTTGCTTCCGGGGTGCATTGCCTGATCGGCAATGGCGTTGTCATTGACCCAAAGGCATTAGTCTCTGAGATCCAGAAAGTTCAGGAGTTAGGGTATGATCTGGAGGGGCGGCTGTGGATTTCCCGGAATGCACACTGTATCCTGCCGTATCATCAGGCACTGGAGAGCGTTCGGTCAGCCGACAGAATCGGAACCACTAAGCGGGGAATTGGGCCGGCCTATACAGATAAAATTGCACGGACCGGAATTCGGATCGGTGAATTGATAGACAGGGATGCATTTTTCAAGCGTCTGCAGGTGGAGGTCGCACAAAAGAATCTGGTTCTTCGCGGTGCCTATGGGGAGCGTGAACTTGATGCAGAGGAGATTTTTTCAGAGTATACAGGTTACGCTGAACAACTCCAGGAGTATGTCACAGATACGACACATTTCCTGCATGAAGCGCTGGATCAGGGAAAGCAGATCCTTGCTGAGGGGGCACAGGGATGCCTTCTGGATATTGACTTTGGCACCTATCCTTATGTAACCTCGAGCAGTCCGACTGCAGGCGGTGTCTGTACCGGCCTTGGAGTGTCGCCGACTGCCATCCTCCGTATTATAGGAATCACGAAAGCATATTGTACACGGGTAGGCCATGGACCATTTCCGACCGAATTAACGGATCATACCGGGGCACATCTTCAGAAGACCGGGGGTGAATTTGGGGCAACTACAGGCAGACCGCGCAGATGTGGATGGCTTGACCTGGTGGCTCTTCGCTATAGTTGCAGGTTGAATGGGTTTTCAGAATTAGCTCTCACGAAACTGGATGTATTGTCGGGTCTGGAGACGGTAAAGGTGTGTGTTGAATATGAGCAGGGGGGAGCGGCGGATTCCCGCTTTACCAATGATGCACAGGCACTTGAGGCCGTCACGCCCCGGTACGAGGTGATGCAGGGCTGGAAGGAGGATATATGTGGATGCCGGAAATTTGAGGCATTGCCAGATGCAGCCAAGGAGTTGGTTCATAGAATCCAATCCTTTACGGGTATACCTGTTACGATGATTTCTACGGGGCCCAGGCGTTCTCAGACGATTCAGGTGGATTGCTGACGGGGGCGTTTCATTTACCGATTACTTAGTATGTTTGCCTTTATCACGAAGTTGAAGCTCAAGCTTTTGCTCAGCGTGTTTGCGATGTGCATTGCGCTGGCCTCTCTTTTGTACACCAGTAACCTTGTACGACATTTACAGGAGCGGGAGCGTACGAGTGTTACGATCTGGGCGGCCGCCATTGAACAGGTTGCACTTGCGGCAGCACAAAATCCGTATGAAGCAGATTTTCGGATGATTGCAGACAAGTTGGATCCGGCAGATCCAATGACACCGCAGCATCGGGCGGCGTTAGCCTGGGGGAGCCGGCTGCCTCTGGGAGATCACATTGATTTTATTTTTGATATTATTTCGGAGTATTCCCCTGATGTGCCTGCGGCGATTGTGGATGAGGAGGGAAATCCAATCCGGTGGCAGCATCTTGGAGTTCCAGAGGAAGGGGAGCTGACCTCGGAGGATTCACTTGAGATCATGCGGCGTATTGCGCAGATGGACCGGAATTATGATCCGATTACAATTGAGGTCAGACAGGATTCTCTCACCCCGGCACTGATTCAGCGTGTACATTACGGAGAGAGTTCAATCATCCGGGATTTGCGGATCTACCCATATCTGCAACTTGCATTTGTGGCATTATTTATCGGGTTTGGCTATCTCGGCTTTTCGTATGCACGCAGGAGTGAACAGAGCAACCTGTGGGTGGGGATGGCCCGTGAGGCAGCGCATCAGTTGGGAACACCAATCTCAAGTCTGATGGGCTGGATTGAAGTAATGCGCACCAATCCCAAGGCCGACCACGATACCTTGAACGAAATGGATGCGGATGTGCAGCGTCTCAGTTTAGTGACAAACCGTTTTAATGACATTGGCTCGGTGCCCAAATTGGAAGTTCAGTCATTGGCCCCCGTTCTTGACAGAACTGCAAACTATATTCGCAGACGATTTCCCCGTCGGGGCATGACATTGACGGTGGATGTTGCTACAGAATTACAGGCTCCGATCAATGCAGATTTATTTGCGTGGGTGGTTGAAAATCTGCTCAAGAACGCTATGGATGCCATTGAAAATGAGAATGGGCGGATTCGGATTAATTCGGGAATAGAGAAGGGCCGTGTTTACATCGATATAAGTGATAACGGCAAGGGGATTGATCGCAGTGACTGGTCAAGCATCTTCAAGCCGGGGTACAGCACAAAGACCCGGGGATGGGGACTTGGTCTCAGTTTAGCCAAGCGCATTGTAGTAGATTATCATGGTGGTATATTGACACTGACACATTCGGTGGTTGGACAGGGCTCAACGTTTCGGATTCTGCTTCCGCAGTCCTAGCACAGTGGCTTTACCTCGGTCTTTTTTTCCCGGCGGGTGTCTTCGATTCTCCTTTTGATTGACCAATTTGCATAAAAGCCTCATCTGCTGAGCGGGTATCCTATCGTTGGTGAATGAGTGAAGCCAACGATCTCACTTCTATTCCACCTCTCGCAGAGATTGATTTGAAGGGTTACGCACGGTATCAACTCCATCCCTGGTTCTATCTGGGTATGGATGTAGATGGAACAGATTTGAGCGTTGCGACCGAAAGCTTAAAGTGATCACAGACGATTTCAAGATCACGCCCCCAAACCGTGTTCTCAGAACCACTTGAATCTGATTTCGTAAATGGGCACCACAGGGAGAGTTTCGAGATGTCGAGAATTTTAACTCAGGTTGCCGTTCTCTTCTTCTGGCGAGAATTGGACGCTACATGCAAGCAATGCCGACGGAACCCATAAGGTAAACATTGAAAAAAAAACATGCAACTCGAACGTGATATTGAAGAAGTCCTTGTAGCAAAACTACAGGATCTTAAGTACAGATACCGCCCAGAAATCCGCAATCGTGCCGATCTTGAAGCGAATTTCAGGCAAAAATTCGAAACCCTCAACCATGTCACGCTGAGTGACAATGAGTTCCAGCGATTGCTCAACGACATCGTCACACCGGATGTATACAAGGCCTCGTGCTCCCTCAGAAACCGGGAAACGTTTATCCGGGAAGATGGCATGCCGCTCAATTACACACTTGTCAACACCAAGGAATGGTGTAAGAATACTTTTGAAGTCGTCAATCAGTTACGAATCAACACGGACTACAGCCATCACCGCTACGATGTCATTCTGCTGATCAACGGTATCCCCGTTGTTCAGATTGAACTTAAGACACTTGGGATCAGCCCCCGGCGAGCGATGCAGCAGATTGTTAAGTACAAGAACGATCCCGGCAACGGTTATTCTAAGACGTTGCTCTGCTTCATCCAGCTCTTTATTGTCAGCAACCGTACGGACACGCTCTACTTCACCAATAACAATTCGAAACACTTTGCCTTTGACGAGGAGGAGCAGTTTCTTCCTATTTACCGGTTCGCGACTAGAGACAATATTAGGATTAACTACCTCGACGAATTTGCTGATCAGTTCCTTGCCAAGTGTACACTCAGCCAGATGATCAGCAAGTACATGGTGCTGATTGCGAGCGAACAAAAACTCCTGATGATGCGCCCGTATCAGATCTACGCGGTCAAGGCTATCGTAGATTGCATCAACCAGAACTGTGGCAATGGTTACATTTGGCACACAACGGGCTCGGGCAAGACACTCACCTCCTTCAAGGCCTCAACTCTGCTCAAGGCCAACGAAAGCATCCATAAATGCATTTTCGTCGTTGACCGCAAGGATCTTGACCGCCAGACTCGCGAGGAATTCAACCGATTCCAGGAGAACTGCGTAGAGGAAAACACCAACACCACCACGCTTGTTCACCGTCTCCTGTCCGAAGGTTATGCGGACAAGGTCATTGTGACGACCATTCAAAAACTTGGGCTTGCTCTCAATGAGAGTAGCAGAGATAGCAAGAATGACAGATCCGAGGGGATGTCAACCTTCAGGCAGCGGCTCAATCACATCCGAGACAAGCGAATGGTTTTCATCTTCGACGAGTGCCACCGATCTCAGTTCGGCGAGAATCATCGGGCCATCAGGGAATTCTTCCCAAATTCCCAGCTTTTTGGATTCACTGGCACCCCAATATTTGAAGATAACGCCTCCGCCAGGCAGATTAACGGGGGCGCAGCTACTCTGCGAACGACAGAGGAATTATTTCAGGAACAACTCCATGCCTACACCATCACGGATGCGATTGAAGACTGGAATGTTCTCCGCTTCCACATCGACTATTACAGGCAAAATGATGCTCCCACTTCCAACATTGATCAGACACTCCCTAAGCGGGCGGTCGCTGAAGCCATCTTAGATAAGCATGACACTGCAACTAGAAATCGGCTTTTCAATGCACTTCTGGCGACCGCCTCGATCAACGATGCCATTGAATACTTCGAGGTTTTCAAGAAGCTGCAGGTGGAACGCCAAACTGCTGACCCGGAGTTTCGGCCTTTGAAGATCGCCGCCATCTTCTCACCGCCGGCGGAGGGGAATAAAGACATCCAGCAGATCCAGGAGGATCTCCTGCAGGAGCAAGAAGATAATCGGCACGATCCTGAAAAGAAGAAAACTGCGCTCAAAGCCATTATCGCTGATTACAACGGGCAATACGATACCAATCACGATATCAGCAATTTCGACATCTACTATCAAGATGTACAGAAACGCATCAAGGATCAGCAGTTCCCCAATTGTGATCTGCCTAAAAAGGGTCAGGAAAAGATTGATATCACCATTGTCGTAGACATGTTGCTCACCGGGTTTGATTCTAAATATCTCAACACCCTGTATGTCGACAAGAATCTTAAATATCACGGCTTGATTCAGGCATTCTCACGCACTAACCGCGTACTCAATGCGACCAAACCCTATGGTCACATCCTTGACTTCCGCCAGCAGCAAGGCAATGTAGATGCTGCGCTCACCTTGTTCTCCGGCGAGCAGATCGGCCGGCCGAAGGAGATCTGGCTGGTTGATGATGCACCTGTTATGATTGGCAAATTCACGCAATCTTTCTATAATCTGGAGGGATTCATGCGGTCACAGGAACTTGCAGCTAGACCTGATCAGGTGACTAATCTCAAGGGTGATGCCGCGCGTGCAGAATTCATCAACCATTTCAAGAAAGTGCAGCGGTTCAAGACACAACTTGATCAGTATACCGATCTAACCGATGAGCAGCGGGAGCAGATCGAACAAATTCTTCCCAAAGACAAACTTCGTGCATTTCAAGGTGCATATCTCGAAACTGTCCGGTACCTGAAGGAGCAGCAAGGCACATTCGGAGAGGACGGCGAGCCAGTCAACCCAGATATCGAACAACTTGACTTTGAATTGGTCCTGTTTGCTTCTGCTCTCATTGATTACGACTATATCATGGAACTGGTCGCAAAATACTCGAGTCAGGATCCGAAGAAAGTAAAGATCAGCCGTGAGCAACTCATCAGTCTGATCCGATCCGATGCCAAGTTCCTTGACGAACAGGAAGAGATTGTCGAATACGTATGCTCACTAATAGAGGGCGAAGGCCTTGCCGAGCCTGAAATTCGTGCCGGTTACCGGAAATTCAAGGATGAGAAGTGGGCCAAGCAGATCGAAGATCTAGCTCAGATGTACAGTCTGACGAACGAATCACTCTCGGCCTTTGTAGACACCATTCGCCAGCGCATGATCTTTGATGGCGAGCAACTTACCGATTTGATGGAGCCGCTCGGTTTGGACTGGCGTGGTCGCCGTGAGCAGGAACTCGCTCTCATGGCCGATCTTGTTCCGCTCCTGAACGAGTGGGCACATGGTCAAGATATATCGGGGCTCAATGCCTACGGGTTGGCGGGGGCATCATGACAACCGCTGGATCATGCTCTTTAGTGTCCAGTCTGTGGTTTCTGGAGTTTTGAAATACGGTGAGGTAGGTGAAAAATCCGCTTAGCGGGCCTTCAAGACAATCTCGAATGAACAAGAAGATACAGAAGATCATCAAGAGGCGGGGGATTATCCTTTGCTTGCTTGTTCCAAAGTAGTTAGATTATGTGATAGCCAAGAAAGTGCATATTACTAAACTACGCCAACAATAGGCAGTTTTATGTTTCAAATCGTTTAGACCTTAGGACAATTGCAGATGCATGTATCCAAGGTCGCAAGTGGTGGAACACCGAGAAGGGGAACTGCTTCATTTTATGAAGATGGGATTTAGCCATGGGTCAAAACTAAAGAATTAGTTGATGATTGGCTTAACCATACCGAAGAGTACATTACTGAAGTTTCTGTTGCCGCTTCATCTGCCAAAATTCTATCCGAAGATACTATACTTATGACTGTCTATAGTGCAACGGTTGGGAAGTTGGGAATTTTGAGCCGCCCTGTGGCATGTATCAGGTGTGTTGCGCAATGATAGTAGATCCCAAAAAGGCCGATTTTCGTTGTTTGTTTTACCAATTTCAGTATGTGCGCCCACAGATTAAGGGGTTCCGAGTGGTGCAGCGCAATAGAATTTGAGCATGGAATTCATTAAGTCGTTACAATTTGCATTGCCATCTCTCCCTAGGCAACAGAAGATTGCCGATTGCCTCGGCTCGCTGGATGACCTGATCGTTGCGGAGGGCCGGAAACTCAAAGCCCTGCAGCAGCATAAACAGGGGCTGATGCAGCAACTCTTTCCCCAGCCCGGCGAAACCGTGTCCCGGCTACGGTTTCCAGAGTTTCGAGATACGGGAGAGTGGGAGACTGGAATGCTTGGAGAAATTGGTGAATTTATTTCGGGTGGAACCCCAAATACTTCGCTTCCAGAGTATTGGGGAGGAAATATACAGTGGTTCACTCCGTCCGAAATCAATGAACGCAACTTATCAAAGAGTAAAAGAACAATTACATGTGAAGGATTGAAGCATTCTTCCGCAAGACTGTTACCTACAGGAGCATTACTCATCACAACGAAGTTCGCCATCGGCGATGTCGGGATCGCTGAAAATCCTTGTGCAACAAGTCAAGGATTCCATTCCATCGCTGTCTTTGAGAATCAGGTGAACGTCTTTTGGTACTACTGGCTTGTACAGAACAAGCATGAACTTATCAGACGTTCGTCTGGCTCAACCTTTCGTGAGATCAGAAAGACTGGACTCAAACAGATTCCAATTGTTCACCCAAACAAGGATGAACAGCAGAAAATCGCCGATTGCCTCGGCTCACTGGATGACATGATCGTTGCGGAAGGCCGGAAACTCAAAGCCCTGCGGCAACACAAACAAGGGCTGATACAGCAATTTTTTCCGTGTCTGGAGACAAAATGAAGACGATTGAAGATATTGCGTTGGAACTACACGGTGACGAATCCGCCGCTGTTCAGTTGCTTTACGCTTTCAACTCGGTCGGAAAAACCCGGCTGTCAGTCGCGTACAAGAATTTAACCAAAGATAAGGACGGAACGCACACGGGCATCTACTACAACGCATATAGCGAAGACCTATTCATCTGGGATAATGACATAGAGAACGCGGAGGCCAACATAAGACTGACCGTCCGTCCAAGCAGTCTCAGCAGGCTTCATGCTAGTCTTAATGAAGATGTCATCCGTGAGAAATTGAAACCGTATAGAATGAATTTTGATTTTCATTTTAACATACACCCGAACATGGAGATGGGAATTGATTCCATTTCATTTTTCCCGGTGGGAGCACAATTCGGTGAAGTCCCTGCGATGAAAATCTCTCGTGGGGAAGAGAGGATTTTCGTCTGGAGTTTCTTTCTGGCAATGATGGAAGCGGGAGATTGGATGAAAAGACAGCCTTCCCATATATTTATTGATGATCCAGTAACAAGTCTTAACGACCACAATATCTTCGTGACTGCATCAACGCTGTTCGACCTGATGGATAAACACTTAGACAAACGGAAGATCATCGTTGCCACCCATCATGTCGGGATGTTCTCAATCCTTTTTAATTGGTTAATGAAGGGTGAGAAGAGCGACAGGTTCAAGCAAAAGACGAAGGTGAATATTCTGAGTAGTAAACATGGCGGGGTTTCGCTGGACAATATCCGGAGCGATGTGTTTCTCTATCATCTCCGGGTACTTCAGATACTGGAGCAGGCTATGCAAGAAGAAGATGTCCGTGTATATCATTTTGCCCTTCTTCGTCAAGTACTAGAGAGCGTGTCGTCGTTCCTCGGTGTCGGCAGGATCAGTTATGTACTCAAAAGCATAGGTTTTGAGGATGCGGATGAGATTGCCCGAATTGTAAACACGATAGCCCACAAGAACTTCTTTCTCTATGAGTCTGATCTTCTTGTATCGGATAATCGGATGCTGTTCGAAAAGATTTTTGAGAAGCTAAACACGCAGTACAAATTTGTCATCCATGCTGGCAGGCCATGACGCAGAACGAACAGAGACAACTTGGTGCAACACTCTGGTCCATTGCGTGCGAACTCCGCGGAGCAATGAACATGGACGACTTCCGAGACTATATGCTCGCAGTTCTATTTTTTCGCTATCTCTCGGACAACTATGAGCGAGCTGCGAAGAAGGAACTTGGACATGATTATCCGGATGTCGCAGGCAACGGCGGGCGATCCTCTCTGTCTATCTGGTATGAGCAGAACCCGGACGATGAGTTGGTCTTCGAGAAACAGATGCGGCTCAAGGTACACTATGTCATTCGCCCCGAATACCTTTGGGTCAATATCGCCGACAAGGCACGCACTCAGAATGACGAACTGCTCAACACACTCCAGGCTGCCTTCAAGTACATTGAGAACGAATCATTCCAGGGTGCATTCTCTGGTCTTTTCTCAGAGGTCAATCTAGGCTCGAACAAACTGGGGAGAACCTATATGGACAGGAACGCGAAGCTTTGCACAATCATGACCAAGATTGCCGATGGGCTTACGGAGTTCTCTACAGATAGCGACACTCTAGGAGATGCCTACGAGTACCTGATCGGCCAGTTCGCCGCGGGCTCGGGCAAGAAGGCCGGCGAGTTCTATACGCCGCAGCAGATATCGGACCTCCTCTCCTTAATCATTGGGCTTAACAGTCAAGAACCGAAGACTGGCAGGCGGACACCCCTCGTTCGCGTAATGGACTTCGCCTGCGGCTCGGGTTCATTGCTGCTCAATATGCGCAAGCGTATCGGACCGCACGGCATCGGCAAGATCTACGGGCAGGAAAAAAACATCACCACCTACAACTTAGCCCGCATGAACATGCTTCTGCATGGAGTGAAGGACACTGAGTTTGAGATCTACCACGGTGACACACTGACGAACGATTGGCAAATGCTCCGTGAGACAAATCCAGCCAAAAAACCCTACTTTGATGCCGTGGTCGCCAATCCGCCGTTCAGTTGCCGCTGGAATCCGAACGAGGCAATGGGCGAAGACATGCGATTCAAGAATTATGGGCTGGCACCAAAATCGGCAGCAGATTTCTCATTTCTACTGCACGGATTCCACTACCTAAAAGATGACGGCGTAATGGCCATCATTCTGCCGCACGGCGCACTCTTCCGCAGCGGTGCCGAGGCAAAGATCCGCCGTAAGCTACTTGAGGACGGAAACATTGACACAGTCATCGGCCTGCCGGCGCACCTCTTCTACTCAACCGGCATCCCGGTCTGCATCCTCGTCCTGAAAAAGTGCAAGACGCATAACGATGTTCTGTTCATTAACGCATATGATCACTTCGTAAAGAGTAGACGACAGAACTACCTGTCCGAAAAACACATCCAGAAGATCATCAAGACCTATCAGGAGCGCCCGGAAAGTGTGGAGCGATACGCCCGCCGTGTGGAGATGGATGAGATTGTGGCTAACGACTACAATCTGAATATCACTCGATATGTTAGCACGGCCAAGCCGGAAGTACAGATCAACCTGTCAGCGGTACGTAAGGAATTGACCGAAATTGAAAGACAGGCACAGGAATCAACGGCGAGACACAATGTATTCCTGAAGGAGCTTGGGTTATCTCCATTGCTAGGCATCGATGGATCCAGACGAGAACAATTCTGACGGATTGGGATGCATCGGGTTTAATAGGGCAGGCATGTGCACATCTACATATGAGCGTCCGTGTTGTGTCGGGATAGCTTATATTCCAATACAATGAAGCCAGTATTGTTTTCCATACAGCGGGTGAATCGCCTTCGGCAAGCTGCCGAAAAAGCCAGAAAGAATGCCGGAATGGGCTGGGACGGCTGGTCAGATGACACGCACACCGCCATGGAGTTCCTG
The DNA here is from genome assembly GCA_022821875.1 of Rhodothermales bacterium. Classification (GTDB taxonomy): domain Bacteria; phylum Bacteroidota; class Rhodothermia; order Rhodothermales; family Bin80; genus Bin80. The sequence continues at coordinate 14,769 of JAJECV010000015.1, forward strand.
CGTGTATTTGATTCCCTCTGGCTCAAGGAGGGGTTTACCCTTGAGGCCTATGTGTATTCTTCCGGCCAAAACGGTAATGGTGTCATCTGGGCAGTTCCTTCGGATGCCGAAATACCATCGCTTATGGATTGTCCAAGGAATGAAGAGACCGTCTTAAGGACTCCGGTACCACCGGGAGCAATCCCGCTCATGCAGGCAATAGACGGGGACCGCAGCCCATGGTCGTACCTGTCTGCATCCATTCTTGGCCGCGAAGCGTATGAATTTGGGGCAAGGTGGCACGGCTGCTGGTGGAGCGATCAGGCGATCCTCTCAAAGCCGCCCAGACCGGCTGACAGTGATGATTCGGAGTATGGTGTCACGGAACCTTATCGGGATGCTCCGATCGGGGAATGGGAATGGCTGGAGAATGCTCCAGAGATATGGGAGCCGAGTTTTATAGATGAAGGGGAAACGTGCAAGGTCATCCTGAATATCCACAACCCCGTAGGACAGGAAACTGTCTATCAAGCTACCGACACATACCCGAAAGGTTCGTATGCGCACCAGTCGGAGAATGAGGATATCTGTATAGGTTTTGGCGGGATTGTGTACTGATCCATCCCTGTAAAGGAAGGGAACTGTGGGAGTATGGAGTGAGAGCGATGAAAATTTCGACTTCCTGCTTCCACAAAACTGCACTGGCATTGGTTAGTTGACGATTGTACTGTGGATTATCCGATGGGATGACCAAATACGATATTGATGGGAGTTCCCCGCTGAATATGGAGAAGGGTGGCCGCATTTCCCTGATTGACGGCAACCTCCAGCAGATTGCCGCTCCCAAATAACATTAAGGTCTCTCCCACAGGTACATCGCTGTAGGTGTGATGAATGTTATGAATGATTCCACTTCCGGCATAGCCCGTGACCTCTCTCCCTTCGGAACGTTCTTCGAAAAGGGTGCGGGAAATATTCGTGATGCAGTTGCCAAAGTGGTCAACATATACGACCCAGCCTCGGATGCCTTCCTGATCATCAATCGGTAACGCCCAGTGAAGCGGCTCCAGGTGCGAAGCAGGGGTGCCCAGATCTTCAAGCGGAGTACCACTCGCCAGTCTTGCAGCTGCAGGGGCAAAGAGATCCCTGCCGTGAAAAGTAAACGAGAGCGGTTGTTCCTCATTCACGCTCAACTCAACCATTTGATCCGGGGTCTCCGTTTCTAGAAGGAGTGCAAACAGTCCGTTGTCGGGGCCGACAAAATAGTGGTCATTATGCCTCAATGCGACGGCACGACGCGTAGATCCAACACCGGGGTCCACGACAACCAGATGGACCGTTCCCGGCTGGAAGTATTGCAGGGACTGCTGCATCACAAATGCGGCAGCCATGACATCAAAGACTTGCACCTCGTGAGTAATATCTACCAGCGTTAAATTCGGATTGATGCCAAGCATCACCCCCTTCATGGCACCGACATACCCTTCGCGAGTGCCAAAATCTGTCGTCAGAGTCACAATAGGAGTACGGCGATCCATGAGTTAGAGACTGAGTCCGATACCTCCTTGAATGGAGCGGCCTTCGGCCGGCTCAAAGTAGCGCCCCCCAAAGGCATTCACAACCAGCGAGCGTACATATTGGCGGTCCAGAATGTTCTGAATTCGAGCAAAGGGATGCAGGGTAATACGCCCCATGTCCCAGTTTGAACGGGAAAAGTACACATCCAGAACCGTAAAGCCGTCAGATTTGGCAGAATTTGTATTGTTCCCCCACATCTCTGATGCAGATTCAAGAACAACCTGTGCGCTCCATCCCCTGGAAGTCGAACCGTGTAGCGACAGATGAAATTGATGGGCAGGTGCCCCTGGGATTTCGAGACCGTTCCCAGGATCATTGAGAAAGATGAAAGATCCATAGTTGTAGGTTATTTGGGCATGAAAGGGGGCACCGGCGGGCCATTCAAGTGCAAGTTCAGCGCCATGATGTCGATTTTTTCCACCGTTGCTGTACCAGATGCGTCCGTCTTCCCCCTGCCGAGGCAAAAGCCGATCATGGATGCGCAAAGAGAAAAGAGCCACATCCAGTTTTAAGTTTAAGTCCTCAAATTGACCGCGAACCCCTGCTTCCATGCCTCTGGTCTGCTGCGGACTGAGATCTGAATTAAATCCGCCCATCCCTGAAGGGCTGTTAATGAGTTCGGTGGTCGTCGGGGTCTCAAATGCGGTGCTCCAGTTGGCATACCAGGTCAGAGAGGGAATGCGGTAGGATATTCCCAGCGATGGACTCAGGGCCGCGAAATTCCGATGGCCGCTTTGATCTCCATTCGTATGCAGGTTGTCGGTCATTTCAAATTGTAGCTGATCAAGTCGCACCCCTGCAGATACGCCGATCCGAGAGGAGAGTTGTGCAGTCAAGCCCGCAAATACCGCAACGCTGCCGACCGTTTCCTGTTGATCAAGGAGCGTTCGGTCTCCCTGACGACCTGCATCGTTATTGAATCGCACGCGATCATCCCGTAATTGACGCAAATCAACCCCGGTCGTCAATCCGACAGCACTTCCAATCTCCATCTGGAATTGGGCATACAGACCACCGGCAATGCGTTCCAGTTCACTCCATGCAAAGGTGAGCGGATTCTCAAGAGATCTTCGTATTCCGTAAATGGTCGAAGATAAATTCCCCATACCCGTTTGTGTGTGCAGGGTCACACCGCCCTGCAGATGAGTGCTGGCTTTGCCTGCGGCCATGGCCACATTCCTGGAGTTTGCCTGTCGGGGATCACTGGATAGTTGTTCCAGTGTGAGCGAACCGGGGGACAATGCATCCTGAATGGCGGCATTGAGTGTAATTGTGAATACCGTTCGGGTGCCGGCTGTTGTCTGTGCGCTTAAGCCGGTACGAAAGAACTCTCCTTTGCTATGTGCCTGGTATCCATCTTTTTTCACCCGTGAAGCGTACACATGCATCTGATGACGATCAAATTCAAATCCTGTTTTTATCAGAATTTGCTCCAGACCGTAACTCCCCCGCATATATCGGAGTTGTAGCGGGGAAAAGTTTTCAACACTGGAAAGATGGAGAACCCCTCCACTGGCGTTTCCCCAGAAAAGAGAACCGGGGCCTCTGAGTAATTCGGAAAATCCAATGAAGACCGGATCCACGACATCCAGCATACTTTGACCGTCCGGCATCGTGAGAGGAATCCCGTTTAGAAACGCCTGCAGTCCACGGACCCCAAAGGCGGCACGGTATCCCATCCCCCGGACCAGGATACGCTCACCAAGTGCAAAATGACCGCGCTCACTGATTTGCAGTCCCGGGATCCCGCGCAGTGTGCGCTGCAGCGATAAGCCGGGCTCGGAAGAAACCAGATTATGTCGTCGAACATAAATGCTGCGGGCGGCCGTCGCATACGTTTCCAGTTGTCGTGTTGCCTGGATGGTCATCGCAGGCAACACGATGGTGGAATCCTGTGCAGGACTCATGTGGGCTAGGAGTGTAAGGCCGCACATGAGGAAAATAGAACGTCTTATCATGGAAAAGATGTTGTACAGGGATACAAAAGATTTCTGCATGGAACATGATGCACACAAAAAAATACGGCGATCTTCACCGTGATCCTCGTTAATTGCCTAAATTAGTGCATGTACGGTTCTTGAGATCTCGCCGGCCTTCTTAGGCAGGGCGTTTTCTCTGCACCGAATTAAATACAGTAGCCACAAAAATGCTGATTGCGATTGAAGGAATTGATGGTTCAGGAAAAGGCACACAGGCCCGCCGACTTCTGGAGCATACTCGAAATTCAGGGTATACATCCGAACTGATCTCCTTTCCACGCTACAAAGATACTCACTGTTCAAAGATGATTGCGACATATTTGAATGGCGGGTTCGGCAGGCTGGAGGATGTTCCGCCCACATTTGCAGCGACTCTCTTTGCTCTGGATCGTCTGGAGAGCCGTGCTCCGATTGAGCGGGCACTCCGGAACAGTGATCTGGTGATAGTTGATCGATATGTTGCGTCCAATTTAGCGTATCAGAGTGCGCGAATCGCAAATCCGGAACGGATGAGGTTCACGGAATGGCTCTTTAATCTGGAATATGAGGTCTACGATCTGCCCAGGCCGGATTTGACGATCTTTCTGGATGTACCTGCCCAGACTTCTAGGAAGTTGGTTGCCCAAAAAGAGACACGTACCTATACGGAGAAAGTCTATGACTTGCACGAACGTGACGCAGACTACCTCTCCAATGTAAGGGACGTATATCACACCTTAATCCGCTCACAGGTGATCGCCCCCTGTTTCATCATAGACTGCCAGGACCATAGTGGCATCCTGCGTGCGATGGATAACATTGGGCAGGAGGTCTGTGATACAGTAATTGGACATCTGAATAGAGATGCAGTTTGACGGATTGCCTGGATTTAGATGTATCTCAATCCATGTGAGGAGATCTCGATAAGCACTGAATTCGCGGTTAGTGAATCCTGACGGGAATTTCAACGTAAAGGTACTGCAAAGGAGCCCACGGCGTTTTTTCAAAGCAATCATGAGACATTATCCTTCCTGGCCTGTTTGGTTTCAGATTTTTTCTGCAAACGTTTTCATTCTGTTTCTCCTTGGATGCCAGACGAGTTCCGAGGACGAGATCCGTACATCCGAATCACAATCAGGTGAAGATAGAGAAAATGTCGTTTTGGGGGAGGAGTATGATGTAGAGAAAGTTGAGTCCGTCACAATGGGGTTAAGTGCGATTCTTGAGGAGACCCTGGGAGATCCGCCTTACACGCCCGCAATCCGTTATCAGGAACTGCAGGAACTTTTGCCAGAGCGGATCAATGGGGTTCGGCCCGCGATCACCGAAGGTCAGACGCTTTCAATCGGAAGCGGTTTTTCAAAGGTCAGCGGCGAATACAGAGACGAAGACCAGATGGTTACGGTGACCATTATTGATCTGGCTGCATTCGGTACGCTTGCCGCGAAAGCCTTGTCGGACTGGGTGGATGAAGATATTGATCGCAAGAATGATCGGGGCTTTGAACGCACAAATATATTCCGCAACAGATCAAAAGAATATCCGACCTACGAAAAGTATTACAGCAAACACGGCCGCGAATCCTGTGAATTGCATTCATGGGTAGAGGATCGGTTTATGATTGCCATTTCCGGGGACAGTGTTCCTATGTCCATCTGCGAGTCGGCCCGGGACAAGATTTCATTCAAGAAGCTGGAGAGATTGGCAGAATCTGTTGTTGATTAGTTCCAGAATGTGGATCATAAGTATAGATTGCCTAACTTTGGGGTCTACACTTACCTGATTCTTTACATGCAAAGCGGTCTGTTTGGATCTTTTCTCCTTCTCTTTGGAGTGCACCTCTGTGTGGCACAGGTGCCCGAAATGCTGTCACCCGTGGAACCGACTCCGGTTGCTGAGCGGCTGAGCAGCTTTGAACAACGTCTCAAGGACGCACAGTCCTCCCCTTTGTCCAATGTGAAACTGGAGGGGATCGGTCCCACGGTAATGAGTGGACGGATCGTAGACATTGATGCCAATCCTCTTGATCCTACAGAGATGTATGTTGCGTATGCCTCCGGCGGATTGTGGCGGAGCAGAACCAACGGACTGTCCTTTGAGTCATTGTTTGACGAGGAAGCTTCTATGGTGCTCGGAGATATTGCGGTTGACTGGGGGCGCGGTGAAGTGATCTGGATCGGAACGGGAGAAAATAATTCCAGCCGTTCCTCGTATGCCGGTACAGGGATATATCGCTCCTTGGATCATGGTGAATCCTGGGAACACATGGGATTGACCGAAACCCACAGGATCGGGCGTATTCTCATCCATCCCGCCGATTCCCAGACTGTGTGGGTCGCTGCATTGGGCGCACTTTATTCTTCCAGCCCTCATCGGGGGATCTATAAGACGAGTGATGGCGGGCAGACCTGGACGCAGACATTGTTTATCTCGGATACGGCGGGTGTGATTGATCTGATCCTTGATCCGTCCAATCCTGATATCTTATATGCCGCAGGCTGGGAGCGTGATCGCCGGGCCTGGAATTTTGTTGAGGGTGGAACCGGATCGGGGATATGGAAGTCAACGGACGGGGGAGCATCCTGGGAGCGACTTTCCGCTGAAGGATTACCTAGTGGTGACACGGTTGGACGCATTGGACTCGCAATTTTCCCCGGCAACTCCCAGATTCTTTATGCTCTGGTGGATAATCAGGCGCGACGGCAGGCAGACGATGAAGATGAAGCGCCCACGCTAACCCGGGAGGCACTCCGTTCTATGAATACGGAAATGTTTCTAGAATTGGAGGACGAAGCCGTTACCGAATACCTGGAGGAAAATAATTTTGAATTCAGCGCGGCAGAGATCCGAACGATGATGGAAGAAGGGGCGCTGGAGCCGGTACATCTAGTCTGGTATGTTGAAGATGCAAACCGGGAACTGTTTGATACGCCGGTAATCGGTGCAGAGGTATATCGCTCCGAGGATGGCGGGCAGTCATGGGCCCGGACACATACCAATTATCTGGACCGGGTTTACAATTCCTACGGGTATTACTTTGGGGAAGTTCGTGTAGATCCGAATAATGTTGACCGAATCTACATTCTTGGTGTTCCATTTTTGACATCAGATGATGGCGGTGTATCATGGACATCTATCAGCGGGCCAAGCGTGCACGCAGATCATCAGGCACTTTGGATCAATCCCTCCAGGCCTGGACACCTGATTAACGGGAATGACGGGGGCTTGAATATCACCTATGATAACGGTGAATCCTGGTTCAAAGGGAATACACCGCCGGTGGGGCAGTTTTATGCAATTGGAGTGGATGATCAGATCCCGTACCATGTCTACGGCGGACTGCAGGATAATGGGGTATGGGGCGGCCCTCATACCTATACAGAGTCAACGGGCTGGCATGCCAGTGGAAGTTATCCGTATACATGGTATCTGGGCGGGGACGGCATGCAGGTTGAGGTGGATACCCGCACCAACGATATCATTTATACGGGTTCCCAATTTGGCTTCTATCGGCGTATAGAGACGAGTACAGGGGAGCGCCCACTGATTCGCCCGCGTCACCAGCTTGGGGAACGTCCCCTGCGGTACAACTGGCAGACCCCCATCCATCTGTCGCGTCACAATCAGGATGTCCTCTATTACGGTTCCAATAAACTTCATCGCTCATTTCATCGCGGCGATGATTGGGAAACCCTCTCGGGGGACCTGACCCGCGGGGGGCGTCGAGGAGATGTCCCTTACGGAACCCTGACGACGATTGATGAGTCTCCACTCCGGTTTGGACTGCTTTATGTGGGCTCGGATGACGGGCTGGTGCATGTGTCCCGGGATGGAGGGTATACATGGGAAAATATCACCGGTGACGACTGGGGAGAGTTGTGGGTCAGTCGAGTCGAGGCATCAAATCATGAACTGGGCCGGGTCTATGTGACACTCAATGGGTACAGATGGGATCACTTTGTTCCGTATGTATACAGATCCGATGATTTTGGTGCGACCTGGGAGGCTCTGGATGCTGGTTTACCCATGGAACCCGTGAATGTGATCCTTGAAGATCCGGTCAATTCCTCCCTGTTGTACGTGGGAACCGATCATGGATTATATGTGTCTTTAGATGGGGGAACCTCCTTTATGGCAATGCAGAACGGCCTTCCACATGCTCCGGTTCACGATCTGAAACTGCAGGCTCGCAGGAATCATCTGTTGGTGGGGACGCATGGGCGGTCCATCTATCGTGCAGAAATCGCTCCTCTCCAGAAACTCACCCCCGAAGTTATCGAAAGCCCATTGAAGGTGTTCACTCTGGAAGAGCAGCGATATAGTTCAAACTGGGGAAACCGTTTTGTCTGGTGGGGGGATTATTCCGAGCCGGAACTTGAGATTGCATACTGGTCCGGATCCATGGGGCAGGTGACGGTAGAGGTAACAGATGAAGCGGGAACGCTCCTTCGCACCTTGACGGATGAGGCGGAGCAGGGGATCAATTTTCTTGTGTACAATCTGTCTGTGGATGAAGATGCAGCGGCGGCAATGACACAGACGGACGAAGGGGAAAGCCTGGAGGCAGGCGAGAATAGTGTGTACTATCTGCCTCCTGGAGACTACCGGATTCATTTCCGTATTGGAGACGCAGAAGATACGGTTCCGCTTCGGGTTAATGCACCACAGCGCTAGTTGCGGCGTTTACCAGATTTAACTGCGGCTGCAGTTCAGTAACGAACTGCATGAACTGCGGCAGGATTGTTGCGGGCAGTGGCTGGGATGGGGGCATTTTCATCTTCATGGCATCTACCTGCCGCCCGTTTTTCCAGAATCGATAACAGACATGGGGGCCTGTGGCCAGACCTGTGCTGCCGACATAGCCAATCAGCTGGCCCTGCTGCACCCGCACTCCCGGACGAATCCCCTTCGCAAATTTGGACATATGCAGGTACCCCGTGTTATACGTATCGTTGTGGCGGATCTTAACATAGTTTCCATTCCCGCGTGTGTAGCCGGCATGGGTTACGGTGCCATTTGCAGTGGCCACAATCGGAGTTCCCGCAGGTGCGGCAAAATCCGTCCCCAGGTGCGGCTTATAACGTTTCTGGACGGGATGAAACCGGTTCAGACTATATCCGGAAGAGATACGTTTATATTCGATGGGAGTCCGCAAAAACGGACGTTTTAGTGCACGTCCGGTTTCATCATAGAATCCGCTCACACTGTCGGACGGAAAATAAAAGGCAAAGAACTCTTTCCCTTTGTGACGCATGCGGGCTCCGTTGATTTCAGTTGCGATGGATTGTCCATTTACGATGTGGTCTTCGAACACAATGGAGAAGTCGTCTTTGGGTTGCAGGTGAAAGAAACTGATTTGCCATGCGAAGATCTCACTCAGTTCCATGGCCAGATCCGGGGAGATTCCAGCATCCGCTACGGCCTGATAAAGTGAGGATTCGATGATGCCGGATGCCGTACGTGAAATTTTGGATACGGGAAAAGCCCCCTCATGAACCAGTACGGAGTCCCGCAAATCAAACACCAGAAAATTTTCCACACTGGGTTGATAAACCATAAACGAGGTTGTCCCCTGGATGGAGTCTGTATACGTGTAGAAGGGATCTCCTCTGCGAATTTTCTGAAGATCTATAAAAGATGCCGCTTTTTCGGAGGCAAGGTGGATTTTTTCCTGAGAGATACCCCAGTCCGCCATAATGGATCCGAGAGACTCCCCCCTCTTAACGTTAGAAGTATGCTCAATAAGTCCGGCCTCAATCAGATCAAACTGGTTCCGTTTCACTTCGGCGGATGCGGAGGGGATGGTTTCTGTTTCCAGATTTATGGGCAGCTGGAATACCGCCAACAGAGCAAAGCATAGAGAGAAACGCTTCAGGTTGTTCCACATCATGTGTTGCGGTCAAATTAAATCTTTACGGTATATGGACCCGGATCCATCATTGAGTCCATCTCACATCAGGGATGTCTGCATCGTGATTTGCCCGCCGGGCGAGCACAAACAGCAGGTCAGATAATCTGTTAAGATACTGAAGAACGTATGAATTTGGCGAAATTATGTCCAGATGCTCTGCAAGGGAGCGCTCGGCACGCCGGCAGATTGCCCTTGCCAGATGCAGTGTGGATGCTGCTTGCGTACCCCCTGGCAGGATAAAATACTGGAGGCGCTCCAGTGTGGCATCCCAGTCGTCAATGGCTTTTTCGAGGGCCTGTACATGTTCCTCTTCAATGCGCGGAACCTTTGCCCGTGAGTCAGCCGGTGTTGCGATATCTGCCCCAAGCGTGAACAATTCATGCTGAAGCCGCATGATGAATGAGCACATCGCTTCGGATTGGGCGGGCAATGTTGCGCAGACCGTCCCCAGTGCGGCATTGAGTTCATCCACCGCCCCCATGGCTTCAATGCGAGGATGATATTTTGGTACACGATCTCCACCAAAAAGCCCGGTGGTGCCATCGTCTCCAGTACGGGTATAGATCTTCATAAGGTGCTTTAGAAATTGAAGGGCTCAATGCAGCTGCAACAGGAATTCAGTGTTTCTGACATATCACATATCAAGCAAGGTGGTTTTTTAATGTAGGGTATCTCGTTCTTCAAGATAATGTGTACCCTTTAGCATCTGTGTCCCATTTTGGGTTGGCACCAATCCGCCAAGTTCGGGCGATACCCTGATTTCGTCCACTTTACAATTCCAGCCGAATTTGGGGGGAAAGATGGTGTTGTTCCTCCCCAAACTCCTTTTCCACATGGAAAGGTAACCCCGTCAGGCAATGACATTGGCATGTTGCCGTAGGCGTTCTTTCGCAATCTTAATGTATTCTTCAGAAATATCAACCCCGATATACTGCCGGTTTTTGAGTAACGCCATCTTGCATGTTGTTCCTGATCCACACATAGGGTCAAAAACCAGATCTCCCTCGTTTGACCAGGATTCAATGTGATCTGCAGCAAGGGCTTCAGGGAAAACCGCAGGATGTTTAAATGCAATGCGGTCCGAGGTTGTCCCGTGCAGGCCGACTGCATAGGACCAAATGTTGGTCCGGGTCTTTTCCTTTTTGAGCTCCTTGAGGACCTTTCGGTTGATGGCATCCGCTCCCTTATTAGTGACTAACATCTCCATACCATTGCGGACAGTTGGCTCTGTCAGAGGGTTGAAGGTTTTTGGAGTCCCCTTGCTGAGTACAAACATAAACTCGTAGCAATTGGTGTAGGCATTGCTTCGCATGAATGGCGTATTCTTTTTTCGGTAGATCATTACGTCATGAACATAGAACCCTGCTTCCTGGAAGTAAATCGCCTGTCTGAAACTGGACAATGTACGGCCCTTCTTGATTCGGTCGCCCACCACCCATACCACAACCCCGCCTATCTTGGTCACGCGAAGCAGCCCCTCCGCAATCGCTTCAAAGTCAAATGCGTAGCCGTTGTAATTGCGCAGGTCATCATAAGGCGGTGAGGTAATGGTAAGGTCAACACTGTTTGCATCCATTTTCCGCATAAACTCTACGCAGTCAGAGACATATAATTTATTTACTGCAATTGATGTTGAAAGCACAGTTTGCCGGGCAGTGTCTGCAGAGGATGGATTTAATGGTTGTGTGGCCGTCGGCATCATTACGAAATTAGGATCGCATAGAAAAAAGGACTGTCGTGATTGGAACTGATCACTACAAATGGCCCTGCCAGATGACGCATAGTTTGTTGATATTCGCCTGTGCGCCTGCATAGGCGGTTAATCCGGTTCGCCCTTAAGATACGCCATTTTTCCCATTTACCCGTCTTGGGATCAGGATTGTATAGAGGAGTCATAGTGGATTGCGCATTCTCCACCTTCGGTGAATCGGACACGGCCATGCATTTTGAATACTCTGGCAAGCAACTCGTCGTTCATGATGCTGATGGGAGGGCCATAATCAATTTGCGCTCCCTGATTCAGGACAAGCAGGTAGTCAGAAAATTTTACTGCGAGTTCAAGATCGTGAAAGACGGTAAGAATGGATTTGCCTTTGCCGACTAGGTTCTTCAATAATTCAAGAAACTGGTACTGATGGCTGATATCTAGGTGAGCGGTAGGTTCGTCAAGCAGGAGCAGTGAGGAGTCCTGCAGGACAGCCTGCGCCAAATAGGCGCGTTGACGTTCTCCGCCACTGAGAGATTGGACGGAGCGCTTCGAAAAGCCGGAGAGTCTGATCTGTTCAAGTACCCTGCTGAGGGATTTCCGATCCTGGCGGGTAATCCCTTTCAGCAGTGATTTATGTGGCAATAATCCCAGCAGGACGAGTTCTTCCACTGTAAAATCAAAAGAAAGTACAGGAGCCTGCCGGACAAAGGACATTTTACGTGCCAATTCCCGTTTGGGCCATTCACAGACTTCTTTTTCTCCTAGCAGGATAGATCCTGTGTATGGCAAATAACCACAGATTGCACGGAGAAGTGTCGTCTTTCCACAACCGTTTGGCCCGACGAGGCCTGTAATCGTTCCAGGATATAGATTAAATTGAATGGAGTCCAGGATGGTCGTATCCTGAATTTGAACACCCAAACCACGAACGCCTAGCAGCGCATCTTGGGATTTGCGGGGAACATTGTTGTTTTCTTGCGTAACCTTCACGGATCAGGACAAGGTTGATGATATATTTTCGAACTGTATTAACGTTAACGATGATATGGGGACTCGGTGCCTGTGATGCCGGGGAGGAGCAGGATACCTTTGAGGATGAAGCATTTTCAGATCCGTCGGGATTCACACAGACGGGGAAGAATGGAGCCATCCAGTCCAGAGATGATGATGACTGGCGGATTTCTCCAATCTATATTGGACGTGTCGTGATTGATCCGGCATTTCCCAATCCTGCTCCCCCAGGAGGATCTGTGGCAATACCAGTCCGCATTCGCTTATCGGATTCAGTTCAGGGAGGGCTGGAAGTCACCGGTTATGATCGTAATGAGATTCCGCGCAGATTAGACAGTATCCCGAATGCCAGTGAAACCGGATCGTATGTCTTCCGATTTATGCCGAATGTGCTGGGAATCAAGGGACTGATTAGAGTATTTATTGTAGATACCCGGGGGCGGCTGGTATCCTACGGAGACATACAAATAGACGGGTAGCCCGGTGACGACATGCGCTGGACGATTCTTTCGGGATTGATCTGTATACATGCCGTCTGTACGGTTGACGCGCAGTCTGCAGATCCTCTGCGATTTGTGCAGTGGACGGTTGGAGATATTGTTGCGGTTCCACAGGCAACCTTCACGGTGCGGACGGGATTGACGCTTGGAGTTGCGGCCGGTGGTATTCTGGCGGTATCATATTTTGACCGCGGGCTTTCTGGCGAGGCGAAAAATTTTGCAGATTCAACGCCGAGGCGTATGCGCAGGATATTGCATGAGATGGGGAATGCCAACATTATCCGGCCGATGGCGGCGATTGTATTTGTGGGATCGTTAACCAGCGGTAAGCCCTATTTTCAGGATACAGCATTCACCTCTCTGGAGTCCATTGTACTGGCAAACTTGGTAACGAATGGGCTGAAACTTATCGTCGGACGTGCGAGGCCTCACGCGGATCTGGGCCCCAATTCTTTTCGGCCTTTTGGTGGAGATCGGTCCTTCCCTTCAGGGCATGCCACGACCGTATTTGCCTTCACCACTCCATGGCTTTTATATTATCCGGGCATCATGTCAGGGGCCCTTTTTATTCTGGGAATCGGGACGGCTGCAGCGAGGATGGCGGATGAGTATCACTGGTTCAGTGACGTGCTAGGCGGAGCATTGATTGGATTTGGGACGGGGTATCTGCTCTCCCGAAGGCATCAGCGCCTGACACGCGGGATGCAACTGGGGGTGAGCCGAAGCGGGATTTCTTTGAACTGGACGATTTAGTCATGCATACAAGGATATCCGTTGCTGCATGCCAAAAATCCTGACTCGTTTACATTCTGGTTGTAAAATTTCGTGACCCCAAGCGGTCACAGTCGCAGAAAAGCTCAAATACACAGTGACCCTATTTCGCTCTATGATGTGTACAAGATATTCGGTTGGGGGAGGCCGCAGAAAGGACAGGAAGGTTTCGTATATTGGCATGGATGAAATTGTTTTTGAAGGGCCGCAGGTATGTGGTGATTGCATTGTATACGAAGCAGAGATGGTACTGCATATGAATGAAAAACGAACGAAAGAGATCCTTGTGGCTTCAAAGACAAATCGCCAGATCATGTCATTGATTACTGAGTAGTGAACTTACATGGAAAGATTATCTGATTCTGAGTTGGAGGATCTTTTAGACGACACGGAATCTGACCGGGTTGAAAGGAAAAGTTCATTTCGGGGAGATGCGCCCAAAAAAGCTCGGCAGGCCGTGTGTGCCTTCGCTAATGATCTTCCAAATCATCACCAGTCAGGCCTGTTATTTATCGGTGCAGAAGATGACGGTTCTCCATCCGGTGAGACCATCAGCGACGAACTTTTGCGGAATCTGGCGGATATGAAAACCGACGGCAATATCCTCCCATTGCCGGTACTTTCGGTAGAGAAGCGAATCCTTAAGGATGCCGAAATGGCCGTCGTGACGGTCATGCCTTCAGACATGCCGCCCGTTAAGTATAAGGGACGGATATGGATTCGGACAGGCCCCCGGCGTTCTATTGCGAATGCTCAGGAGGAGCGAATTCTCAATGAAAAGAGGAGAAGCAGGAATTTGCCCTTTGATCTCAGTACGATTCCAACGAGCAAGGTTTCAGATCTCTCGAAAACCATCTTTGAAAACGAATATCTTCCTGCTGCATTTGCAGAGGATGTACTGGAGGGGAATGAGAGAACATATCCCGAGCGGCTGACATCGTGTAAATTTATAGCATCCCCCGAAAACGCGACTCCCACCCTGCTTGGCCTGCTGTCCATTGGTAAAACTCCACAGGATTTTCTTCCGGGGGCCCGGATACAATTTCTGCGTATTGACGGCAGGGAGTTATACGAACCGGTGATAGACGAAGAGGATATACGCGGTGCTCTGGTTGAAATGCTGCGCCGTACGGAAGAGAAGTTGAAAGCTCATAATCGAACTGCAATAGATATTACGTCTGCACCGGTGCACACGGAAGAATCCCCTTATCCGCATGTGGCGCTTCAACAAATTCTCTACAATGCCGTACTTCACAGAACCTACGAGAACACCAATGCGCCGGTGCGTGTCTATTGGTTTAATGATCGGATTGAGATCAACAGTCCAGGTGGCCCTTACGGCAATGTTACAACGGAGAACTTCGGTAGTCCAGGGGTTACCGATTACCGCAATCCGAATCTATGTGACGTGCTGAAAACGTTCGGATTCGTTCAGGCATTCGGTCGCGGTATAGCTGCAGCAAGAATAGCGATGGTCAAAAATGGCAACCCCGAACCTGAATTTAAAGTGAACCAGAGTTCAGTTGTCTGTATACTGAGGGAGAAAACATGAGAGCGTCTGCTCTGACATTCTTCAATAATAAAGGAGGAGTGGGAAAAACTTCCATGATTTATCACTTAGCCTGGATGTTTGCCAGCCTGGAGAGGCGAGTGGTGATTTTTGATCTGGATCCACAGTCCAACCTGACTGCGGCATTCTTGAATGAAGATGAGATTGAGGCGGTCTGGAATCCGCAGGATGAAGCTTCCACAATTTATAACTGTGTGAACCCGCTGGCCGATGTTGGAGATATTGCAGAACCTGTACTCAAGAAGATCACTCCCCATCTTTTCCTTCTTCCAGGTGACATCAGATTGTCAGACTATGAAAGCATTTTATCGGAAGCCTGGCCTAACAGCCTGGGAGACAGTAATCTTTATCGCCCTATGCGTATCCTGAGTTCGTTTTGGCAGGTCATGCAGATGGCGGCAGACGAAGTACAGGCGGAAATTATCCTGGTTGATATTGGGCCCAATCTTGGTGCGATTAACCGGTCAATACTCATCGCTACAGACTATGTAGTCATACCTATGGGAGCAGACCTTTTTTCCCTGCAGGGACTGAAGAACCTTGGTCCGACATTAAGAAAATGGAAAAAGCAATGGCAAAAAAGATTAGAGAACTGGAGCGAAAGTGACACAGCGTCTTCATGGGAAAATTTTCACCTGCCCCGAGGAGAGATGCAGCCGATAGGATATTTATGCCAGCAGCATGGTGTACGATTAGACCGCCCCGTAAAAGCTTACGACAAATGGGTCAAGCGCATTCCAGAAGTCTATCGAAGATCTGTATTAGACGAAGATTCGAATGTTAACGGGAGGCTGGAAGAAAATCACTGCCTGGCGACTGTGAAACATTACCGAAGTCTGATTCCCATGGCGCAAGAGCATCGCAAGCCTATTTTCAACCTGACTTCAGCGGATGGAGCCATCGGTTCCCATGCAAATGCTGTACAAGATGCCAGAGAAGATTTTAGGCAGCTTGCAATCAAAATCGCTTCAAAAATGGGCATCGAAATCGGAACAGACTTAGTTTCTTAATTCAGCATCGGAACATGGTTATGCAAAGGATGCCGGGGCGTTTTCCTGTTCATGGGGGCAGGGCGGGGCTGCAGTGGAGAGGATGGAAGATGGGATTATCGGTTTAGCAATGTATGGGTAGGTGCTGATTGGATTTTTGGTTCTACCGATACTGTTCCATGTAGCGTCATGCTCTTGCAAGGGCATCAATTCCCAATACGCGGGATGCCGGAGCAGACAGGAACGAAACATCTCTTATCTGGATGATCTCGCTGCACGCACAAGGCGGTCCATCAGTGCATGTCCGAGTCCTGTCTCGGCGACCTTCTGGCAGTAAATTTTCGTGATCCCTGAGCGGTCACAATCACGAAAAAACTCAAAGAGGCAGTGACCATATTCCTCTATGTGACGGGGGGTCCTGCATTTTCCGAATACTGTCTCTGAGGCAGGCGAATCCAGTCCGATATATCCTTTGTCGTTCCCTGATTCCGCCTCTCCAGGATGGATTACAATTTGAATTTTTGCAGCGGGTGCATAGTGATTGTAGTGCATGCCGGGACTGCGAAATGCGTTCGGAGCATTGGATGAAAATTCCGGGATGGCAGTACGGAGATCTTCAATGCTGATTGCACCAGGCCGCAGGAGTGCGGGGAGTCTTTCGGTGCAGTCGACTACCGTTGATTCAAGACCGACGGCTGCCGGCGGTCCGCACAGGATACAATGTACACAATCCTTTAAGTCTTCTGCAGCCGACTGCCATGTGGTTGCGCTGGGACGCCCGCTGATGTTGGCAGACGGTGCAGCAACAGGAATGCGGGCAGACTTCAGGAATTGTCTGGTTACAGGCAGAGCAGGCATTCGGACTGCAACGGTGTCTAAGCCGCCAGAAACAATCCTGGGGAGGGAGGGATGCCGAGGAAGAATGAGCGTCAATGGTCCAGGAAAAAAGGTTTCCATCAGTTTCTCTGCTGTAGGCGTTATCCTGGAGGCCACGCGCAGAATATCTGCAGGCGATCCAAGATGAACAATCAGCGGGTTGGAGACCGGACGTTTTTTTGCCTGATAGATCCGTGCAACTGCTTTTTCATCCAGAGCATTGGCCCCGAGTCCGTAGACGGTTTCGGTAGGGAAAACAACTAGCTTTCCGCCACGTATATAGGCCGCGGCCTTGATTGGATCTTTCGTGAAATGTGTGTCCATTGTGCTTGGTGGTGTTCGACTGAAACCAGATCCCCTCATAATGGGTTTACGCGTTTTATGGGTCAGGTAGCTCAGGTGGTAGAGCAACGGACTGAAAATCCGTGTGTCGGGGGTTCAAATCCCTCCCTGACCACTGTAGAACCATTCGATATCTGTTTGGTAGAATCAATCAGATTTCTTAGTTTTACGCTGCCGGTCCGGTAGTTCAGTTTGGTTAGAATGCTGGCCTGTCACGCCAGAGGTCGCGGGTTCGAGTCCCGTCCGGACCGCATGCGAGGGGGATCTCATCACGAGATCCCCCTTTTTTTGATTTCTGAATCATTCTCTGGTTCTCCAGCGTGCTGTCTCTGCTCGGAATTCCTGTAATTCCTTGTGGAGCCGATCCACTTTTTCTTCGAGGCCATCCGAGTTGTCTGCGACCAGTGTATCTACAAATACGGCATTAGCAATAGACAGGCCAAAAATTCCACAGATGAGCACGGCGAAGGCAACATAGATGCGAAGTCCAAGGATGTAACCATCAGAAACACCTCGTTCTGCAAGGATTTCGGGGATTTCGTACCATCCCTCCACGGTAAAGATTTTGATCATGGAGTACATGGAATAGAACGGATTGCCAAAGAACTCTCTGGCCTCCGGGATTCCCCCAAATAGCAGGGTGGCGGCCATAGAAAGGATCAGATTCAGGAATACCAGCATCAACAGGACTCCGACCGATGCTTTCAGTGCTCGAATGACACCTCGTAAAATTTTATCTCCATCAGGAACAAGGCGGAGTGGCCGGATGAGTCGCAGGATTCGTGCAAGTCTCAGGATGGTGATGATCCCCAGGTTTTCGGCCCCGACAGGGAACAGCATGCTGAATGCGGCAGGTGTGCTCAGCATGACAATGATAAAGTCAAACGTGTTCCAGGGATCTGCGGTATATTGCTTAAATGATCCCCAGTGGCGGACCTTGATGATAATTTCTACGAGGAAGTAAAGAAGAAATCCGAAGTCAATCCACTGAATCAAATGCCCCGCCTGTGTGTGCACTTCAGGGAATGCGTCCAGAAAAAGCGCAAGCCCGTTGACACAAATGACTGCTAGCCCAAGTTCGTCAATTTGTAGTGCTATTAGGCGCAGAGTTCCTCCAGTCCCGTTTTTGGGCTTTTTTTTTGATGGGATCCGGGCCTTCCCAAGTCCCCCATCCTGACAATCTGATTTGAGGTGGTTTTTACATCTGTCTGA
>JAJECV010000134.1 GCA_022821875.1 Rhodothermales bacterium
GCGAAAAAGAAAGCCCGCACCAAACACAACGAAAAGGGCGAAAAGGTCATGAGCTTCGCAAGTCTGATGACCGAACTTGCAGGACTCTGCCGAATGGTGATTCACCCAAAGACCGGGGCCCATACAGAGGAAGAAGTCTTCATATTGGAGACCATCAGCAAGACCCAGCATAAGGCACTCGAACTTCTGGGAGTCAAACCCCATGAGCCCTTCATGTCGAAGAAGTAAATTCCCCCAATTCCTCCACCTCCAGGGAAGTCAATTTGTCAAAAAAATGTCCGGTTCGTTAGGAATATTGTACCCTGGAAAAATCGAGAAAGGGGGTAAGTTCAGAAATATAGACGAGTTGCACATCCTCCGTAAAATCGGAGATGCATCTGGAATTGACGCAAAAGAAATTCAGAAACTGCGTGATCAGACAATTGTTGACATAGAGATCAAGAATCAGAGACAGACTCCCATAGAAGAGTTACCGGGCATAGATGCGGATTGAGATTTGGCAAAGATTCAACGACATCTTCGAGGGGAGTACAAGAAATGGAACAGTCGCCTCAATATGGTTTCGGAAGGGAAAGCGCGACAGAACGCCCCGATCATGCTCAACATGATCGGGGAAGCGTACAAAGATTACACTTCGCAAAAAAAATCCTGAGATCCCGGCAAAATCCTGTGATAGATCCCATAAAAAACCTTAAATTTGGGGCATGTCTGAACAGAACCGGGATCTGCAAATATCGCCTGAAATTCAGACTCCACAAAACCATGAAAAACTAGAAACTTGCACCCAATGCCCACCGCTCCTGATGGTTCTTCCCTGCGAATTCGCGTCGAGCGCTTAGATGTGGAGGATGGCGAATTTTTTCAAATTGTGGTGAAGGGGAGACTCCCGGACTGTGCATATCGTAAGGACATCGACTTTGTGGTGTCCCTTTTTGATTGCAGCGGAAGTCGGGATCTTGCAATCCTTTCGGCCGAGCCCCTGCTTCAGGAGATCCATACCCCGGTTTACCAATCTCGTGAAAATGTCCGAGACAGCTACCCACGAGCGAAGGTGATCAGTTCCTGGCTGCCGATCGGGGGCTTTATGCCCGATTTTTTGATTGGCCCCCACTGGGGATTCCGAAATATCCGGGTGGTCGTGCGACTCGTGGATGTTATCGAAGATGTGGAAGTTATGGTTGGAGAGATCGTGGATGGTTTTGATGGACTCCTGTGGACCGGAGAGATGACCTTTCAATGTTTCCTCCGAATGGAAGGATATACTGAAACCGCCAGTCGGCACCGGAGACTTGAATCGGTCGCCCTGCGGCTGGCGATGGCGGTGGCCATCGCCGATGGTGAACTTGACACCAAGGAAATTGATGTCTTTCGGGATCGAATAAAATGGTGGATGGCAAATTCCCGATTCAATTTTGACGGACTGGATAAAAAACGACGCTCCACATCCTACCGGGGTATGTTAAGCCGTGCAATCACGAGAGCCACAGAGAATAAGACCTTTGACACGGATAGGCTCCTGAAGAGATTAGATAAGGAGGCAAGCCCCTACCTTTGGCGGGAACTCCTGGATCTCTGCTATGAGGTCATGTCTGCAAACGGGATTGCCCATGCCGACCAGTTGCGTCTTATCCGCAAAATCACCGATAACGCCAACCTTGATCCAAAGGAGATTACAAAGTTTCGGGAGCATAAAATGCTCGAATTTGAGATCAAAACCCAGGCTACGTCCGCAACCGACGAACTCCTTGGAATTGACACCAGTTGGGATATTGCCAGAATCCGAAAACACCTTCGCAGTGAATACAAGAAATGGAATGGCCGGCTCAATACTATTCCGGAGGGAAAAGCTCGCGAAAACGCGCAGGGCATCCTCAACATGATCGGAGAAGCCTATAAAAAATATACCCTCCCCAAGCCGGCTCCCGGCGCAGACCAAACTTTGCCTGCCGCCTCCAAGACCGAAGCCCCCTCCGAAGACAATCCAACTCCACCGGAAGACTACTGGACCCAGTTAGATCTTTTCCGTAACATCTGATAGGGGCAGGATCTTCTGCACCTCCATCATGCGGTACTTACAGGTCCGCTTTGATCCGGGCAATCAGGTCATCAAAAGCTTCCACCGGATGTGCACCGTTCAGCATGTAGCCATTCACAAAAAATGCCGGTGTCCCGGTCAGTCCAAAACGCTCTGCCGTTGCGCTGGAAATATCAACCTGAAGCGCTACGCCCTGGTTTGAAGCGGAAGATTCATCAGCAGCACAGGTTTGCCAAGCCTCTAGATCCAGACCGGTTTCCTGAAGCCAGGAGCGTGTTTTCTCCAGCATTGATTCCCTTGAGATCTCGCTCTGCATCTTAAAAAAATTGTCATGCAGCACCCAAAAAGCATCCTCGCTCTGCCTTGTCGCACAATCTGCGGCGACCGCAGCAGGCTTTGCCCAGTCATGCATGTCCAATGGGAAGTGCAGATACACAAATCGGACTTCCTCCGGATATTTATTGAGAAGTTCTTCTACGACAAAACTGGCTCTTGCACAATAGGGACACTGAAAATCACTGAACTCATAGATCGTAATGGGAGCATCCGCCGGCCCCCGACTCGGCTTCCCGTCTGCAAACCGGGTTAACGTGCTGTGAGATTCCACCGCAACCAGTTTCTCCTGCCTTGCCCGCTCAGCGAGTTGCTCGGCTATCTCTGCCTCGGATAGACTCACATCAATTGGGGGTGTGGTAAGGAGAATGAACTGCCCTTCTTCTTCCGAAAGGAGAAATTGAAGGGTCTGCTGCCCGTTGATCGTGAGGGATCCCTGTTTCAGATTGCCATACGGACTAGGTGCTAACTCATTAATCGTGACTTCAGCTCCGGCTAGGTCGGGAATTTGAAACCGCAGGTTCATCAAGAGTTGTTCTTGATCTATTTTCTGTGCGCCAACAGAATACACAACCAGCAGGTTGATCAGAAGTAGAGTCCACCGCATAAATAGGTCCGTTAATATCTTTCGGCAAACGAGGAACACCTTCAAATGTTGCGGGCCTTGATAATGCGAGGAAATACCCAGAGGCATTCGACACGGGAAAAAGGATTCCCATTCACTCCCATCCCCCGCCAAATATTCGTGCCAAATCAACCAGTGATTGTCTTGACGAACTACGAACACTCCCAAAAGACATCAACTCCTGCCTGACCTGCAGGGAAGTCCATCCTGATACATGGACATGCCCCCTGACCAAGTACCACACGGTATATACTTCCTTGTTCAGTCTCGTTATCGAATTCGGACAAAGCGCCCAACCTGAACAGAACTTTCCGAAGGCGAATCTGCAATCAGACGATAGAGATAGAGTCCCGGAGGCAAAGATTCACCATTGAGTTCAAGGCGCTGGGACCAACCGGCGGACATCGTACGCTCAAGAACGTTCCTGACCCGTCTTCCGATGACATCGATCACCTCAACGCTGACCTGAGACTGTCTGGGAAGGTCAAACGTCAACTGCGTGGTTGTCCGAAAAGGATTGGGATAATTACTGTGCACCACAAATTTTTCGGGCAATGATTCCCGCGCATCTGTCTCTTCAATGGCCACCGTTTTGCAGGTTTCCCCCAGCACATATTTAATTTTGTTTAGCCACTCCTGGAATTCATTGTCCTGAGGTGCACAGAGTTCTTGCCCATCAAAAAGAATGGCTTTAAGGTTATCGAGCTGCATCAGACTCCTGGGCAGACTCCCGGTCAGAGCATTGCCGGACAGATCCAATTCTTCGAGTGCTGACAGTTGGCCTAGTTCCGGCGGAACCGTTCCGGTAAGCTGATTTTTATTCAAGGATAATTTTATCAAACTTGAAAGCTGCCCTAACTCGGATGGTATGGCCCCGGTAAGCTGATTGCTGTCCAATTGCAGAGTTTGCAACTCTGAGAGCTGTCCAAGTTCCGGCGGGATGGCGCCGGTAAGTTGATTGTCACTTAAGGCTAATGCTTCCAATACCGGAAGCTGTGCCAATTCCGGTGGAATGGAGCCGGTAAGCTGATTGAGTTCAAACGAAAGCAACCGTAACTTTGAGAGTTGCGCAAGCTCCGGCGGGATGGATCCAGTCAGTTGATTGAGCCCCAGAATCAGTGCCTCTAAATCTACAATTTGTGCCAATTCTCCAGGAATCGGGCCGGAAATGCGATTTGAGGCCAGGATTAAATTCCGCAATCCCAATGCTTTACCTAATTCTGCCGGAAGTACTCCCTTAAGATTGTTACTCGGCAGGAGGATCATCTCGACGTTCCCATTGACAACATACACCCCGAACCATCTGGATAACTGCTCTACATTGGTGGGCACGGTCGTCGTATTCCAGCCTGAATTATCGCTCCAGTCATTGCCATTTGTAGCTTGGTAGAGAGCACTGAGCGCTTCATGCATCAAATCAACTCTCGTATTGATTTCGAAGAAGGTCAGTACATCGGGAGCATCCGTAAACGTGCCGTCACGAATTTGAACAGAGAAAAAGGCCCTGCGATTCGGAAGAACGTCGGCAGCAACTGAAAATCGAAACGTCACGGTCGCAGAAGCCTTGTTCTTCAGTGCTCCGATTGATTTTTTCGCATCAAGCAGGGTCATATACGGGTAGGATTCCAGAGGAACCAATTCCACCGTTAACTGCTGAGCATCCGCCAGATAATTCACGAAGGTCACCTGGACTGTAACCTCTTCTCCAGGAGCAATTTCATTGTCTCCGTCATCATCCTCCCATGACCACTCCTTCACACGTACAGCCGGAACCGTGACTGCCTTCAAACCGGCCTCCGCATTGACCATCCCTCCACTAAACTGTCCCGTATACCGGGGGTTGTCTGCCTCAATATTTTCACTGGAAAGCCGCAACTGCTCCCGAAGCGAATCTGGTGACATGTCGGGAAATTGCGTTTTCACCAGTGCAGCAATACCGGCAACCAACGGAGCGGATAATGATGTACCGGATACCGTATCATACCTGTTATCCGGAATGGTTGTCGTGATGTCTACCCCGGGAGCAAAGATGTCAATCGTTCTGCCATAATTCGAGAATTCCGAAAGCTTCCGAGAATTCTGCTCCGTTGCACCAACTGAAAGCACCCGAGGGTGTCCACTTGGATAATCCCAATAGATGTCATTATTCAGATGGTCATTCCCCGCCGCTGCCACAATCAAAGCTCCCATGTCTGTGGCCATACTCAGGGATCGGTTGGCCAATTGTAATTCCGCACCTCCGGCAAACCCTCCCCAGCTTGTATTGATGATATCCGCACCGTTGGCCGCCGCATACAGGATGCCCCGAAACCCCCCACAGATTTCCTCTTCCTCGCAGAATGTATTTACATGCATCAACTTTGCATTCCAGGCCGCACCCGCAATCCCGGTTCCATTATCGGTTACCGCACTTGCAGTACCGGCAACCGCCGTGCCGTGGCCCGTACCTTTCGTCATATCAGGATCATCTTCAGGTATTGGATCATTGTCATTTTGATCTCCATTCCCCAGATTCACCCCATGTACATCGTCAATAAAGCCATTCTGATCATCATCCATACCATTTCCGGGAATTTCGTCCTCATTGGTCCACACATTCGCCAAGAGATCCTCATGGTCCCAATCCCCGCCGGTATCTACAATGGCAATCACGATTGGCTCATCCGCATCTTCTGCCTTGACCATGTCCCAGGCTTCTGGCAAACGAACAAGATCCAGATACGGCTGCTTCTCATATTGCGGGTCATTGGGATCTGCTTGGGTTCCTGATGATTCGTATCTGCGCATCCGCAGCACCGGCTCGGAATAGATCACATGCTGCGCCAGCGCAAAATCCTCAGAAACCTGTATTGGATTTTCATCCGCACGGTATCGGATATAGTACGTATCCCGAAGAGACGCAAGATCCTCGGCGATTTCAGGGGTCGGCTCCACATAATCCAAAAATGGATACACACGCTCAATCCTGTATACATCATACCTCGCCGCCTTTCGATCAAAGCCGGACAGGTTTGTTTTCGCCGCTGTTTCTCCAATTGGAATTCCCGGAGCAAACTGCACCACCACAACATGATCCATGAAGTCGGGCTTCCGTTCCTGTGCGGAGGCCATATGCGAAAACCCAAAGAAGAGCAGGATGAACAGGAAGGTTTGACGGAGTTTATTATTGGTCAACATGATTCAGGTACTGACGGGTTCGTTAAAGACTCATTTGAATAACGGATACGTAATGGAAATTATTTTCAGAGATAACTGTTATTCGTCCATGAAAAATGCATCCCCGCCGGAATTTCGGTCAAATTTCATTCACTTTGGAGGATCCATTCAATGAACAGATTAACGCTTGTATGTCCTTCTTAAAAACAAGTTTCCATTTGTAAAGGTGCTCTCAATCAAACAGGTTCTGCTGTCAATTGGGATTGAATTTCTCTCAATGCATTCCAACCCGGTTTCTGAACAGATTCTCTCCAGTATAGACGCTGGAACCCTGACGGGAGTCACACAGGATCCATAACCATACAGGTGCTGGCAATGAATGGAATTGATTTATGTACTGTTTTCGCCGGAAACGACTGGATTTGTCTTGACAACCTGCCACATGACCAAATCATTTCGATCAATTCGGGCGGACAACAGTGATCCTTCAGGAGACAGATGATGGATCCATCCTGAACACTCCGATTGATGAGAGGATCCAGCAGCCCTCCGGCATATGATCAACGACCTCCATGGAATACCATTTCCCGGAAAGAAAGATGTTTCTGCACAACGATATCATGTCTGAAGGTCACTTCGTTGACCGGTGGATCTCCCGAACAGCCCCACATAGCAGCCACATCCGAACCGTAGATCCCCGGATGCATGCATTCAGTCTGCCAAACCAAACTGGACCTTGGTGTCGTGAACCAGTTCCTCGGCTTCCGCGCGTGTGGGTGCCTCCGCATAAATCCGAAGGACAGGCTCCGTCCCTGAAGGACGGACCAGCAGCCATCCGTCTTCCATCAAATGCTTAAAACCGTCTAGTGTGTCCATCGCCTGCACACTCCGACCTGCAATATGACGCAATCCATCGGTCTGGCGCAGGATTTGGATGATCTCTGCCTGCCTCTCGGTATGCACATCGGAGCGGGAATAGGCATGCGGACCAAACTCATCAAACAGCTCCTGTACCAGAGCAGTGAGGGACTGACCTCGATGCATGAGCATCTGCAGCAGTACAAGCGCCACATAAATACCGTCCCGCTCCGGAATATGCCCCGCCACCGCAATGCCCCCCGATTCCTCTCCACCGACAAGCACACTGGTCTCCAGGAAACGCGGTGCCACATATTTGAATCCAATCGGATAGGTCTCCACCGGCAATCCCCAGGCAACTCCCATCTTTTCCAGGATCGCCGAAGTGGCAAATGTACGTACGATTGCACCGTGCTGTTTTTGCTGCCTGTGCAAATGCGCCGCCAACAGCGCCATCACCAGATGGGATGTGACCACATCCCCCTTCTCATCTACAATACCGATCCGGTCTGCATCCCCATCATGCGCAATCCCGATGGCGGCATTCTCCTGCACTACACAACGCATCAACTCTTGCATGTTCCGCTCTATCGGTTCCGGCGATCTTCCTCCAAAACCAGGATTAATTTCACCGTGAATCTCTGTGACCAGGGGATCTCCCAGAAGTGCGGACAGGATCCCCTGACCTGCCCCGTACATTGGATCATGCACCACCCGAAGATCCATGGATTCCAGATCAAACATCCCCCGCAAATGCTCCACATACTCCGTCTTGATATCCCGCTCTAGGATCTCCCCTCCCCCATGAGAGACCGAATTTTGCAGATTCGGCATGATCAAACGCTCAATTTCCCGGGTCATCTTCTGCGTGGCCGATCCCCCAAATTTTGCCTTAACCTTATAGCCGCTATACTCGGGCGGATTATGGCTGGCGGTAATCACCACTCCCAGATCTACCTCCTGTAATTTTTGAGTGCCCCAACTGATTGCCGGAGTGGGGGTTGGTCCGGTGGTTAGTACGGCGGTGCCCCCTTCGTCTGCAATCACCTGTGCCACATGCTCTGCAAAGAGGTGTCCCATAAAGCGTGTATCATACCCAATAAGGATACCCGGGCGATTCACTCCCGATTGTTTGAGCCACTGCACAGTTGCACGGGCAATTCGCGTCAGATTCTCAAACGTAAACTCCCGTCCGATCACGGCACGCCAGCCGTCTGTGCCAAAACGTATCGTGTCATTCATACGGATCCACCGGCAGATAATGCCTCATTTACAATGGATTGTGCTTCCTCTATAATCCAGGCTAAATGTTTCTCGCCCAGAAAACTTTCCGCATAGATCTTGTACAGGTCCTCCGTCCCGGACGGCCTTGCGGCAAACCATCCGTTTTTGGTGGTCACTTTGAGGCCGCCAACCGCCTGATCATTGCCGGGGGCTCTGGTGAGTCTGGAATCAATTGGCTCGCCTGCCAGCACACGGGCGGTTACGTGATGCGGAGACAGTCCGGCCAGCATTTCTTTTTGACGGGGAGTCGCAGGCGAATCCATCCTGAGATAGGCAGGTGCTCCAAAACGTTCGGTCAGTGCCTGATAATGCTGCGCAGGATCAAGCCCGGTTGCCGCAAGAATTTCCGCCGCCAAAAGCCCTAGAATGATTCCGTCCTTGTCCGTCGTCCAGACCGTCCCGTCCCTTCGAAGGAAGGATGCCCCCGCACTTTCTTCACCTGCAAAGCCACAGGTTCCGTCATGCAATCCCTCCACAAACCACTTGAACCCGACCGGCACCTCAAATAACTCCCGCTCCAAATCCTCTGCAACCCGATCAATCATAGAACTTGATACAAGTGTTTTGGCAAGGCGGGCCTTGTTTGACCACGCTGAGCGGTGCTCAAATAAATACTTGCCCGCCACGGCCAGATAATGATTGGGGTTCATCAGCCCGCCGTCCCTGGTTACAATCCCATGCCGATCCACATCTGGATCATTCCCGAACGCAATGTCATATCCCTCCACCTTTGCAACCATACGCCCCATCGCAAATTTAGATGAACAATCCATGCGAACCTTGCCATCATGGTCTAGCGGCATGAATGCAAATGCCGGATCAACCGCACGGTTTACCACCTCAATATGCAGGTTGTAGTGCTCTGCAATCGGCTCCCAGTAATGCACCGCAGCACCTCCCATCGGATCCACTCCAATCGATAATCCTGCATCACGAATCAGATCCATATCCACGACCGACGAAAGATCGCTGATGTACGGAGTCATCAGATCCTTCTCTACGGTGGTCGCTGCATTTCTAGCCCGTTCGACTGAAATTCGTTTGACTCCCTTCAATCCGTTTGCCATTAACGACCGCGCCCGCTCTTGGATTGCTTTGGTAAACTCACTGGATGCAGGGCCGCCATGGGGCGGATTGTATTTGAAGCCGCCGTCTTCCGGCGGATTGTGTGAAGGGGTAAAGATTACCGCATCGGCTAGATATTCCGAATGGTTCCGATTCCATTCCAGCACAGCATGGGAAATTACCGGGGTCGGAACATACCCCTCTCCGATCACCACCTCCAGACCATTCGCAGCGAAGACTTCTATCGCCGTCTCACTGGCAGGGTCGGATAAAGCATGCGTATCCCTTCCGAGGATGATTGGGCCTGTTGCCGAACGAAGTTCACTGACCGCCTGGCTGATTGCTAAAATATGGGACTCGTTAAAGGTGCCCCTGAGCGAAGATCCGCGGTGACCTGATGTCCCAAAGGTCACCTCCCCCGCCGGGATTTCTGTATAGTATGTACGGATTAAACGAGGAATATCCTCTGCCTCAATACGCATGTTCGGTTCCAAATTAATGATCAGGTTTCATGAGCTCTCTTGCACTCTGCCGCATCGCATCGGTCACATCGGAGCCCGTAATGAGTCTTGCGACCTGTTCGAGCGACTCTTCATCGCTTAACTGCCGGATCTGGGTCGTGGTTCTGCCTTCCGAAACATGCTTCTCAACCACATAGTGCGCCTGTGCCAATGCAGCAATTTGCGGCAAATGTGTGATGGCGATAATTTGGTGATATTTCGCTAACTCTGCCATACTCTTCCCCACTTTACGTGCAATCGCACCACTGACACCGACATCTATCTCATCAAACACCAGACTGGGAAGCCGGTCATTTTCCGCTAGAACCCGTTTAATGGCCAACATGATTCGACTGATCTCTCCCCCCGAAGCAATACGTGCAAGCGGCCGGTAATCTTCCCCCACATTTGTCGTAATCAAAAATACCACATCATCCATCCCATGCGGATAGGCCCTGTAATGCTGTTTCTGGCCGCTCGCTGCCTTCCGTGTAATCCACCCTGCGGGATCAATGTGCACTTGAAGTTGCACCCGAAGTTTACCCGCTGCCATCCCGAGGCTTGCAAACTCCGCTGTAATAGCAGATTCAATCTCTTTTGCGGCTTCGTGACGCCTGGCAGACAACCGGTTTGCCATCTCGGAGAGAATTTCTCTGGCTTCGGCCAGATCTTTCGCTACTTTTTCGAGCGCTGTGTCATAGTTCACTGCCATCTCGTATTCTTTCCCAATCCGTTCGCGATAATCCAGCACTGCTTCCATACTGCCCCCATATTTTCGCTTTAACGTGTCCAGTTCGCCTAGCCGGTCATGAATTTCCTGCAATCTGTGTTCACTGAACTCAATCCGCGCATTATAATCCTGCAGGGTTGCCGCAATTTCTGTCACCGAGATCTGCGCTTGTTCAATCTCCTGACGGGCCGTATCCAGCGCCGGATCAATACGTACAAGGTTTTCAAGTTCATTCTGTGCAATCCCAAGTTGATCCGCAGTAGAATCTTCGCGGGCATACAGCATGGAATGCAGTGATGCGGTGGCACGATAGAGTTGTTCGGCATGTTTGAGCCGATTCATCTCCTGCCGGATTGTATCCTCTTCCGCTTCCTGTGGCGCGGCCGCATCAATCTCTTCCATTTCATAGGCCAACCTTTCCCGGGCTGCCTCCAGGCTAGTCTGGCGGGTTTGAAGCGTCTCATATTCGCTGCGCAGGTCATGAGCCCGCGCATACGCCTGTTCATATTCAGACCGTATCCCTGCAAACCCGCCGAAACTGTCAATCATGTCCAAATGGGTTTCCTCCCTGAGCAGGGATTGGTGTTCATGCTGCCCGTGCAGGTCAATCATCTGTGCAGCAACCCGCCGCATCACTGGAAGGGTCGCTGGCGAGTCATTGATATAGCCGCGGCTGTGCGTCCTTGCAATCTCCCGTCTCATGATCAGTACCGGCTGTGCGGGGATCTCATGTTCGTTCAGGATCTCTCCCAGATCCGATACAGCTCCCCCCTCAAATATTCCTTCAATGACTGCTTTCCGGGCACCGGACCGGATGGTATCTGCGGATGCACGCTCCCCCAGGATCAACTTGAGAGCACCAACCAGAATAGACTTCCCTGCACCGGTTTCTCCGGTCAGGATATTGAGCCCGCCCTCAAATTCCACCTCAAGCTCATCAATGATGGCGTAATCCCGTATGTAGAGGGTACGCAGCATCAGGTTTCCCCCTCTATTCGCGTCCGCAGCAGAACTTGTACTTCTTCCCGCTTCCACACGGACACGGTGCATTCCTGCCAATCCGCTCGCCGGCCAGAACCGGCTGCCGCTTTGCACTTGGATCCCGGCTGGCTCCGTTGGATTGCGCAGGAGCGACTCCAAAGGAGGGAGAGGCGGAACGATGTCTGGCCTGTGCACGATTTCGATCCATACGGCTGGTCTGCTTCGTATTTGCACCTGCGCGTCGTTCCACGACCGGGCCCGCCCGGAATACAAACGTCACCACATTCTCCCCAATCTGCTCAATCACCTCCGAGAAAAGCCGAAAGGCCTCCATCTTGTACTCCACCAGCGGATCACGCTGCCCGTATGCCCGGAGGCCAATCCCCTCCTTGACCTCATCCAGGGAGCGTAAATGCTCGGTCCAGTACTCATCAATCAGCGAAAGCATAGCCGTCTTTTCGAGGCTGTCATTCATCTCCTGTCCTCCGGTTGCAACGACATCCTCAATGCGAACCACCGTCCGCAGCCTGCGGTGTCCATC
Source organism: Rhodothermales bacterium (assembly GCA_022821875.1). Lineage (GTDB taxonomy): Bacteria > Bacteroidota > Rhodothermia > Rhodothermales > Bin80 > Bin80. The sequence continues at coordinate 12,109 of JAJECV010000134.1, forward strand.
CGAAAAATCCACAAAAGCCCGTTCCGGCTTATTTTCTGCATCACTCTCCTGAACAGTCTTCATACTTTGAAAAAAAGGCTCTGCCAGCGCCCGGCGCTTACGCTCATAGTACTCTACCGCCTTATTGAATGCGTCCTCGGTCACCCCATCCTCCCCTAGATCAAAAAACCGCTGACGATCCATCTCGTAATCAAAAGAGAGTAGCCGGCGAAACTCTTCCCGCAGTTCATCCATCTCCCCTTCACCGTGATGGCGCTGCACGAGCCGCTCCATCAGTTTGTACAGCATATCCAGAATCTCGCCCCGAAAGCGCTCCCCTTTCAGGGCATGCATGCGACGATCATAGATCACCTCACGCTGAGAGTTCAGTACATCATCATACTCCAGTTGCCGTTTCCGAATGGCAAAATTGTTCTGTTCCACTTTTTTCTGTGCACGCTCAATGCTCTTAGTGACCCACGGATGTGTGATCACCGCGCCTTCTTCAAGCTTGAGCCGATCCATGACCCCTGCCACCCGATCCGGCCCGAACAGTCGCATCAGATCATCTTCGAGCGATACATAGAACTGACTTTCTCCGGGATCTCCCTGCCGCCCGGACCGGCCCCGAAGCTGAAGGTCAATGCGCCTGCTTTCGTGCCGCTCCGTCCCAATAATTGCGAGTCCCCCCAGTTTCACAATTCCAGCACCGAGTTTGATGTCGGTGCCGCGTCCGGCCATATTCGTTGCAATCGTAACTGCGCCGCGCTTGCCTGCCTCGGCCACAATCAAGGACTCTTGCTTTGCACGATCCCGCTTGGCATTAAGTACATTGTGCCGGATGCGTGCACGCTTCAGCATTCTGCTCAGGGTTTCGGATACCTCGACCGAAGTCGTGCCCACCAGAACCGGCTGTCCCCGGTCATGATATTCTTCAATCTTATCAATGACCGCGCGGTACTTCTCCCGTTTTGATCGGAAGACCAGATCATCCAGATCCTCCCTTGCAATGGGTTTATTGGTTGGAACCACTACAACATCCATCTTATAGATCTTGTGGAACTCTTCCGCTTCAGTTTCCGCGGTCCCGGTCATGCCGGCGAGTTTGCTGTACATGCGAAAGTAGTTCTGGAGCGTAATGGTGGCATAGGTCTGGGTTGCCGCCTGGACTTTTACCCCCTCTTTCGCCTCAATCGCCTGATGCAGACCATCAGAATACCGCCGCCCTGAAAGAACCCGCCCGGTATGTGTATCCACGATCTGCACTTTGCCGTCCTGAACAATGTACTCGGTATCACGCTCGTAGAGTGTGTAGGCCTTTAAGAGCTGCTCAATTGCGTGGAGTCTTTCGGCCCGCTCTGAGTAGGTGGAGTACAGTTTTCGCGTCTGTTCATCCAGAGTATTCTTCAAAACGCGCAGATCATTCTGCAGCTTATGCTCCCGTTTCTCTTCAGACAGATCTTCCCGTCCCCGAATGGACTCATACAACTTCTGTTTATGGGATTCATAGTCCCGCTTGAGCCGGGCTGTCTCCTCGCCGACATCTGGAAGAATAAACAGGTTTACATCCTCGCCTGCTGCCCGTGCAATGAATTCGCGTCCCTGATCCGTCGGCTCCAGTGCATGCTGTTTCTCGTCCAGTGCATAATGCATTTCATCATCCACAATCGGCATCCGCTTCGCATTATCCTGCAGATAGAAGTACTCGGTCTTGCGCCGCAGTTGCTCAACACCCGGTTCCTGCAAAAGCTTCGTGAGCCGCCGATTACGCGGAAACCCACGGGATGCACGCAAAAGCGCCAGTCCTGCTTCCGTTTCAAATTCCTTTGCTTCCTTTTCCTCCCCGCGTTCGAGGGCTAGGTCGCGGGACTTCAGATTTTTTTCGGCTTCTGCCACAAAACCTGCGACCAGCCGTTTCTGCGCCTGCACCAGTCGGTTCACTGCAGGCTTGAGTTCATCAAACCGGCTCTTGTTTGCCTGCGGAACGGGGCCGCTGATGATCAGCGGCGTTCGTGCTTCATCCACCAGGACCGAGTCCACTTCGTCCACAATCGCAAAGTGATGTCCCCGCTGCACAAGCTGCTTGGGATCAATTACAAACGAGTTGTCCCGCAGGTAGTCAAAGCCAAACTCGTTGTTGGTCCCGTAGGTGATATCTGCACGGTATGCCTTGCGGCGGCCCTCTGAATGTGCATCATAGCCGTCAATCACGTCAACCGTCAATCCAAGGAATTCGAAGATCGGCCCCATCCATTCGGCATCCCGCTGTGCCAGATAGGGGTTGACCGTAATCAGGTGCACCCCGCGGCCCAGCAATGCATTCAGGTAGACCGGTGCGACGGCGACGAGGGTTTTTCCCTCGCCTGTTTTCATCTCGGCAATATTGCCTCTGTGAAGCACAGCGCCCCCAATTAACTGTACATCATAGGGGATCATCTGCCATTGAATCATTGCGCCCCCGGCCTCCCACTCATTGGACCAGACGGCCCAGGATCCTTCAATTTCGGGATATGCACGGCGGCTGCGGATGGCGCGGTCATGATCGGTTGCACGGACTTTCAGAGCCCCCCTTTCGGTCAGTCTCCGGCAGACCTCCTTCACCAGTGCAAAGGCTTCCGGGAGAATCTCATCCAGGGTTTCTTCGGCAACCTCCAGCCATTCATCTTCGAGTTCGTCCAACTCCTCAAAATACTCCTGCCGATCCTCCAGGGTCAGCAGTGCTTCGGAATCTTCCTCTCTATATCCGGTTCGCAGGGCCGTCCGGATCTCCTGCTTTCGTTCCTCAATCTCCGCAACGGCCGTTCGAATCCTCTCCCGATAGACCTCGGTGCGACCTCGCAGCTCGTCATCTGACAACGCCTGCACTACCGGGGTCGCCTCATGGATCTGGACAACCACCGGTTCATACTTGCGATTAATTTCGCGCTGATTTTTATCACCGAAAAGTTGATTAATAAAATTCAACATAGAGTTAACTGATTTTCAATACCCGCGCCTGACCTGCCGCTGTGCACGTAGCGGGAGGCGAACTGTGGTATACCGTCTGTGGTACGCACATCAGCGAAGGGCGTTTAACGCACCTTTACCCTGGATCCGTTCCCCCTCCCTGCGTGTACACAGGATAATTCGTGTATCTTCTACTATGATCAAGCGAAGTACTTCGTTCTTTCTGTGCGTTGTTGCCGGTTTCCTCGCCGCCGCAGATGCACCGGGGCAGACACTATCGAGTTTTGATTTTTTGCGACTTGAACCCTCTGCACAGGCGGCGGCACTCGGCGGCACCATCCTGCATGCCAGTTCCCCCCAGAGCAGTGCCATCCTGTATAATCCGGCACTGCTAAGTCCTGTCGCCGACGGCAGCCTTTCGGTGTCATGGCTGAATCACTTAAGTGACCTGCAGTCCGGTACGGTCACCTATGCGCGGGATTTCGGCAAACTGGGTGTGGCGGGACTGGGCGTGCGATTCTTTCACTGGGGCGACATAGACCGAGCCGATGCAGATGGCGGGCGTGCCGGTTCGCTCACCTCCAGCAATACTGCGCTTTCGGCAGGACTGTCCCGTCCCTGGCGCTCCCGCTTTCGGTACGGGGCAAACCTGCATCTCGCCTACACCTCCATTGCAGAGTTCAACGCGCTGGCCGTTGCCATGGATGCTGGATTGGTATACCACATTGCGGATCAGGGATTTACCACCTCTGTGGCCGCCGTAAACATTGGGCAGTCTCTTTCCCGTCTTGGACAATCTAGAGAGGCCATGCCTGTGGATTTGCGTGCAGCGGTTTCCAAGCGGCTCCGGCATATCCCGGTGCTTGTTGGGCTCACCGTCTATAATCTGCAGCACATCCATGAGGTGAGTGCACTGGATGAAGGGTTCCGGCATGTAATTTTCAGTCTTGAATTCCAGGCTATTCCCGCCTTTGATCTCCGACTAGGCTATAACCACCGTAAGCGAAACCTTAAATCTGACCGCCGGCTGGATATGGCAGGGACCAACGTTGGTTTCGGCCTGCAGATTCGGCGTTTTGAACTGGATTACTCGTTCAGTTCCTGGTCCTTTGCGGGGTTGCATCAGTTCACGATCACCACCCGCTTCAATACGAGGGATCAATAAGCCCTCGTTCCTTGAGGTCATTTAAGCGATGATAGAGAATCCAGGGGCGGGTCCGTTCTTTGAGTACACTTCGCGTGACGCCTTTCCGGATCTGGAATAAGATGGAAGTATGCACCAGGCTCTGCGGAGTGATTCCTGGACGTGTAATCATTGCACGATCAAGTATTAAGCGCATACGGGATCGAACCGTGCGGACCTTCATCCGCCCATACGACTCCCGGGGGCCCAGTGACTGAAAGAGCGGATGTCTGGACAAAATTGGACGCCGCCGCGTTGCAAGATACACTCGCAGACTCCGATAGGTCTCCAAGTCCAGCGGTACAATGCGTCTCCCCCCCTTCTCACGAATATTCAGTTCTTTGCCCATCAGGGTGTGCTCGAGGTCCTCGTAATTACATTTTACAATCTCCCCTTCCGACAGGCCCTCCAGCAGCATACAACAGAGGATTGCCCGATCACGCAATTGGATGGGAGCGTTCCCTACGGCAACCTCAAATAATTTTGCAATCTCTTCTTCGGTCAGGATCCCACGCCCTGCGGGGCGGGTCTCACGTTCAATTGCGATGTTTTTGGCTGGATCTTCCTCCAGCAACCCCTCCTTGACCAGGAACATGAAAAATTGCCGCATTGCGGTCAGGTAGGTCAGAATCGTCCTGTAGGCAACCTTCCGTTCTGTTTTCAGATAGATTGGAAACTTCTCCAGATTTTTCTGGGACAGTTCCAGACTCCCCTCCTGCGCTATCGCCCACAACTTGAATACGTCCAGTGCATTCTTATAGGTCTGCACGGTGGCAGGCGATTTTTTCTGCGAAAGTGTACTCACAAAAAAATCTATCCGGGCAAGAACCGCGTCGGTTGACAGGGTCTTGACTAAGTCATCATCTTTTAACATGGATAAATTTCAGAAATTCTATCCAGAACTGCCCAATTTATGAAATATCTGTGGATCAGTTTCACGAGTCCCTGAAGTCCCTAGCATAAATGCTCCTGACGATTGCCAATCCAGTCATGCGGCATCCCAACATGGATGCGAAGAAATGGTTCCGCAACCGTTGCACTCGCAGCATGCAGACGGAAGGTGGCCGGCCTTACCAGCAGAGTCGCCAATCCTCCCGTACACTACTTGCTACAGAGCCCGATCATCCTCAAGTGACAGGTTATCTAGGGGGATGATTCCCTTCCACCCAGACCTTCTGCCCATCGGTGAGTCGTTCCTGCTTCCAGATCGGAACCTGAACTTTTAACTGGTCAATCAGAAAGCGGCAGGCCGCAAATGCCTCGGCCCGGTGTGCTGTCGCGACTCCGACCAATACACTTGCTTCGGTCAGACGCACCTCACCAAGTTTATGGAGCAGGCATACGCGCTGGATCGGCCACTTGTGCTCGGCAGCATCTATCAGCCGGTGCATCTCTTTGAGCGCCATCGGTTTATAGCTCTCGTAGGTCAGAGACAGAGTTTCTCTTTCGCCGGTCCACTGCCGCGCGGTTCCGATAAACACGGCAACCCCGCCTGCACGGGGAGTCTGCAGGAACCGGTACGCCGCCGGAATATCAATCCGCTCGTATGAAAGTTGCACCAGACGTTTGCGTGATTCGTCAGCCACCACTTACCGGGGTTATGATGGCGACTTCGTCACCATCCTGAAGAATATGTGCGTCTTCGGAGTAGGTCTGATTGACGGCCAGACGCATCACACGCCGATAGGGCTCCATCACCGGATACTGCGCACATGCCAGATCCAGGAACTCACCTACACTAATTCCTTCGGGGGTTTCCAGATCAACGGAATCGGTTTGCAGTTTTGATTTCAGAACACTGAAGAGTTGAACTTTGAACGACAGCATGACCAGTGCTAAGTTTGCGCTTGGAATTTGAGATTTTATGAGAATTCAATTTCACGAAGCGTCTCCACAATCTTAACGGTTTCCAGACTGACTGTAATCACTTTTGCAAGCAGTCGGAGCGGATAGGCCGGATCCTGCATGGTCTCTATTGCAAACCGGTTGGCATCATTGACAATCTGGCTCTTCCTGTCCGTTTTGACGCGCTGCCGTTCCATGACCCATGCAATGGCTGATTTCCCGTTGACCATGTACTCATAGGCTTCTTCGGGAATTCCCTGTACGGTAATCTGCCCGTTATAGATGATCTTGGATTGATCTTTCTGTCGCCCTTTTCCTGGATGGCGCATCGGACGATCCTCCACTTTGAACCACGCTTCGGGGGATCGGCCATTTGCGGGTTCCCATCCCCCCTCTTCAAAGCTGATCGGATACTCATGGACATCCTCGTAGTTAACGTGCAGTTCTCCGAGTTTTCTCCCTGCTTCAGCCAGGAAGTGGAATTCCTGCGCATCTTTCGGGAAGGGGATACGAGGCAGTTCCTTGCGGAGATTGGCGGCATATTTTTCCCGATAGGAAGGGACATGGAGTACGCCGTAGATGTAATAGAACAGGTCATCTGCGGTAATGGAATTCCCCCCTGTATATTATAAGGGACGCGTAACCAGGTGTTTCGTTTTAAGGTCAAAGGAGTTAAAGATTTGGACGTAATCGTCACAGGTCTTTGATTTTGGACATGACCAGTCCAGGACTTGAGTTTCAAACCTTGCACGGTTTCGCGTCAGGTACTGTGAGAGCTC
>JAJECV010000126.1 GCA_022821875.1 Rhodothermales bacterium
AAACCGGATGCCCACCATGACTGGCTGAATCAGCGGGATGCGGGATTTGAAAAATTTATGGTGCTGGGGGATAAGAGAGGGCGGTCAGAAGATGTGATCTTTAAGAATTATTCACAGGGGGTAAAGACGAATCGTGACGCATGGTGCTATAATTATTCGGAAGCTGCGCTTCGATGGAATATTCGGGCAATGATTCGTTTTTATGAGAGTGAGCGGGAGCGGTTACAGGAGGAAGTTCCGAAGGGGCGAAGGTTCACCCCATCCGAAATCACACGATTTGTCAATAACGATCCCACGAAGATTAGTTGGACTAAAGATTTGAAGGAGGATCTGGCTCGAAATAAGGAATTGAGCATCCAGGAAGGCCGGATCACAATTGCTCAGTATAGGCCCTTTATTCGGCAGCATCTCTATCATAGTCGTAGATTGAATCAAAGCATCCATCGAATTCCGCAACTCTTCCCGCATGAAGAGGCAGAGAATCGGATGATTTGCGTGGTGAGCCGGGGGGCAACCGTTGGTTTTTCATGTTTGATGGTGGAGCAAATGCCAGATTACGAGAATATAAGCAAAGGTCAATGCTTCCCCCGCTGGCTATACGCCAAGCCTAAGGAGAATCAGGATGGTCTTTTCGCAGAGGACGGACATCTGGACACAGATTCCCATGGATACGTGCGGGAGAGTGCGATCAAAGAGGAGGCCCTTCAGGTCTTTGCAGAAAAAATCGGGGGGGGGGGAAATTCCATTACCGCAGATGACTTGTTCTATTATATATACGGCGTACTCCATGTCTCTTCCTATCGGGAAAAATATGCCGCAAATCTCCGTAAGGAACTGCCCCGCATCCCTTTCCCCAAAGACGCGCAGGAATTCTACTTTCTGGCCAAAGCAGGAAGGAAACTCGGAGAACTGCATGTTAACTATGAGGATGTCAATGAGTATCCGATCACCTTTGAAGAGGGAGGATGGGAACACGCAAATGGCCAATCCCCCGAAGCGTGGTTCAAAGTGGAGGATCGTCCGATGCACCATCCAGGGAAAGGGCAGCAGGAAGATAAATCACGGATCGTCTATAATGGGCAGATCACCGTGCAGGGAATTCCCGATGAAGCCTATGACTACATGGTCAACGGGAAATCAGCCATTGCATGGGTCATGGAACGGCAGCGCATCAAAACGGACAGGAAGAGCCAGATTGTCAATGATGCCAACCGGTTTGCAATAGAAACCATGCAGGATCCGGCCTATCCGCTCCGACTGCTTGCAAAAGTGATTACAGTCAGTCTGGAAACCGTTAAGATCGTGGATACACTACGTAAAATTGAATTCTGAGAGTAAATCCCCATGCTAATTGACACGCACGCACATCTCTATGATCAGCGGTTTGAAAAAGACTTGGATGATGTAGTCCAGCGGGCACAGGAGGCAGGAGTAAAGAAGATTCTTCTGCCGGCTGTTGATGTGAAGTCGGTTCATCAGGCGCTGGAACTCTGTGAACGCTATGAAGGAGTCTATGCAATGGCGGCCATTCATCCAACGCATGTACCAGAGGCAGGCGAGAACGATCTTGACGCAATTAGCAGGCTATGTGACGAACCGAAGGTGGTCGCAGTCGGGGAGTCCGGACTTGATTATTACTGGGATAAGTACTACGATGAGCGGCAGCCGGAATTCTTTGCTCATCATATCAGACTCTCTGTGGAAAAATACCTGCCACTGATCATTCACCTACGGGATAAACAGCACCGTGATGGGGCACACAAAGATGCAGTCAAAATCCTAAACCGTGAACTGCCTCCCTATGATTACTCACATATCCGGGGAATTTTTCACTGCTTTACAGGGCCGGACTGGCTCCCAAAGGCAGTGGAGGAATTGGGATTCCTGATCGGGGTTGGAGGGGCGGTAACCTTTAAGAATTCAGGCGTGGCAGAAATAATTAAAGACGTTCCCCTGACGCAAATCGTTCTGGAGACCGACGCACCCTACATGTCTCCGGTCCCGCACCGCGGCAAGCGGAACGAGCCCGCCTGGACCGCACTCGTGGCACAAAAGATTGCCGAGGTCAAAGGCTGCACAACTGCCGAGGTCGCGGAGATTACCTCCGCAAACGCCCGGCAGATGTTTTGCCTCCGGTGAGTGGAAGGGCTATTTCTTTTCCGGTTCCTCGTCAACGATCTCAAAATCGGCATCGTCGATCACATCTTCTGCGGATGCCTGACCATTTGTAGAGGTGCCTTCTGCGGTTGCTTCCGCCTCTGCTGCCGCCTGCTGTGCCGCATACATCTCCTGACTCGCATCGGCCCAGGCCGTACTCAACTGCTCCATACCGCTCTCCAGTTCATCAAAGTTTTTCGCCTCATGCAGGCTTTCCAACCGCTCAAGTGCGCCCGTAATCTTTGCCTTCTTCTCTTCAGGGAGTTTATCTCCGAACTCTGAGAGATCATTCCTGGATCTGTAGATCAGGCTGTCCACCTGATTGAGAAGTTCAATCTCTTTCCGGTGCTTTTTGTCCTCATCTGCATTCTCTTTGGCCTGTTGCCGCATCTGCTCAATCTCATTTTCCGAAAGCCCGCTGGATGCTTCAATCCGGATGGATTGCTCCCGTCCAGTCGCCTTATCCTTGGCGGTCACATTCAGGATGCCGTCCGCGTCAATATCAAAGGCCACTTCAATCTGAGGGGTTCCACGTCTTGCCGGCGGAATTCCATCCAGATGGAATTTGCCGATAGTCCGGTTATGGACCGCCATGTCCCGGTTACCCTGAAGTACATGGATCTCAACCGAAGGCTGGTTGTCCGCTGCAGTGGAGAAAACCTCCTGCTTCCGGGTCGGGATCGTGGTGTTGGACTCAATCAGCGTAGTTGTGACACCACCAAGGGTTTCAATCCCCAGGTTGAGCGGGGTGACATCCAATAGCAGAACATCATCAATATCCTGCGACAAGACACCGCCCTGAATGGCGGCCCCCATTGCAACGACCTCGTCTGGATTCACCGACCTGTTCGGGGTTTTGCCAAAGAATTGTTCCACGGTCTTCTGTACCAGCGGAATTCTAGTGGAACCACCGACCAGAATGACTTCGTCAATCTGATCATGCGAAAGCTTGGCATCCTTGAGCGCCTGTTTCATAGGCGCAACCGTACGCTGTACCAGATCGCCGATCAACTGCTCAAATTTAGCCCGTGACAAAGTGGTTGTCAGGTGTTTGGGCCCATCTGCGGTTGCCGTAATGAACGGCAGGTTGATGTCGGTCTCACTGCTGCTGGAGAGTTCGGTCTTGGCTTTCTCTGCTGCTTCCTTCAGGCGCTGCAGGGACATCTTGTCCGCACGCAGATCTACTCCCTCCGCCTTCTGAAATTCATCTGCAAGGTAATCAATCAATTTGTGGTCAAAATCGTCACCGCCAAGATGCGTATCCCCATTGGTTGATTTGACTTCAAAGACACCGCCGCCAAGTTCAAGAATAGAGATGTCGTAGGTACCTCCGCCGAGGTCGTAGACCGCAATAGTCCGATCCTTGTCCTGTTTGCCCAGACCATAGGCGAGCGCAGCCGCGGTTGGCTCGTTGATGATCCGGCGAACTTCCAGACCGGCAACCTTGCCTGCTTCTTTGGTCGCTTTACGCTGGGCATCATTGTAGTAGGCGGGTACCGTAATCACGGCTTCGGTGATTTTCTCTCCCAGATAATCCTCTGCCGTGCTTTTGAGCTTCTGCAGAATCATCGCTGAAATTTCCTGAGGCGAGTACAGTTTGTCGTTAATGCGAACACGCGCAGTTCCGCTCTCGCCTTTCTCAACCTTGTAGGGAACGGTCTTGAGTTCGTCCGGCACCTCATCGTAGGCGCGGCCCATAAAGCGCTTAATTGAAAAAATGGTATTCTCTGCGTTGGTGACTGCCTGACGTTTGGCCGGGCCGCCAGCAAGACGCTCACCGTCTTTCTTGAAGGCGACCACGGAAGGGGTTGTGCGGCCGCCTTCCGCATTTTCAATCACTTTCGGCTCGCCGCCTTCCAATACAGAGACAACCGAGTTCGTAGTTCCAAGGTCTATTCCTATAATTTTGCTCATGATTTTGAAATTTATTTGGTGTACGTTAAAAACAGACATCATCATGCAGGGCAATAATCCTGCCGCCAAATCTGATCGGACAGAATGGCATAGCGTGCGACATTAATGCAACGGTTTTTGCGTTGAACGCACCGGAATCGTCAAGGTAAAAGCACTTTCCTGCGTTGTTATGTCATGCAATTCATCCCGAATGTCATTACGGCATTTCGCATTATAGTTACTCCGTTTCTGGTTTTCTGTGTATTTCAGGAAACCCGCTCATTTGCACTGCTGGCTTTCGTGCTCTATCTCTTTGGGGCCGCGTCTGATTTTGCAGATGGGTATGTTGCACGGATGCTGAAGATGCAGAGTCAGTTCGGCCGCCACTTAGACCCTCTGGCAGACAAAATCTTTGTTCTGGGAGTTTTTCTTGCACTGGCCTGGCTTTATCCGCAGCAAATGCCATGGTGGGCCTTTGGTGTGATCATATTTCGGGATGTGCTGATTACTGGACTGCGTAAGGCAGCCGATGTCACAGGACGGTCGTTTCCCACCATTCAATTTGCCAAGGCGAAAACAGCGATGCAGATGGTTTATGCGGGATTGTTTCTGCTGATACTGCTGTTACAGTATTTTCCCGGTACGGAAGCACTTGCCAATGAATTTATTCAGGGTGGTCTGCTGTACAGTTCAATGATTGTCGTTGTTATTGTAACTTGCCTCAGCGGACTGTCTTATATTCGAATATACTCGCAAAGAAGAACTATAGACTGAATAGAGCATGAGTAAGCAATTTAACTCTCTTGAACTTGCCATCCCCCGGGAACTCCTGGAAATTGGGGCGATTGCAATTTCGTCAGGTAAGCCATTTATCTGGTCGTCCGGTATGATGTCTCCGGTTTATTGTGACAACCGGTTGACGCTTTCTTATCCAAAAATCCGAAGAATGCTCATTGACGGGTTTGTTGAGAGGGCTTCAAAGTATGAATTTGATTGCGTTGCCGGGGTAGCAACGGCGGGAATTGCCCATGCTGCGTGGGTAGCAGAACGCCTGTCTTTGCCGCTGATCTATGTTCGGCCGGAGCCCAAGGGACACGGACAGAAAAATCAAATAGAAGGTTATCTGCCCGCGAACAGCAAGGTCCTCATGATCGAAGATCTGGTGGCAACCGGCCTTTCCTCCATTCAGGCGGCCGAAGCGGTACAGGAGGTGACGGGGTCCATGCCGGTTGTTATTCTGGCAATCTTCACGTATGATCTGAAGGGGGTAAAGGAACTGTTCCAAGAGAAAGGGGCACCACTGGAGACGCTTTCGAATTTTGACGCCCTGTTAAAAGTCGCGCATGACACCGGGCACATCACATCCGAATTGAGGGATACTCTTTTGGCGTGGCGTATGGATTATCCAGAATGGACCCTAGCACACTGAGAGGCTGAAGTGGGACAACTCAATGCGAATATTGTTGCCGTAGGCGATGAACTTCTGGTGGGGCAGGTGGTGGATACCAATTCGAGCTATCTGGCCGCAGAGTTGACCCGTATGGGGGTTACGGTTTCGTACTCATTGACAGTGAGTGATGATTTGGAGGTGATTCAATCTGCGATGGTGGACGGAATGGATCGCTGTGGTTTAACATTGGTGACAGGCGGTCTAGGGCCGACTCCGGATGATCTGACAAGAGAGGCGGCCGCCGCACTTGCCGGCTCTAGTCTAACAGTAAATCCGAAAATACTCAACTCGCTCAAGGATCACTTCAAAACACTCGGACGAACAGTGCCCCGCGGGTCGGAGCAAGTGGCCCGTGTACCCGGTGGATTTGAAATCCTCCCAAACTCGAAGGGCACCGCTCCGGGATTATGGCATAAAGGGCAAAATGGGAGCGTGGTCGTGCTCCTTCCAGGGGTTCCTCACGAGATGAAAGCCATTTTTTCGGATCATGTGATTCCGCGAATTATGCAGATCAAGGGGCGAACAGAGATTGTTCAGCGTACCCTCAAAGCCGCCGGGATAGGAGAAACTGTACTCCAGGCAGAGATTGAATCCATAAATCATTTATTGGAACCGGCTCTCCGGATCGCATATCTGCCAGGTGCCTACGGGGTTCGTGTCAGGCTGACCATCAGCGGGAGGAATGCCGGAGAGCGCATCGATGCGGCGGAACAATGTATCCGGGCGAAACTTGGGACCGTGATCTTTGGTCAGGATGACGATACTCTGGAGAGTGTTCTAGGAGAGATGCTTCGAATTCGGGGCATGACGATTGCCGTCGCAGAGAGTTGTACCGGAGGCATGGTGCTAAATCAACTCACCAATGTGTCTGGATCATCGAGATATGTATTGGGAGGTGTGATTGCGTATTCAAATCAGGTAAAACAGCATCAACTGAATGTGGATGCGGATACATTGAGGCAGTTCGGTGCCGTAAGTGAGCCGGCTGCCGTACAAATGGCCGAGGGCGTTCGTGCCTGCTTAGGGAGCGATATAGGATTATCCGTGACGGGGATCGCAGGACCATCTGGAGGAACAGCAGACAAGCCGGTCGGACTGGTCTGGATTGGATATTCAGATGTCCATGAATCATGGGCTGTAAAGCACCAGTTCGGCTTGGATCGTGATCGAAATAAACAGAAGAGTGTCGTTGCAGCCCTGAATCTCGTCCGCCACTCGTTACTCAAACACAGTGGACATGAGCAGGAGACAGAGTAGTCCTGAGCGAATCACGGGCGGTCGGTTGGAAAAGGTTGAATAATTTGTCTGGCGTAATTATCAATTCTGAGATGTGCTCGTAATTCTTGCGTTTCGCTTTAGCATTTGCGGGACGAAGCGGAGTTATTTCGACAGGAATAGTCGTATATTGGGAAATCCGAACTCATCAATTATGCAATCAACGATGCAGTCCCTTGATTTGTCCGCCACAGAGGTGGTGAAGCAGGTTGCAGGTTCTGTGAAGAAAAAAAGAAAAGTCCACCGTGGAGGGCCTTCAAACAAGCTCGTCAAAAGTGCATATGTCGGGGGCAATCAGGACATCTTTCCAGATATAATGCGGCTCTACGTTAAACCGGGAAGCATTGTAGCGGATGTGACCTATGGGAAAGGTGTTTTCTGGCGCAATATTCCTTCGGATCAATATCAATTGCTGCCAACAGACATACGAACAGGCACGGATTGCAGATTACTTCCCTATGAGCGAGAATCAATGGATTGTGTGGTATTGGATCCTCCGTATATGCATTCACCGGGAGGGAGTACTCATGCAGGTCAAACAGCATTTGAAGAGCATTATCGGAATAACGGAAGTGGAAATCAGACCGGTGTAAAGTATCACGATGCGGTCGTGTCCCTTTATGTCGAGGCAGGTGCTGAAGCACATCGGGTACTGAGAAACAGGGGGGTCCTAATCGTGAAATGCCAGGACGAAGTCTGCTCAAACCGGCAAAGATTTACCCATGTTGAAATTATGGAGGCCTATAACAACCTGGGCTTTATAGCGGAAGACTTGTTCGTAGTCGTTCGAACCAACAACCCAGGAGTAAGCAGAATGGTTAAGCAGGTTCATGCCCGCAAAAACCACTCCTACTTTCTGGTATTTTGGAAACACATGAACGGAAATAGGATATGGCAGGCGCACCAATAAATGTAGTTGCACTTTTGCAGCAGATTATTCGAGAACATACTCCGGAAAACATTTGGATCGATTCGCCCCTGATTGGATATCGTGTATTAGGAAATACCAACAGAGGCGAGACTAGGAGAAGATTTTATCTGTCGTTATCTGGGAAATTGTGGAATTAAAGTAGAAAATGGCAGCCGGGTGGATCCAATTGATTTCAGAATAGGTGAGATGAAGTTTGAAGTTAAAACGGCATCATTGGGGGTCAATGGGACATTCCAATTTAATCATGTACGTTTAGATCGGGATTACAACCACCTTTTGTGTCTGGGTATATGTCCAAGCCAAGTAGTTTTCAATATGTGGGACAAAGGAGAGATTTCAAAGGGCAAAGGGGGGAAATTGGTAAGGATGGCAGAGGGGCAATCAGTCACCCACAAGATCACAAAGAGATTTTCAGAAATGCAGGCGATTGAGCAACTGCCTGGAGCAATCAGAAAAATCATGCATGGGCAGGGCGGTTGAGAATCACACAGATCTTCTCTCGCCATGATATGTCTTCTGCCACATTCGCTTTCCGCCCGGTAACCCGTTTTCCTGCAGGCTCCTCTTATCCTGCAGGTGCCAGAATATGAAGATGCACTGCCCGCCTGTTATGATAGTGAAGCGTTTTGGAGCGCCCCTGAGCCGGACATGGGTATTTGTCCGAAAATTGAGAGATGGTTTTACTTATACAGATTACGAGTTTAACGGTCAACCTTCAGGCTTCGATGTTTTACCTCCATGCACACTGGGCTCATTGCACCACTGTTCGCGCAGGATTGTGAGATGATCCAATACCGAATCCTCCAATCCCAGAAAATCCATCAATACGGCCCGATCCAGTGCCATGCGCACCTCATCCCGGTAGGCTTCATTGGCGGGCAGGAAATTCCTGCCTCGAAAGTCGTCAAACATTTTCCTGCACTGATCAAGTTGTTCTTTGGTAAACTGTCTGGCATCCAGAGAGAAGAGTTCAGGAAGTCGGGAGATCGTTAATCGGGAGCGTCCAAGTTGCTGACGTGTTCCTGCCCACCAGAAAGAGATCAGCCCAATGGTGGTGTTGGCCCAGAGAACCAATGGGATCTCCCACTGCTCTCTGGTGATCCAACTTGGCCAGGCTGTTCCGCCAATACACGGTTTTTCGGTCAGGCACGCGGCCAGTGCCTGTGATGCAAGCCCAAAATCACGATTGAAATGCAGCCGAGATGCGCCATCCCGCCAGAGCTTTGCGGCCTGTTTCCGGCAGCCTTCCCGGCTTCGCCCCTGCGAATCCGGTGCCACGATCAACTGACGCTCACGCCATGTGTCGTGTCCCCATAACACCGGATATTCCGGCGATGGGGTCAGTGCCTCAATATCCAGGGGGCCACGCACCTGTCCACTGCTGGTGCGTCCGTTAATATCCCGGTCTAAAAAACCCCGTCTGCCGAGTTG
>JAJECV010000095.1 GCA_022821875.1 Rhodothermales bacterium
CTCCCGCTTTGGGGCACTGGGCATGCAGGGAACGCTGGTATCCGGGGGGACCACCCGGCTGCGTTATCATGGCGATATTCTGGTGACGGATGCCGAGATCAAGGAGCACGACATCACGGCCGAGGTGTACCGGATCCGTGCCGGTCTGGAAGCGAGTACACAGATCACGGGCGGAATCCGTCCCTATGTGGAGGCAAATGTGCGGCAGGATGGCGGGAGTGCGGAGACGGGAACCGGACTGGAACTCGGCGGCGGCGTGCGGTTCGCAAACCCGGCGTGGCGCTTGCGGGGCGAGGCGCGCACGCAGGGGCTGGTGATGCATACCGCGGACGGGTTTACCGAGTGGGGGTTCTCAGGGGCGCTGCAGGTGGGCCGTCATACGGAAGGGCTGATGATGCGTGTGCGTCCATCATGGGGACGCGGGCAGGGGATGTCCATGTACCGGCAGCAGACGATCCTGGATGCCGCGCCGATGGGAGAGAACGGGTATCGAACGGAACTGGAACTGGGGTACGGGATTCCGTGGAAAGAAGGATCGGCGCGGCCATTGATGGGGATGACCCAACTGCCGCAGGGGAGGATGTACCGGCTGGGCGGTGAACTGCGTCCATGGGAGCGGCTGTCGTTCTCAGTCTTTGGATTGGTACACGGCCGTGAAGCCGCGCTGGGAGATATTGGCGTGAATGTGCAAGGGACAATCCGGTATTGATTAGAGTAAAAGAATCCAATCTCATGCTGAGGGCCTTGCAGGAATGTTTATGCAGATTCCAGCGGAGCCGTCGCACAACACGAATCACTTAAAATTAGGTACTATAAATATGTCAGACCAGAAAACGCCGAAAATAACACATCTACTGAAACCCGAGGAGAGTTTGCGGGGTGCTTGGGCTCACGAGGACAGAGACTTTACTCCATGGGTGGTTAAAAATATTGATGTGCTGAATAAAGCATTGAACATGGAATTGGAAGTAGTGAAGGAGCAAAAAACATTACCAGGTGGTGGCCGCGTAGATATCTATGCTCAGCAAGTAAATACCGAAGAAAAAGTAGTTATTGAAAATCAGCTTGAACCATCGGACAATGATCACTGTCTCCGGTTGATTGGGTATGCTGCCGATTCAGAGGCTAATATCTTGGTGTGGTTGGCCAGAGATTTCGACCCCTACCATCTCAGAATCATGGAATGGTTGAACGAAGCCGATACCATCAATATTTATGCTGTGAAGGTACAACTCTATTGTGTTAATGGAGCCTTGGCCACCGACTTGCAGACGGTGGTTGAGCCACCTCAATCACAAGAGACAGCATCCCGTTCTGACAAGAAGTCAGCGAGTACTCTTTATGCAGAGTTTTACCGGCCGCTGGTAGCGAGCTTAGGTCGGAGCGATATCCATAAAGTCGGGAAGGGAGGATGGCGAGGCAAGTGGAGATCATTCCAGACGGGGCTCTCTGGGGCCGTGTATGCGACGGGGGCCAAAGAAAATGGGGTTCAGGTATTTCTGTCGATTGGCCAGAAGAGATTGAATCAATTGCAGAAGTACCAAGAGGAAATAAACAATCAATTGAGTGATTTACCGGGGACCGTTTTATGGGTGGAGGAGGGTTGGTCCCGTATTATACTTGAAAGTAAAGATCATCCATTCAGTTTGACGGCTACCGAGAAAGAGTGGGAGGTTCTTCGCCAGTGGATGACCCAAAACCTGCCTTTGTTCAGGGATATCCTTCAACCATACTTAGACCAATTGAGGAAAGATGAGGAGGCAGCGTCTGGTTCGCAGGAGTGACGCTTTTTTCTAGCGTCAACTAAGAAGGCGGATGATGTCAGGGAGTCTGGCGACTGCACATGCAAAAGTGAAGTGACCGTCAAAAGGAGATGGAACTGTCTGGGCGTAACAAGGTCAGGCAGTACGCAATGTGGAGTTCGTGATGTTTTCGGGGAATATGTGGCCCCATGGAAGCCCTGCCTTGTACCGACATCCCATACGAACTAATTTGAGTCATCACAGCCATTGCTGGCTAGATTCACCTGCTCATCTGTCCACCACCTACCCTGTCGATCACTGCGAAGTGTTTTTTCTGTGATTCCTGCGAAATACCCTAAGCCATTTTCTACATTTGTAACAACAGGGACAGGGCGAGGACTCGCCAGAAAATACTCGTAATCGAAGCCGGTAGACAGCATATAAGAAATGGTATAATCCCATAAATCTCGACTCCAGTTTTTCACAACAATCATAAAGAACGGAGCCACTCCTGCATAATATTCCACTTCCAACGTGAGGTTGATCTTTGCAACCTCCTGCTCAAACAGCTCGTCAGAAAAATAGACAGTAGAAATACCGCCTTCAGTTGAACTGGGCTCTTCAGAGGCATCCTCAACTTCCAAAGGAGAGAGATGCATTCCCGGAAAGGAACTCTCAAGTCTACCGGGTCGCAACCCGGTTTGTGCATTCTCCAAGGGAGGCAAATCATCAAGCCGTCTCATTGCAGCGCACTCTGGCCAGACCTGTAGAATTTCTATGCTGTACCGATGACTTCCTGCCTGATCTTCCAAAGATAAGGTTGCTTCATACAACCCAAGATTGTTCCGGTCAGGCTCCTGAAGCTCTTCTATCGAATCCAAATTCACGGTTAGCCCCGGCGCGGATGATTTTGCCTGCACAGGCACGAACGATGGTGCATCCACTATCAAGGTATATTCGGTATCCGGGATAGGGCGAAGACCCTGGAAAGATTTATAAATCCCGTCCTCCACATGGTGAAGGGGTTCCGTCATCTCTCGTCCATCGGTGATGGATACGTCAGCATTCAAAATATAGTGATCCTCCCAGTTTATCGTGTCAGTATAGGGAGTACTTTGCTGCAGATACACGGTCCAAATGCTGTCGGGCGTGAATACTGAGTTAACCACTACTTTGGGGGAGTAGGAGCTTGGAAAATCCAGATCTACTGGAGAGGTGCACCCAGTCAGAAGAAACAAAACTGCGAGAATCACAAATCGCATGAATCAGAACTCTATCTGGTATGATAATGCAGGGATGACTTGAAAAAGGCTCACCTGATTCCACTGGATTGTACTTCCATAAATTGTCGGATACACAATCGTTGGGTTCTGACGATTGTATACATTGTACACTCCGAGTATGAATGTGCGCTTGCCCCAACTGATTTGTTTCTTGAACTGCACGCTCACATCTAATCGGTGAACAGAGGGGGCTCTGGCAGAATTAATAGATCCATAATCTAGAAAATCGGGCTCTTCAAAGATATAAACCCGATCATAATATCGACCGGCTGGTGCCCAAACGGGATATCCACTCCCGTACACCCACGAAGCGCCGAAGGATGTACGTGAACTTGCTTGGTAGTTGAGTACGATTGAAATGTCGTGCCGGCGATCATAGTTGTCTGGAAAACTCAAGCCTCCGTTCAGATTTGAAAATGTCCTTGATGCCTTGGCTAATGTATAACTAATCCATCCACTGAACCTTTTCTGCCGTCGCTCGGCCAACACTTCAAGACCATAGCCGGTACCTTCGCCAAACTCCAGCAGCGCGGGCCATCCTAAAGCAGGTGCCTGATACGCATAGGAATGTTCCTTAAATTCAGTCAGTCCATGTGATCGCTTTCGGTAAACTTCTACCGATACATCAATGGAGTATCTTGGGAAGCTTTGTGCAAACCCCACGGCAACTTGGCTGCTTCGTTGCGGGGGGATGCCATCCATTGCTGGGATCCACTGATCCTGAGGTAGAGAACTGCCTAACTGGGTGAGGAGGTGGAGATATTGTTTCATCAAGGCATAGGACAGCTTGATGGATGAATTCTGTCTCAGAGCAATATTGACACCAATCCGAGGCTCCAGCGCACCCCAAAAACTCCCATCCCCATGCGCAGATGAAATACGGAGTCCCGCATTGGCCCGTACTTGAGGACTGACTTGAGTTTCATCTTCCAGATAAACCGCAAACTCACCTAATGAAAATTGTCGCCCCGATTCTGTCCGTGTATTCAGTTCGGGTTGGCGATCACTATTAATCCGATACCGCGTGCTTCCGGGAGACAGTCGATGCCGAATGTACTCAACTCCGCCGCGCAGGTAGTGACGCTGACTGGCCGCATACTCCAACTCCAGGCGAGTTGAGATATCAACGATAGAGGAGTTCCATCTCGTCAAATAGATCTCGGATTCGCCGTCAGATAAATCCTCTTTCTGTTCATTTTTCCGTATCATACGGTAGCTTGTAACCCCAGCAATCAGGTTGGCAAATATCTTGTCCCCGATGAGATGATTCCATCGAATAGAAGCCAGACGATTTCCCCACTTATGGATCTGATCAAGATCCGAGTCTATCTGTGGGTTCTGATCTGCCCGTTCCCGGTACGTCAATGCATCCTCTCCCAGATAGCCGCTTATATGGACATGGTCATGACTGCTGAGGATATAATTCGCCTTGAAGTTTAAGTCATGAAAATAACCTCCATACACCTTGCCGTCGTTCTGAAACCATCGTGTAAACAGATCCAGAAATGTTCGACGCCCGGAAAATAGAAAAGATGCTCTGTCCCGAACCAAAGGGCCCTCAATCAGGACTTTTGAAGTGAGGATCCCCAAAACGCCTTCTCCGGCAAAGCGCTTACGGCTACCATCTTTCATCGTAAAATTGACAACCGACGAAAGGCGACCCCCGTAGCGGGCTGGAAATCCACCCTTGATCAGTTCAACGCTCTTCAATGCCGATGAATTAAACACGCTGAAAATTCCCAGTACATGAGTTGGATTGTAGACCGTCTGCCCATCCAGAAGGATCAGGTTTTGATCTGCCCCTCCGCCGCGAACATAAATCTGACTGAATCCCTCACGTCCTCCCTGCAGACCGGGCAACAATTGAAGTGTTCTGAGCACATCTGATTCCCCTAAAAGCACCGGGATCTCCTCAATTTGCTGTATAGGCAAGGTGTGATGACTCATCTGGATACGGCTTGCAAGGTTTTTGCCTTGCGAGGTCACGGCGATCTCATCCATGAATACAACCCGCGGGTCCAGACGAATAACCAGCACCGTGTCAGCTCTCAGACTTAAGTCAATCACCGCAGATTTGTACGACACATGTGATACGGAAATCCGGGATCCAGAAGTGGGTACATTCAGACTGTAAAAGCCGTACTGGTTGGTGGTTATACCTGCTCTCTGCCGATCTAGATACACATGTACTCCAGCTATCCGCTCACCGCTTTCCGAATCCTCTACATATCCGCTTATTCGGTAACTCTGTGCTTCGACGCAATTGAGAATTCCGACAAGGAATAAGCAAACAGGCCCCAGCAAACCAGCAGCGCAACTACATTGAAAACGCGACATAGCCCAAAATATGGATAATTTGGATCGGATCTTAATGGCTATCCATGCTAATCACCTTAAGGTGCAGACCAAGTTCGATACCCGTCACATGATCCGTCCAACTTTATGGAGGGATGCTTCTCAAAAACATGACCGAGACTGTGGGTAAGACTTATTTCTATCTCAACGAGCGAATGATCACGATCTTTTACAATCGTTTTTCTGATTTCCTCAGCATTATATTTGACCCAATTCAGATATTGTCTAGACATATGTTGAGCCGTTCTCTCTAGGCCAGCACACGCAATATCTGTGAGGTGACCGGAACCTATTCCGGTCACTCGTTTGGCAAGTTATCGATTTTATATCTAGCATTTTTGGCAGTGCCACGGAATCTGATACAAGCACGGGAAGTCCAATCATATACCGGTGACAATCACAGATTGATGGAAAGTTTTTGCCCAGGGTAAATGGTGCTGGAGCGCAGGTTATTGTTGGCCTTGATGCTTCGCACACTGATTCCGTAGCGGTTGGCGATTTTTGTCAGGTTTTCGCCCCGCCGGACAGTGTGGATCGTACTGCCTCCCTGAGGAATCTGAAGACGTTGACCACGCTTAATCCTGGTATTTCGCAGCCCGTTCTCACGTTGGATTGCCTGAACCGTGGTTCCATATTTGGTTGCAAGCTTTGAAAGCGTATCTCCGCGGCGCACCATGTGAACCCGGTTGGGGCGACTCGCTTCGGATGAATTTGAAGGACGGGCAGACTGGCTGCTCACGGTGCCGGTAGAACGCGTTGTGGATGTGTTTGCAACCTGGACTGTAGCCCTTCGGGCATTCTCGGCCATCTTTCTGTCATAAACAATGGGTTTGTTGATCCGGCGCCCCCAGGCCACTGAACGTGCACCGCTACTCTCCAGCTTTGCTACAATCGTGCCTGCCAGTCCAGGAACGATCAGCATCTGCCCTGGATGGATCACCGTTCCCCGGAGAGAGTTGGCGTTTTTGATTGCCGCTACGGTAGTGCCATATCGCTTGGCAATTTTTCCAAGGTTGTCTCCCCTGCGTACACGGTGCTCCCCAGGCATTTTCTTCTCTTTGTCCGGGAGCCGTTCAAATGCATCGGCAAACCGGGCGAACGTATTTAGGGGAATCCGTAAAGTGTAGGGTCTTCGGTCCGGAGGCAGGGTTCCCCTTCGAAGTTCAGGGTTCAATTCTTTTATACGGGCCGTGGTCGTGTTTACCATGCCCGCAATAGTTTCCAAAGAGAGCACCCCGCTGACCTTGACCTCGTCGTAGGCAAGCTCCGGTCCGCTTGAGGTTGCGGGCAATCCGAATTTCGCCGGATTGGACATGATCATGGCGAATGCAATAAATTGGGGCACATAGCCTCGGGTCTGGCGATTCAGGTGCTTTGAAATCGTCCAGTAGGAAGGAGGGTTTTTCATGGTGCCCCCCGCACGCGAAATCGCCCGCCGAATACACCGGGGACTGCAGTTATAGCCGGCCAGTGCCAGATGCCAGTCGTTCCCGTAGTACTCGTAGAGTTCTTTGAGATGGCGTGCAGCAGCACGCGTGGATTTGACCGGGTCCCTGCGCTCATCCACATACGTGTCAATCCGGAGTCCCATGCCCCGGCCGGTGGCAGACATGAACTGCCACATTCCGACCGCCTTCGCACTGCTGACGGCACTCGGGTTCAAGCCGCTTTCTCCAACGGCAAGGTACTTGAGTTCATCGGGAATCCCCTCCTCCTGGAATACCTGCTCAATCATCGGGAAATACGTGTCTGCCCGTCCCATCCACCGGATAAGGGTTTCTCTCCGGTTCGTTAAGAGCCAGTTCACCGAACCTTCGACAGCTTTGTTCTGTGTCATCGGCACGGTCGTCATCACCGGTTCAATCTCAGGAAGCTGGGTGGCTTTGGCAGTCGGATTCTGCACCTGTGCCTGCATGTCAAACATGGCACTGCGAAGTGCAAAAATAGCCCCGTACTCCCGACGCTCTTCAGAGTCGGACCCGAAAAACGCTTCATGCTCGGTCACAATCGTCCGATACAACTCCCGGTAACGCGGCTGATTGATAAAGTTTGACTGCTCCGCCAGTACACTGACCTCGGTCATGGCCTGGTCAAGGTAGTACTCGGCAGCATGCCAGTCTTCGTGGTTACGGGCTTTGATGATTCTTGACTGCAACAGGTAGGCGCGACTGATACGGTTCAGGATCTGCTTATCCGTCAAGTCCTCTCTGGGATCGCCGTAGTCCTCCACTAAGGAATACTGGTCATATCCCTGGAGATCCTCAATTGGGATTGCCTCAGGGGGCATTAACTGCTGCGAAAAACACGGGGCAATCGCCAGGGTCGTTGCAGCAACGAAGGTCAGTAGTTGTTTGGTCATGACAATAACATTGGTCAATGGTAAGGCAGAAATTTCTCTCAAACCTAAAGTGTATTATTAAATATACTCTTTTAGGTTCCCATTTGATGAATGGTTGCAGCTAAAAATATAAACCACTGTATGCGAGACAATGGAGAATGGTTCCATTTTGAACGCAAAAATACGGGATTTGAGGGGATTGAGGCCGGGGACTCACGGTTCAAAGCGGGAGGTTTCCATGCTTTTTTCGGGGATTTGTCAGAACCTTGTTTCGGAGCATGTTCAATCCCCTGATCAGGCGCTCCCGGGTCTGCTGCGGATAAATGACCTCGTCTATATAGCCATGTTCGGCTGCGATGTAAGGATTCGAAAACCGCTCCCGGTAGTCGCGGGTGAAGCTTTCCTCCAGTGATGCGCGGTCCGCTGCCTGCTTGAGTTCGGCACGATGCAGGATTCGGATGGCTCCTTTTGCTCCCATGACCGCAATTTCCGCATTGGGCCATGCATAGTTCAGATCGCCCCGGATGTGTTTTGAACTCATGACATCATATGCCCCCCCGTAGGCTTTTCGGGTGATCACGGTGAGTTTCGGGACCGTTGCCTCACAAAACGCATAGAGTAATTTTGCTCCGTGCCGAATAATTCCACGCCACTCCTGATCCGTCCCGGGCAGAAAACCAGGAACATCCTCCAGTGTAACCAGAGGGAGATTAAACGCGTCACAGAACCGCACAAACCGGGCCCCCTTGATGGAGGCATCAATATCCAGCACCCCCGCCAGATGCGCCGGCTGATTGGCCACAATTCCGACTGCATGCCCCCCCATACGGGCAAACCCGCAGATGAGGTTGCGGGCAAAGCGGTCGTGAACAGGAAAGAACGAATTCCGGTCGACCAGCAAACGGATGACTTCATGCATGTCATAGGGTTTATTGGGGTTCTCGGGAATCAAGTGATCCAGATCCGACGGATATCCGGCCGGAGATGGTGCGGACGTATGAATTGCCGGTTGTTCTTCGCAGTTTTGAGGTAAATAATTCAGTACGGCCCGGACTGCCTCCAGACAGGCGACATCATTCGGGTAGACGGCATGTGCGACTCCGCTGCGCTGTGCATGAGTTTCGGCCCCGCCTAGGTCTTCCGCGGTCACTTCCTCCTGGGTTACACTGTGTACAACATCCGGCCCGGTCACAAACATGTAGCTGGTCCCCTGCACCATAAAGACCAGATCCGTAATAGCCGGACTGTAGACTGCACCGCCGGCACAGGGCCCCATGATTGCAGAGATCTGGGGGATCACCCCGGATGCCAGAGTATTTTTAAGAAAGATGTCTGCATAGCCGCCCAGAGAGACCACTCCTTCCTGAATTCGAGCTCCGCCGGAATCGCTGAGACCAATAATCGGTGCACCATTCTGGAGTGCCAGATCCAGTATCTGCACAATCTTGGATGCGTGCGCACGCCCCAGAGATCCTCCGAAAACCGTAAAATCCTGTGCGTACACATAAACCGGACGGCCATGGATTGTACCGTAACCGGTCACAACTCCATCTCCATACGGGCGCTGATCCGCAAGGCCATAGTCCGTGGATTGATGCCGGACCAGTTGCCCGAGTTCCACAAAAGACTTCTCATCCAGAAGAACCGTCACACGCTCACGGGCGGTGAGTTTCCCCTGATCATGCTGCCGGTCAATACGGGATTTTCCTCCGCCCAGACTTGCCTCACGGCGGCGGTGATCCAGATCTGAATGCCTGTCTGTCATTGATTTGTTTTGCCTGCTCCCCGCACTACACGACCGGGCATGGCACCGGTATGCTCCCCCTGATTAAGTACCATCGTGCCGTTCACAAATACATACTGCATTCCCGTCGCAAGTTGATGTGGATCCTCAAACGTCGCATGGTCCTGTATTTCATCTGGATCAAAGACAGCAATATCCGCAAAATATCCATGTTTCAGCATTCCTCTCTGATGAATTGCCAGGATAGATGCCGGGAGGGAGGTCATCCGGCGAACGGCTTCTTCAACGGAAAGCACCTGTTCTTCCCGCACATATCTGGCAAGCAGACGGGCAAAGGACCCATACGTACGGGGGTGAACCATGGAGTTCAGGGCATTCCCTTCCGGTGCAATAGAGATGGCATCCGAGTCAATGGCGACCCAGGGCTGCTGAAGTTTCCGGCGCACATTTGCTTCGTCCATCAGAAAATACACCGCCCCCACCCGGCTGGTATCTTCAATAATCAGATCCATCACGGTTGCGGGGATCGAGGTGCCACGTAATTCAGCAACCTCAGTGAGCCGCATCCCCATATACTGACGTAGAGGCTCGGTACGGAATCCGACCAACATAACATTTTCGGGGCCTGCTTCAAGCATGAGGTTTTCCCAGTCATCGGAACGCGTCATGAGTTCGGTTTCCATTCGGGCACGGACGGCTGGGTCCTGAATTCTTGCATGCCAGGCCATCATGCCTCCCTCCCTTACATCGGGCGGCATGGCGGCATCCAGACCTGTCGCCCCGGCAACATAGGTGTAGATGTCGGCCGTAATCTCAAGGCCCTCCGCGCGTACCTCCTCAATCCGGTTAATGACTGCCTCCATTTTGTGCCAGTTATTTTTTCCAGCTGCTTTGAGGTGATAAATGTGTCCACGCACATTGGCATCCTGAGCAATCTGAATCAATTCCTCTATGGATTCAAGAAGCTGAATACCCTCGCTTCTAAGATGTGAGGTATACACCCCGTTAAACTCTCCAGCAACCGAGGCCAATGCGGTCAACTCCTGCGTACTTGCAAAAACCCCCGGTACATAGATCAGTGAGGATCCTACGCCGAGGGCGCCATCTGCCATCGCCTCTCGCACCAGATCCTGCATCTGCTGTAACTGTTCCGGGGTTGGAGTACGATTTTCTTCGCCAAGAACATATTCACGGATGGTTGCTGCACCAACGAGGGAAGCAACATTCGGGGAGACTCCTTTTGACGTAAGGAAGGTCAAATACTCATCCAGCGTGGTCCAGGGGATTTCCGATCCGCCCAGGATCTCTTCTGCGGCTTCCTCTGATCCCGCATCCTGAACCACCCATCCCCACAGTTCCTCTTTCATGGCGGCGTTGAGGGGGCCATTCGAGACACCCTCTCCAAAGACCTCCAGGGTCACCCCCTGGCGGAGATCACTGAGGGAGCGTCCATCGGTGATCAGGCTTTCGGTTGCCCAGCTCAGCATATTGATAAATCCAGGAGACACCGCGAACCCCTCCACATCCACTACCTGCGCACCCTGCACGTCGGCAAGATCTCCAATTGCCGCAATACGGTCTCCGTCAATCGCAATATCTGCGGCGTAGGGAGCACTTCCTGAGCCGTCGTAGATCGTGCCACCGCGGAGAATCAGATCGTGGTCTGTTCTCTGGGTGCATCCACAAAGCAGCAGCAGCAGTCCAGACAGAACTCTCATTTGATCAGCCGTCGGGCCGGGTGATCCGCACTCGGTCACGGCCAAATTTAAACTCCTTCGGAGGGGTCGCCCCTAACAGGTGTTCCACAAAGTAATCCCATCTGCGGCGCATCCAGTACATGCGGCCCCGCCCGAATCCATGTGCCTCATTCGGAAAAATCACCAGATCAAAGTCCTTGTTGGCCTCCACCAGAGCTTCTACCAGAAGAAGTGTATTGGAGGCGGGTACATTGTCGTCCATCAGCCCGTGTGCAAGGAGGAGTCTGCCTTTCAGGTTTTTTGCCAGCGGAATATTGGACTGGTTGTCGTAATTCGTTGTCCCGTCTGAATGCTCTATGAAGAGCCCCTGCCATTTTTCGGCCCAGTCATCTTCGTAGTTACGATTGTCGTGGTTTCCTGCTCCGCTGACGGCAACCTTGTAAAAATCGGGATAGCGCAGAATGGCACCGGTAGAAGCATACCCGCCCCCGGAGTGTCCCCAGATCCCTACACGGCCCAGATCCATCCATGGATTCCCTGCCGCAAGTTGGCGGATCATCGTGATTTGGTCCGGCAGCCCGTTATCCCCCATGTTCCCATAATAGGCATCATGGAAAGATTTGGAGCGTCCAGGTGTCCCCATGGCATCCACCTCTACAACAATGAATCCGAGTTCTGCGAGTGCCTGCTTATCACTGCGGGAGGGCACAAAGCTTCTGGTTCCCACACTCCCGCTTTGCGGTCCGGGGTAGAGGTAATTCAGGATCGGATAGCTTTTTGTTGAGTCGAAATTACCGGGTTTATAGAGCAGGCCGTACAGATCGGTCTCGTTGTCACGTGCTTTGACAGAGAACGGTTGTGGCGGTTGCCAGCCGGTTGCCAAAAGTTCGGAAATATCTGCTTTTCCGAGGTCGACAGTAGCGGTGCCGTCAAGGTTGCGGATGGTGTGCTGCTGTGGCAGATCAGGCCGGGACCAGGAATCCAGGATATATTTTTTCTGTGGAGACAGGGACACGACATGATGGGCTTCTTCCGGTGTAAGCAGTTCCAAATCCCCGCCATCCATACTCACGCGGTACAGATATTGGAAGTATGGATCGGGGCCGTCTCTGCCTGCGCCGGTCAGGTACAGCATGCGTTCATCCAGATCCGTATGGCGCAGTTGCAGGACGACCCAGTTTCCAGAGGTGACCGGATGCTTTAGTTCACCGGTGTGGAGATCATAGAGATAGAGATGTCCCCAGTTGGAGCGCTCTGAGTACCAGAGGACTTCGTTTGTTTCAAAAAATACCCGCCAGTTTTCAGCATTTACGCCGGATTCATAGTAGGTAGGCACCTGTTCATGGAGAATGTTCCGGACCTTTCCGGTTTCCGCATCGGCGACCCGGAGCCAGGCATCTTTGTGATCTCTGGATGAGGACACGAAGGCCAGCTGCCGGCTGTCCGGGCTCCAGCGCACATCCAGGAAGGTGCCATTCCAGTCTGCAATATGATCTGTTGTCGTTCCGCGGTGGTAGTCCGGCGGCAGATCCAGCCGAACGGTTTGTTTCGTTTCCACATCAATGATCACACGGTGAATCATAAATACGATACTATCCTGTGGCAGTGGATACTTCCACGTTTCCAGTTCGGAGCGTCCGGTCTGTGTAGAGATCATGTACATTTCGCCGACCCCGCGTCCGTCGTGCTGAAAGGTGGCAATCTTTTTTGAATCCGGGGACCACAGCAGGACCGGGCGCTCGTTTTTGACCCAGCCTGCATTATTGGTTGCATACCCAAAATCTTTCTCGCCATCAAAGGTCAACTGCTGTTCTTCATTGCTGCCAGTGATCCGAACCCATAGATTGTGATCTCTTCGGAAGGCCTCATAGTTTCCATCCGGAGAGAGTGCTGCAGAAGGGGTGGGGGCAGTCGGGTCCATCCTGCTGACAGACTCGCAGGTGTAGGTTGTGATGTCGCATACCAGATCTTCCTCCTGACTCCAGGAGGAAGAGATCTGCCTGGATTCTGGATCAAAGGTGAACCGTGTATAGTCTATCTCATCTTCCGGCGATTCCAGATAGCCAGAGATCGCCTCGGTCATGCGGTCATGGTCAAACAGGGGGGCCCGCTCTCCCCGTTCTGGATCAACAAGAATGAATTCAGTCCCTTCCGGCGATGCATGACGGTACCAGAACCGGTCATCATTCAGCCAATTGGGGCGTAGAGTTGTATGGTAGACCATAGTTCGGGTCGTCGCCGAAAGCATGGACTCCGCACGGGCATAGTCGTCCTCAGAGACCGTGATCTGTGCGGTGGTCTGAACGGAATGAGTCAGAAACAAAATGAGAGGTGCGATCTTTAAATGCATTGAGGGGGGCAGTTTGCAAACTCCCCTTTACGAAGTTAGGTCGAAGCGGTTCTGAACGGGTCATTTTCAGGCTGGATACGGCGTTTGTGCACGGTCAACTTAAATTTGCGGTCGCAATTTTCCAATCCACGCTGTCTGCATCCAGTAGAGTTTCTTCTAACGCTCAGGGAGCAATCCCAGATTGTCCTCCAACAGGGAACCATCTCATGTGACACTGAATCCGGCGGGCATCAGCAACATTGCCGGTGCGAAATCACGTATGCCTGCATAGGACCCTCGGACGGGTACCTGTGCGCAACCGCCTTCAGTCTGTTCCTGCCCCGCACACAAATTTTGCGCATGACCAACCGAAAATCGTTATATGCGCGGCAATTTCCGCGGAGGCAAATAGACAAGATTCATCCTGCGCACTTCGTTGTATGCGCGGTTCGCCTCATCATAAACTTCATCTGATGGATCCCATTTCCGTTTTCGCAGACGATAGTTAATCAAAAAGACTGAATCATACCGCAGGAAATAAAAAAGAAATCCAAGTGTGCATAAACTCAAGAACCAATTGCGCAGATAAAATTTGCCCAAACTCAATAAAAACAACTCTTCACTGTCTCTAAGCATGGGGTCGTGGACCATTCTGTTACTTGTCAGACAAGATTATAATTGGTGTTGTATTGGGAGGTTCTTGCAAAACTAATAATCCAGGTAAAAAGCGCCTCTAGGTGCATTCAGGTGAACAAAAATCTTCAAGATTCAGAGTTTTGAAAGATGCTCAGGCTAACGATGTTCGTATCTGGAGACGGGATCCGTTCAGTGGTATAATTTCGGGAGGTGTATTAAGGAGGAGACGAAGGGAATGTAAAGGATTCGGGGATTGGAGGAATTCATGGATGGGTGTGCGTTGGTTTCGTCGAGGAATTGGCGGGACCGGGATTGTTTTCCCTGTTTGGCTGGTCTTTGTATCTGCACGGTCTACTGGATTGTACTCACGGGGATTGTAAAATTTTCTTGGTTAACAAAAAATGGGCTTAAACATGATTATTTGAGATTTATTTAACTATCTTATGTCAGAAAACAGAGCAGTTGATGCGATTCACCGAGAACGGAACGGTGGAGATTGATAACTACCTTGCGGAGAACCGAATTCGACCGATTGTATTGGGACGTAAGAACTATCTGTCTGCCGGATCGCACGCGGCAGTCAAACGGGGAGGCCGGATCTATTCCTTGTTCAGTATCTGCATCTTACACAAGGTGAATCCCACCGAATGGCTGGTGGATGTGCTGAAGCGGACCGGCAAGACACCGAACCCCGAACTGTGCAGGCTGCTGCCCCGCAATTGGAAGGCCGAACGGGAAGCAACACTTGCCGAGGCGGCATAGTCTGCTGCCTGTGTACGGGCACGGTCAGAATCCCTGATCCCCTGTCAAAAAGATGGACGGAACTTGCCAATTCTTCAATCATGTTTGAACCGGCAGAAAACATGATTTTCGTATGGATACCTTAATCTGAGGATTTGGGCAAGAAGAGTTGCGTGATAGAGACGCACATACGGTTCTCTGTGTGCAGGAAATCAGATTCCCATGAGCGCTGACTTGTGTACCAGCGGTTTTTGGTGACAGATGGTTGATAGCAGAAGATACATTTTTGAATTTACGGACAGATTAGGCATATCCATGGTCTTTGGGGATTATGTATATTTGCTGCCGAATGTGTATATTCCCTGGGTTCCGTTCATTCACATTGAACGTATTGCGGCCCTTATCGTATATCTTAACTAAACAATCAAGGCAAAACATATGAAACACATTACAAAATGGGGGGGGGTAATTCCCTTCTGACACTTCTAGCACTGCTGACCGTTCTGGTCATTCCTCGCAGTGCATTTTCACAGGGTACGGCTGATGTCTATGTGGATATGGTCAATGGTAACGGCGATCTTTGCACAATAACCTCACCGTGCCTGCTGTCTGACGCATTAGGTAGCACTCTCGAAGACGTTAATGGGGATAATGTGATTCTCATTGCGATCCGGGTTCGGAGGGAAGGCGGTTCGGCGACGATCTCCGGGGATCATTCAATAACCAGTGCCCTTACCTTTGCGACGTACCAAAGAGGCGGCGGCGGTCTGGTCAGCGGGATGCTGGACTTTACGGGGACGGTGACCCTGTCTTCGGATGGTCAGTT
>JAJECV010000081.1 GCA_022821875.1 Rhodothermales bacterium
CAAGTCCTGCCGACAAAATCCCCCGACCCATACCCCACAAAATAACAGCGGAAATTGGGCCGAGCCAGGTGGGCAACATCAATCTGATTACCCGGGCAACATCAATCTGAATAGGTGGGCAACATCAATCTGAATCTACAGTAAGGGCGGTGTGATGTCCCGGCCAACGTTGTTCTGCAATCCCACAATCCAATGTGAAGGCTGAACAATTCAACAGGAAAATCCTGAAAATAAAAATCATCTACGAGGATACCGAAAATCTGAAAACTTCAGGCCCGCGCCCCTCCTCTTTTGTAGTAATGTGGACATCAATCCCGAACAATGTCTGCAGAACTTTTCAGCGGTTGTAGCACGGGCCTGCCCGAATCCTCTCCCTATGATAGGGACGGGTATTTCTGCGATTGCGATTTTAATCAGCAACTGGATATGTCCAGGCCGCATGTCACAGATTTTGATCTTGGCACCTGACAGAATCATGCAACATGTACGGCATGACACTGCCATGGGTGCACGGCGGGGCAGGAAACAGCTGCATAACCGGGGACAGATACTCTCCTGCAGATGCACGGGCTCAAGGTGAGAAGTCCCACATCCGGCAGCGACCTGTAGCAGATGCCGGGCGATGAATCAGGGGTTGATCAGGGGAGATGCAAGGGACTGCTTCCCCGAAGCCGGTACTTATCTCCGGTGGATCAGGGACACGAGAAATCTTGCACTGAAAAAGTACGTAACACCAAGAAGGGCAATGGTGGTCACAAGTAAAGTATTCATACCTGTGGGAGACAATGTGAACTCAACGGACTCAAGTACATGCATGACCATTAAGACGATTAATGCTACAAACCATATGAGCAGCACAACGTTGGCAGCCTGCACATAATAGAACCGTTTCTTAAACAGCGGAGTCGTTCTTTTGACCGTTCTTTGTAATGTACCATCGCTGGTTACTTCAAGCACAGTGAAAATTCCAGTCTTGACCGCTTCGCTGTCAAGCGGGTTATCCTTTTTTCGCCAGGTGAGCGTTTTTTTCATCTACTTTGAACTTCTTTTGCCACGCTGTATGTCTTGTATCAATTCCTGATATGCATAGGTTCTGGTGGACCGAATGCACTTTCCATTCTCCGCCGGTAAACAGCAAGTGTCGCTGAAATTTCAGGCTTGCGATATCTCAAGCGGAACGTTTGCGACAGTACACGGCAGACGAGAAAAATAAACCAGCCATCAGACACCGTTACCAGTGTACAACCCAGTGATATCTTTGTTCATATTTGCTCGGTTTTTCAAATTTTCAATAGAGATATCTGGATTACAGACCCCACGCAGGCACTACAAAGATAGGCCTTTCCGTTAAAATTTGGTTTGGCTTTCCGTGTGCACAGACCCCGTGTTTTTGCGTCAATGCAGGGGGGAGAGTTGTCAGGGATCGCTGGAATTTGCAGGATTTGACATTTCTGCATCGCACATCGGCAACCGTTTTGTTTTTAGCGAGTTTTAGGCAAGACTAAATTTGTAATTTTCCCAATGCGTACATTTATCGGATGTCTGGTGGGGCTGACCCTGTGGACATCCTGCACATCCACGGAGAGTTCGGATCTCCTCGTCTCGGACCAGACCGTCAGAGTTGTAGCGACAACCGGTATCATTGCGGATTTGGTCCGTGAAGTAGGCGGGCCCGATGTGGTCGTGGAATCGTTGATGGGGCCAGGGGTTGATCCGCATCTCTATAAGGCTAGTGCCCGGGATGTTTCACGAATGGCGGAAGCCGACCTTGTTGTCTATAATGGTCTGCATCTGGAGGGGAAGATGGGGGATGTCTTTGAGGCTATGGAAGAGCAGGGGAAAGCAACGATAGCGGTGGCCGAGGTCAGTATCCCGGATAGCCTCCTGATTTCATCGGAACTGTTTCAGGGAAATTATGATCCCCATGTATGGCTTGATGCAACACTCTGGGCTCAGGTGGCACACGCACTTGCGAATGCACTGGGAGCGCTGGCTCCCGGCCGCGCGGAACTGTTCTCGCTGCGCGGGGCTGCCTACGCCCTTGAATTAATAGAGGTGGATGCCTATGTGCGGGCAAAATCGGCGGAAATCCCGGAAGAACGGCGGGTACTCGTCACCTCGCATGATGCATTTGGATACTTTGGGCATGCCTATGGTTTTGAGGTACGTGGACTCCAGGGGATCTCCACTGCATCGGAAGCCGGGACGGCCGATGTGCAGGATCTGGCGATGCTGGTGGCCGAGCGAAGGATTCCGGCAATGTTCATTGAGTCCTCCGTTTCTCCGAGAGGCATTGAAGCCGTACGGGAAGCCGTAAAAGCCAGAGGCTTTGAAGTGCGCATTGGCGGCACCCTTTATGGAGATGCACTGGGCGGAGATTCCACTTCGGCAGCAACCTATCTGGAGATGGTTCGGCATAATATTGATACGATCTTCAAAGCGCTGTCGGATGATGAACGCAGTTGAAGTTCGTGATCTCACCGTTGCCTATCGCGAGAGCCCGGTTCTGTGGGATATTGATCTGGATGTCGCTCCAGGGGTGCTGATGGCCATTGTGGGGCCGAATGGTGCAGGAAAGACAACACTCATCAAAGCGATCCTGGGGCTCATGAAGCCCGCAGCCGGTCAGATTCGCATCCTGGGGAAGCCGTACCGCAGGGTTGCCTCTCTGGTGGGATATGTACCGCAGCGCGGGACGGTTGACTGGGATTTTCCAACCAGTGTACTGGATGTGGTGTTGATGGGGCTTTACGGCCGGATTGGCTGGGTTCGCCGGCCAGGGCGCAACGAGCGGAGGGAAGCGATGGAAGTGCTCGAAAAAGTGGGGATGACCGGGTTTGCGCATCGCCAGATCCGCCAACTGTCCGGGGGGCAGCAGCAGCGTGTATTTCTGGCGCGTGCGCTGGTGCAGGATGCCCGCGTATATCTGATGGATGAGCCCCTGCAGGGGGTAGATGCAACCACTGAGCGTGCAATCATTGATATCCTGCATTCACTGCGCTCATCCGGGAAGACCGTCTTGGCCGTACATCATGATCTCCAGACGGTCTCCAGTTATTTTGATGAAGTCCTGCTTCTGAATGTACGCCGGATTGCCAGTGGCCCTGTCTCCAAGGTGTTCACCGACACAAATCTGCGACTCACCTATGGAGGGCGTATAGCAATCATCAAAGATGCACCGTGAGCATGGAGCAACTCTTGAATGACTACACGCTCCGCACCGTCACACTGGGAACCGCAATTCTGGGTGCAGTCAGTGGTGCATTGGGCACCTTTGCGGTGCTCCGAAGGCAGAGTTTACTGGGAGATGCGATATCGCATGCAGCATTGCCGGGTATTGGACTTGCATTCATTCTGACCGGCAGTAAAGCATCGCTGGTTCTGATGGTGGGAGCAGGTCTGGCAGGGTGGTTTGCCACAGCAATCGTTTTGCTTATTACGGCAGGAACCCGGGTCAAGTACGACAGCGCACTCGGGCTGGTACTGTCGGTATTCTTTGGCGCGGGACTGGTCGTTCTGACCTATGTACAGAGATATCCCAATGCGAATCAGGCAGGACTGGATTCATTTCTTTTTGGTCAGGCGGCCTCTCTTGTTGTCGCGGATGTCATTACGATGACCATTCTGGGTGGGGTCGCACTGGCGGCGCTGCTCCTGTTCTGGAAGGAGTTTAAACTACTGGCCTTTGATCCGGAGTTCGCGCATAGTCTGGTATTGCCGGTGCGGCGGCTGGATATTGGGCTGACGACGCTTCTGGTGGTTGCGATTGTGATTGGGCTGCAGACCGTCGGCGTAGTCCTGATGAGTGCCATGATCATTGCACCGGCGGCAGCGGCACGTCAGTGGACGGATCACCTGGGAATCATGACGCTGGTCTCCATGGTTACGGGTGCACTCTGTGGGGTAGGCGGGGCGCTTTTGAGTACGAGCATATCCAATCTCCCGACCGGTCCAACTATTGTGGTCTGTGCCACCGGGTTCGTCGTGATTTCCATGTTGTTTGCGCCTCGTCGCGGGATCATATGGCAGCGGATTCGTCGAACCGTACAGAATCGAGAACTCAGGAGTGAGTCGGTGCTGCTGGATTTGTTTGAACTGGCCCGGACGCATGACGATCTGACGTATCCGCATATGGAGCCGGCCCTGCGCGTGATCCATCCACAAAGAGGCACACTTTATCGACAGTTGCGCCGACTGCAGGGCAAAGGGCTGGTGCAGATGCATCAGAATGGAGCATGGGCATTGACACCGGACGGGGTTCGGGTTTGTGATCAACTACGGAAGGAGCGGATCGGATGAGTACGTTTCAACTGGAGATCCAACTGGTGGCGGCCGTTGTTGCTGCCGCATGTGCGCTTCCCGGCACCTTTCTGGTTCTGCGGCGGATGGCGATGATGAGCGATGCCATCAGTCATGCAATCCTGCCCGGCATTGTGGTCGGCTTTTTTCTGACCGGGAATCTGTCGTCTCCACTGCTCATACTCGGGGGAGCAACGGCGGGGCTGCTCACCGTTGTGCTGGTGGAATGGATACGAAAAACCAATCGTGTACGTGAAGATGCAGCGATTGGGCTGGTATTCTCAAGCCTGTTTGCAGTTGGTGTAATCCTGATTGCACGGTTTGCGAGGGATATACATCTGGATACAGATGCTGTACTCCTGGGGGAGTTGGCGTTTGTGCCGTTTAACCGACTGATCCTTGCGGGGCGGGACCTGGGCCCCCAGGCACTCTACGCCACGGGGGTGGTTGGAATTCTGAGTCTGGGGTTTATCCTTCTATTCTACAAAGAATTAAAGCTGGCAACCTTTGACAGCGCTCTCTGTGCCACGCTGGGTTTTTTGCCGGGGATACTGCATTATACCTTGATGGGACTGATCTCCATGACCGCCGTTGCTGCCTTTGATGCCGTTGGATCCATCCTGGTGGTGGCGCTTATGGTTGGGCCGCCGGTCAGCGCTTACCTGATCACCAACCGGTTCGGGTACATGATCCTCTACAGTGTCGCTTTAGCGATGACTGCGTCCATTGCCGGATACTGGATTGCACATCTCCTCGATGCGTCCATTGCCGGATGCATGGCGGTCATGGTCGGGGTACAGTTTTCAGTTTTATTCTGCACTGCACCGGAACAGGGGGTACTTGCGGCATGGAAACGACGAAGGCATCAGAAGTGGCAATTTGCCATCAAGATGCTGGTCATCCATCTGCTGCAACACGAAGCGACCCCCGAAGCAGACCGAGAATGCCGCATGGATCATCTGCAGGATCACATGGCATGGGAGGAGGCATTCGCGGAGGGAGTTGTGTCCAGAGCGGTGTCACAGAATCTTCTGCACACGGTTGGAGAGTATTTAGAGTTAACCGCGGCGGGGCGGGAACTGGCCCGAGAAGCGATCATCCACACCTGAAGGTGAGGGTTCGGGCGGAATAGACTCTCTGGAGAATTCCCGCCGGGATGGTGCATACCGGTTTAGATATCTCAGGCGAGGCCCGTTTTCGGTGACTTGTGGTGCCGGGCCATCTCATGTCATCTTTGTGCCGGTTGCGGGAGGCCTCGGCTGAAAAGGGCATCCACATTCGTCCCCGCCATCCGAGGGTCGGCCGTGACAGCATCCAGACGGATTCCGGCAGAAGACTCACTGCGCAGGAGCGCCCGTACATGACCACTGTTCCGCTCCTGCAAGATTAATGCCGGGCGGTTTGAATCCGCATTAATCATATCTGATCCCATCGGCCCCGTCAATTCAATTTCCGCCAGAGCATCGATCCAACGTGTCGAATTAGTCTGCCGATCTGTGGTGGCAACATGCCCGTCAGACGGTTCTGGTATAGATTCAGCATCTTAAGATGCGCCAGACCTCCAAGTTCCACCGGGAGCATGACCACCAAACCGTTCTCTCGCAACTTCAGAGCGGTCACTTGGCCGTCTTCATCCGTCTCCACCCCATACCATTGGTCAAGAGATGCGTCCGTCAGCCATCCATCTCGCTGTGCCCATTGGTCACCTGTAGTCGCTTTGTACAGTACCTCAAGAATCTCGCGATCAGAAAGGATTAAGCTGGGATCGTTTACCGAGATCGTTGCTGATTCAGAGGCGGTGGCAAGTGCGGCGGTAATGTTCGTTGTGCTGTTACTCATGCCCGTGACCTTGCCGTTAGAATCCACCACGGCGACGGAGGGATCTGCACTTGACCATTTAATGGGTGGACCTGTATACGTGTACGATTGCCCATCCTGATCACGAACTATCGCACTGAGTTGAACCGTTTTAACAACCGATTCAATTTGTGCTGTTTCCAGGCTGACAGTATCACACCCTCATCCTCATAGCCGTCTCCGCTCGCAATCAAAATCAGTTGATATTCATCATCTAAAAAATCCTCATCCTCTATTGCTGACAGCCTTACCGTCTGCGGCACATTCCAGTTCTCGGGAGTAAAGGTCAATTCGGCTCTGTCCGGGATGATTTCTGCTCTATTCTGTCCGACAATCGTCACGATCACATCACCTGCCGGTTCCGAAGACAGTGATACCGTGAAGTTTTCAGAATCCCCTTCTACAATGGTCACCGGTGTTGGTGTAATTGACAGTCGCTGTGCAAAAATCGGAGGGAGGGGGAAGAGACAGGAAATCACCAGTAGCAGTATCTGCACAGTGGATATTTTATAGATCATTTCGGAAATAGGAACCAGGAATTTCATTCATGTTGTCTGGGTACAAACTCTTATATGTTCGTTCACAAAAAAGAGTGTTTTGTACCAGACAGATGTCAAATGATTGAGACTTGGTTATTCCGGGAAGCGTTCCAGTGCAGGTCCATCATCCGCCGGATGGCAGATAAAAGAAAACCCCCGCTGAGCAGGATAATTCCAATCCATACGAGGCTGATGGCCGGCTTTTCCTGTGCCTGCACTACGACATAGTCTGCTGCAGTTGCACCGTCAAGCAGGAGGGTGATCTCGCCGGTGTCCACATTCATGCCTGTAAAATAGTACCCAATCCCGCCAGACTGCGCTCCAATTGGATTCACACTGCGATCTGTACGGATCACATAAACCGGCAGGATTTCCTCCATCAGGTTCGTACTCATATCTGTAACCTGAAGTACGGCACCGACAGCGATTTCAGTTTGGTCCACTTCGCCCTCATTCAAAATAGAGGGTAGATTCACAGCGGCATCAAATCCGGTAAAAGTAACCTGATGGGTGCCATCATTGATGAGCGTACTCTGCCCCCTGCGCAGAACAAGTTCATTCTGTGAATCCCCGCTGTCCAGCATTTGCCGGGGTGTCACAGCAACGTAGACATCCTTCTCAAAATAGGGCTTCAGGTCCGGGTGCTGAATCCACTGGCCGGTATTGGATTCATAGGCAACGGGTTTCAGGCGGAAGGATTGCCCGCCTGGATCCGTAAAATCAAGCACGAAGCGGGTATGTCCGCGCTCGCCGGGCTCGGTTCCCAGATAGGAGACCTCATAGCCGGCAACCTGGACCGGCCGCCCCTGCTCGACGACAAAGTTGTCCCGGTCACTCCCGCGCGGCGCATCCGAGATGCTCCGGCTGAAGCCGGAAGAGGCAATGATCCCGATGACCATCACGCCCAGTCCCACATGGGCAAGTGCGCCGCCGGCCAGTTTCAGATTCCCCTGGCCAACGCGCCAGAGTACAGAAACATTTCCGTACAGAGCAAAGAAGGCCACAAACAGGAGCAGCATCAGCTGAATCCCGTAGCCGTGGCGCTCCCAGAAGGTCTGTCCCTGTGCAGCGGTTTCGGCGGCAAAGGGAGTCAGGATCAGCACGAGGACGGTACTGAAGGTGGCCAGAAGTACGGGCCAGAGCAGGACTCGGTTTATTTTCTGGATGCTCATCCTGGTCCACCAGAAAAGCTGTCCCAGCCCGGCCAGGAATAAAATCCCGACCGTGAGCGGCAGGGTCCAGTCATTATAGAAGTCAATGGGAACCGTTGCCGGATCATTGTGAAAAATTTTCCCAAAGATGGGAGCGCTGGTTCCCAGGATGACCACCGCGGCAACGACGGTCACAAGCACGGCCCCGGAAAAGACCAGAAATTCACGGGACAGAAAATGTGCCTCCTGCTGTGCAGCAGGGAGTTCACGGTAGCGCCAGACAAACAGCCCAAACCCCAAAAGCCCCATCGCCAGGATCCAGATCAGGAGCTGGTTATAGAGACCGAGATCAACGAATGCATGGACCGAAGCATCTCCCAGGATCCCGCTTCGTGTCAGGAAGGTTGAGTAGACAACCAGCATATAGGCTAGAATGGACAGAAAGAGCGCGGCTTTGTGGCCAATCCCTCCCTTGCGCTGAATGAGCATCAGATGAACGGCTGCAACGCCAACCAGCCAGGGGACAAACGAAGAATTTTCCACAGGATCCCAGGCCCAGTAGCCACCAAAGTTCAGCGTCTCATAGGCCCAGTAGCCGCCCATCGCAATACCTACGCCGAGGCACATGACGCTGATCAGTGTCCAGGGGAGTGCCGGCCGTACCCACTGGGTATACCGTCGTTTCCACAACGCAACCACCGCAAAGGCAAAGGGTGCAATCATGGTCGTGAACCCAACAAAGAGCATCGGTGGATGGATCACCATCCAGTAGTTCTGCAAGAGGTCATTGAGTCCGGTTCCGTCCGCAGGTACAAAGTCGGGATTGGACTGAAAAATAGGTGCATCCGGGTTCGCTTCTGCAATCGTCGAAAAAGGGGCCGCGCCGATCTCCAGAGGACCAAGACGGAGGCCTGCGATCATCGTAAGAAGGAAAAACTGGCAGAAGGACACCACCGCCATGACCGCGGCTTTGTAATCCGGTGCCGCCCACCGGATGAGTGCAAGCCCCATCAGGCAGTTCATGATGATCCAAAGCAGAAATGACCCCTCCTGTCCCTCCCAGCTGGCAGAGAACAGAAAATGGAAGGGTAGATCCCGGGAGGAATGGGCCCAGACATAATTGTACTGGAACTGGTGGGTCGCAATAAGCACAATCAGAAGCAGCCAGGCACTGAAGAGACAGAGAGTCATCACGCCCCACAGTGCTTTTCCCAGACGGAAAAATGTCTGACCGGGCTGGTCCTTCTGCGCCGCCTGATAGAAGGCAAAGACGGCCAGGATACAACTCACAAAAGCAGTCAGAATCAGTATGTGTCCAAGGATCCCTGACATGTACCGTTAGGCCCCTTGGGAGAGGGCCGTCAATAATTTTTGATGGAGTCCGCTGAAACTCCCGTTACTCATGATCAGGATTACATCTCCAGATTGTGCATCTTCAAGAAGGGCCTCAAGTAACGTTGGAGCAGATACAAAGGATTCGGCATGGGTGCCCGTAACCCGGATCCGCTGCAGGACGGCCTGAATATCCATGAAGTGTTCCTGCACATCATTGTGACGGAAGGGCGGGGCGCACAGGTAGGCCCTGGACGCTTCGTGGAATGCGTCCCCATAGGGAACCTCAAATACTTTTCGGCGGCTGGAATTGGAGCGAGGCTCAAAGACCGCCAGTAACCGCCGGCCGGGCCACCGCTCTTTTGCTGCCTGAATCGTCGCATGTACGGCAGTGGGGTGATGCGCAAAATCATCCACGACCAGAATGCCGCCCGGCTCGCCGAGGATTTCCTGGCGGCGCTTGACTCCAGGGAACGAGGCGAGTCCACAGGCGATTTCGTCCCGGGTCAACCCTTCGTGCAGGGCCACGGCACTGGCAGCCAGTGCATTGCGGAGGTTGTGGCTGCCGCTCATGGGAAGCCGCATTGATCCGAGATCCTGTCCCTGGAAGTGCAGATTGAATTCCACCCCCTGATCCGAAGTATGGGTCACCTGCCCGGTGACATCGTGATATGGGGTCAGTCCATAGGTGAGCACCGGCGCTGCCGAGGTGCGTAATTTTACGGCAGCGGGATCGTCCCCCGACAGGACCAGGAGGCCGTCGGAAGGGATCAAATCCGTGAAGGCTTCAAAGGCTTCCTGATACTCTTTCCAGGATGCATAGATGTCCGCGTGATCAAATTCCATCGAGGTTACAATGGCAACCTGGGGCGCATAATGTAAAAATTTCGGCTTCTTATCAAAATAGGCACTGTCGTATTCATCTCCTTCAATCACGAACTGCGGCGCAGTTCCAATGGCGAAGCTTTGCTCAAGATCCCGGAGTACACCTCCGACCAGAAATCCGGGATCTCGTCCTGCACTGCGCAGCAGGTGGACCAGCATTCCGGTGGTGGTGGTTTTTCCGTGTGTTCCCGCAACGACCAGGCTTCGGCGGTCTTGCAGAAAGAAGTGATGGAGCGCCTCCGGCAGAGACAACTGCGGCAGGGATTGCTGCCGGGCCAGCGCTGCTTCGGGATGTGTCGGTACGCACGCATTCCCGGGAATGACCAGATCGGGTCGGGGCATAAGATTTTTTTCGGAATAGCCATCGCAGACCGGAATCCCCTGATTCTCCAGAAATGTGCTCATCGGGGGATATACCCCGCTGTCCGATCCGCGTACCGCGTACCCTGCTTCATGAAGCAGGCCCGCCAGCGCCCCCATTCCCGTGCCGCAAATCCCGATCATGTAGATGTCCTTTGTGTCAGGATTCGGAGGGGGGCGGTCAAAAATTCGCAGATCTGCATCTGCAAAATCCGACAGGTTTCTCATCCGGCAGGCTGCATCATTGCAGTTTTTTCATGATTGGGCAAGCGGGAATCGGACAAGTTCATTCACAGTGCACATAACCGGCCGCATATGGTGGACGAAAAAATTTCCTGACCTGCTGCCGGAATTCTGGAGCCGGCAGCGATATATCAGCGCCATTTTCTTCTATCCCTGTGGACGGTTTCTTTGTCCCGTTGCGGTTTGAAAATGAACTGCCCGCTGAAGAAGAGGAAGAACCAGGAATCAAAGGCAGAATACATGACCGGCACGATGACCAGAGTCAGGAAGGTTGAAAAGGACAACCCACTGATAATTGCAATTCCCATGGGCCCCCAGAATTGAGTGTTCTGGGATCCAAACTGAATATTGGGGGCCAGATCCGCCAATAATCCGACAAAGTCTATGTTGAGGCCGAAGGTGAGGGGAACCAGCCCGATTACGGTAGTCAAAAAAGTGAGCAGTACCGGTCGAAGACGCGTTGCCCCTCCTTCAACGATGGCTTGCAGTTTATCTTTTCCTCGGTCACGTAACTGGTTGATGTAGTCAATCAGCACGATGTTGTTATTTACCACAATGCCTGCCAGGCTGATGAGGCCGATAAAGGTCATCAACCCGAACGGGGTACGGGTAAGAATCAATCCCAGGAGTACTCCAATGAGTCCAAGGACGACCGCCAACATAATAATGATCGGGACAATGATGCTGTTGAACTGTGCAATCAGGATGAGCGTGATCGCGGCAACCCCAATCCCCATAGCTGTCTGCAAAAATCCAAAGGCTTCTGCCTGATCCTCACTTTCCCCTGTGTAGGACAGTTGATAGCCAGGCAGCATTGCGTCCTGATATCCCTGCAGATGGGCCTGTACCTGCTGCAATACGGCCGCACCGTTGGCACCTGCCACGACATCACCGGTCACAGTAGCGACACGATTCAGATCCAGTCGAGTGATTGATCCATATCCGCCTCCAATCTCAAAATCCGCAATGGAAGACAGCGGGATCTGTGTGCCCTCATGCAGAACGGTCAGGGCATCCAGTGCCTCCAGGCTGGCGCGCTGATCCTCCTTCAGGCGTACGGTCACATCGTATTCATCCTCTCCCGCACGATACTTGGTCGCTTCACTACCCTGGATTGCAGAACGAACGACATTGCTGACCTTGCGCGAATCCAGCCCAAGGCGGGCGGCTCGCTCACGGTCAATCTGGACCTGAATCTGTGGGCGTCCAGTATTCAGGTTATTGTTAATGTCCACCAGAAGCGGAATCGTATTATCCTGTGATGCCTGGCGAAGCGATGCAGTCACTTCTTCCGTGATTCGCGTGATCTCCGAAAAATCAGGTCCCGTGATTTCAATATTCACGGGTTTACCGACGGGAGGCCCCGCATTGTCTTTATTGATTTCAAAAATCACCCCCGGAATCCCCCGGAGTGATTCGCGAAGCCTTTGAAGTGTATTACGGCTTGTTTCCGGCCGATTCCCGTAGTCGACCACATTTAAGGTCAGAACCGAACTCTCCGGACTGCCGGGGCCGCCTCCCATCAAATCTCCTCCGCCGCTGCTGGTCCCCACATTTACAAGGATACTCTTGATGTTGTTCTGATCTGCCTGATTTTCTTCCAGAAGTGAATTGATGCTGGACTGTGCAACCTGGGTCACCTTATTGGTTTCTTCCAGATGCGTTCCCAGCGGGAGTTCCAGGTCAACGGTAATGATATTCGGATCGGTATCCGGGAAGAACTCAACCCCCGTTGGAGCGGCGGAAAACAGCATGATGATGGACACAAATCCACCGGCTACACAGACTAACAGCCGGGCGCGGTTGTCGGTCAGGAGCAGACTGGTTCGCTGCTTCAGTACCCGTCCATTCAGGAAATAACCGGCTGCACCGACTGCCATGATGATTGCGGGCAGGCTGAGCAGAATGAGGATCGTCTGCAATTCTGCTCCGCGAATCAATGCCATCAATCCCAGGATGGAGGAGGATAAGAGTGCAAACAGACCGCCTGCCTTTACACTGGTGAGGCCATGGAGGTACACCACTTCAACGCAGTGGATCAGCACCATGAGGATGCCCGTTACGAACAGAATTGCTGCGGGATAAAGAATGATGGTTCCAGCTGCTGTATTGGTTAACCCAAGTACAATGCCGCCAATGATGGACAGGATAACCCCCAGCATCAGTGCAAGAAAGCAGAATGAATTCCGCAGATAGGGGTTCGGAGTACGGATGACGGTGGTAATCAGGAGCACAATGACCCCAAACCCAAAGAGAGCAGAGATGCCGAGCAGGGGGGAAGGGCCTCCGTCTGGCGGACTCATAAAGGTGCTGGAAACGGCCACTGTCAGACCGAGAGCGTAGACAATGACCGCACTGAGCCATAGCCGTTTATGCAGGAATACGGAAGATTTGACCTCGTATTCACGTTGCAGTTGTGTGCTCAGGAATCCACGATACCAGATAACCAGATTCGGCAGTGCCTGTCCAACAAAGCCTTTGGTGATTGGACTGAAACAGTACCGATGTGCAAGCATCAGGATGGGGACGGCAATGGAAAGTACCAGAATCGTCTGCCAGTTCGCAAGTCCAATGACCAGAACCACCCCGACAAAGAAGGCAGACAAAACCGTCCGGAGCGCCAGAGAG
This sequence comes from Rhodothermales bacterium, assembly GCA_022821875.1. Taxonomy (GTDB): domain Bacteria; phylum Bacteroidota; class Rhodothermia; order Rhodothermales; family Bin80; genus Bin80. The sequence continues at coordinate 13,295 of JAJECV010000081.1, forward strand.
AAACGCATTTTTGGATCGGTATCCAGCCGAACGAAGTAGCCGGTGATGACCGGGTTAATCACAATGGCAACAAACAGCGAACACGATAGCGTAATGATGAGTGTCATGGGAAGGTACCCCATGAACTCTCCGGTAATCCCCGGCCAGAACAGCATTGGAATGAAGACGGCCACGGTGGTTGCCGTGGAGGCAACGACGGCGCTGCCAACCTCCCCCGTTCCCAGCTTCGCAGCCTCAAATCGGGAGTGGCCGAGTTCCCGGTAGCGATAGATGTTTTCCACGATCACGACCGCATTATCCACCAGCATGCCGAGGGCAATAATCAGAGAAAAGAGGATGACAAAGTTTAATTCCTGCCCGATGACCTGGAAGACCAGAAAGGTGAGGAACATGGAGAGGGGAATTGCAATGCCTACCAGCGTCGCCGTCCGAACCCCCAGGAAGAACAGCAGCACAAGTACGACAAAGATCAGTCCGCTGATGATATTGTTTTCGAGGTCGTTCACAAGCTCCTGAACCTGATCGCTCTGATCGCCGGTCACGACCACCTGGGTTCCGGTCGGCAGCGGAAATTCGTCAAGGGTCGTACGGATTTCGTCTGCCGTATCCAGGATATTTGCACCGCTGCGCTTTTTTACGTTGAGGGTAATAACCGGATAACTCCCTGTCTCGGCCAGACGGATCAGGCGTTTGCCCTCCTCTTCCTGAAGCAGCTGCAGTCTGGAATAGGTGGAGCGTTCTTTGAAACCCAGATAGACCTCGGCGACATCCCGGACATACACCGGGAAGCCATTCGGACTCTTTAGAACCAGTTCTTCAATTTCTCTTTTCACATCCCGGAACTCCCCGTCAATCCGCACAATGTAGTCTCTGCTGTCCACGCGAATCGTACCTCCCGGGGTATTTGAGTTTTCAGAGTTGATCGTTTCAATGAGATCGGAGAACGTAAGATCGTATCCCTGCAGTGCACGAATATCAACGTCCACTTTGACTTCCTGCTCAAGTGTGCCAATGAGCTCCACTTCCAGAATGTCCGGGCTTTTTTCAATCTCATCTCCCAGATCCTCTGCGATGTCTTTCAGTTGTGTAACCGTGAATGCTCCGGCAAGGTTAATGCTCATAATGGGGATATCCTCCACATCAAACTCACTGACAACGGGTTCTTCAATGTCGCCGGGGAGGCGGGGTTTGGCAATCTGAACCTTGTCCCGAACGCGTTGATAGGCAAAATCAAGCGATACATCCGTTGTGAACTCAATGATGATCGTGGAGACTCCCCGCACGGAAGTGGATCGAATTTCTTCGATATCCGACACGGTTTGAATTTCCTCCTCAATGATCCGGGTTACCAGAGATTCAATATCACTCGGACTGGCACCCGGATAGATGGTGGTGACGACCACAGTCGGGATTTCAATGGAGGGGAAGGCTTCTTTGGAGATCGTGAGATAACTGACCAGCCCGCCCAAGGTCAGCATGATCGTCAGGATTGCCACACTTGGCCGGTACTTGATTGCAAGGTCGGTGATTTTCATTACAATTCAATCTCTGCAGTGGGGATTGCATCCGAGGAGCGTCCGAGGACGGGGACTCCGTATTCATCCAGTTCCGTAAAGGTCTGATCAATGGTGATCAGATCCTGATCTGCCAGTGTCGATTGTCCGCGAACGACAACTTGCTCATTGGCAGACAGACCATGGGTAATCACCATCTGGTTTGCATATTCGGCTCCCACGGAGACCACCCGCAACTGGACAATGAGATTCCCGTCCTGATTTTCCACGACAAAAACTGACAGACCATTTTCGGTTCGGGTAACGGCGTTGCCGGGGATGACCAGTGCATGTTCGATGGTCTGCCGCACAATGGCCAGTTCTGCGATCATTTCCGGTTTCAGTTTTTCGTCTGAGTTCTCCACCTCAATATTGACTTCAAAGGATCGGCTGGCCGGATCAATGACGCTTCCTGCAAAGGTGACCTGCCCGGTGCGGGATGCGATTCCTGCGGTCGGGAGACGGATTTCTGCGGGGGTTCCGACTTCAATGTCTCCGGCATAGCGCTCCGGGACACCGGCGGTAATCTGGATATTCCGGGCATTGACCAGGCGCAGGACTTGTGTGCCGGGAACCACCTGCTCGCCCGGCTCCACATAGTGCGCCTCCACTTTCCCGTAAATGGGTGCTTGAATGGAGGTGTATTCCAATTGTCGTGCAGCCTGTTTGTAGATCGCCTGCGATTGTGCCAAGGCGGCCCTTGCCTGTTCCAGAGAACTTTCTAGCCGGGTATACTCCAGCGGACTGATAATCGAATCGGCAAACAGGGGCTGCTGCCTGACGTAGCTGTCTTCGGCGATTTTCAGGCCGGCTTCGGCGTTATGGACCTGTGCTTCGGCCTGTGCCACGCTGGCACGGATCAGTTCATCTTCTGTACGGGCCACCACGTCTCCAGCGCGGACGCTTTGTCCGAGTGATGCAATGGTTTCCAGCGTACCGGTCGTTTTTGACGCGACCACAACATCATGCTTTGCCTCAACCGTACCGGTTAGTTCAATAACCTCATTGAACGCTGTCGGGGTCAATTGCAGCACCTCTACAAGTTTGGTTTCAGGGGGCGCAGTGGCGGGTTCACTGCTGTCGGAGTTCCCCTGCGGGCTTGCACACGCAAACCAGAAGAGGCAGGCGAGCAGCAGGATTGATTGAAATTTCATGGATATAATTTGTTTTACCGGTTAGCGGATGCCAACTGCAGGTCGGTTTGTTTTTCAATGGGGATACCGAGGGCCACTTCCAGATTGCTCTGGGCGACAAGATAACCGTGGACCGCACGCAGATAGTTTAACCGGCTGGTATCCAGCTGCGAAGAGGCAGCACGTACCTGTAGTGAGTTCGCGACCCCCTCTCTGGATCGGGCAAGCGTATATTCATAATTGAGTTCCGCGTTGGTCACATTGACTTCCTGGCTTCCAATCTGATGATAGGCGGTATCCAGATTGCGGAGTGCGGTTTCGATTTCCATTTTGGCATTGGCGGTCAATTGATCCACATTGACCCCGGCCTGGCGGGCGGCCACCTCAGCCCGCTGCACATTCCGACGTCGCTCAAATCCATTGAAGAGCGTCCATTCCAGTGAAAGCCCGACATTCAGAGCAGACTGCCAATAAGCTTTGCTGAAGTAGGTGTTACTGCCCTGTGTGAATGCGAAGGGATTATTGGGATCCGAGATCGTATAGCTTCGGTTATCCGGGACTCTGCCCGTGTAGTTGAAATTTACGAATCCATTGATTTTCGGTAATGCGTTCATCTTGGTTGCCCGCACTTCATTGAGTGCATATCGGTGGGCCAGACGTGCTTCTTCTAGATCCGGCCGCTGTGTGGATGCCTCTTCAAATGCGGTTGAAGCGGATGCCGCAAGATAGGGGGAGGTCTGATGAATGGTCAGGGTTCCGTTCAGAACGAGTTCCTGTCCGGGAGCCATGCCGATCAGATACTTGAGTTGATCTATGCTGTTGGATGCACGGGTTTGCGACTGGATGAGTTCAGATTCACGGTTGGCCAGTTCCACATCCATGGTCAGGCGCTCCATCTTGGGAAGTACGCCGTTACTCACACGGAGGGCGGTCTCATTCCGGGATGTACGTGTGCGTGCAACGCTCTGGGCGGCGACCCGGGACTCTTCCTGGGCAAGGAGAGCACCATAGAATGCCTCCCGGACCTGCCCGATGATGATCTGTTCCTGACGTTCAACCGCTTTCGGGATCTGTTGCCGGGCTGCTGCAAATCCATCCGGATGCAGGAGTCTCGTATAGCGGGGCGCATCCAGAATCGTCTGGGTGAGCGTGATGGAGTTCAGATACTGGTTTGCCACCGAAAACGGGTTGTCACTAGGCTGGGCAGGTGCAATGCCTGCGGCATCAAGTCCACGTCGCTGCCGGTCGGCAAATTCGCCAAACGTAATGGGCTGCGTGGCATCCAGTTCATCGGTTCGTGCAGTTTCATTGAAGCCGAGCCATTCAACGAATGCAAATCCGGAAAAAAAATCGCCTGCAGAACTCCCCGCAAAGGGGTTGGCTTCACGGATATTTCTGGTATAGGAACTAAACGCCTCAATGGTTGGATAGCCGATATCTGCAACTCCCAGCTGGATCTGCAGGCGGGCATCCTCCTCCGCCATCCGCGCCTGCTGAAGTACATAGTTATGGATCAGGGCAATTTCAACGGCTTCCGCAAGTGTGATTCGCAGCGGAGGTGCTTCATCCTGTGCCTGTGCATGGGGCAGGAAGGCAAACAGGAGCATGAAACCAACAATAGAACGCATAAAAAATGCAGTTGACTGGAAACGGGACGGACTTGTACTTTTATGGGCGAAATGTGTTGGAGCCGGTGGCATCATCATAGTGCGTGTACACATGGTGAATCAGGGGATTAAGCAAAATTCTTGTGCTGGTTCGCGTGGAGATAATCCACGACATTTTTTACCTGCTGGGTACTGTTCTGGTGACAGATCAACAGTGCATCATCGGTATCAACCACGACGACATCATGGATGCCGACCACGGCGATCAGCCGCGTTCCGGCATTGACCAGACACCGGCTGGTATCATGGACGATGACATTCCCGCGGAGGACGTTGCCATGACGGTTTTTATTGCTCAAATCGTAGACAGCCCGCCAGTCACCGATGTCACTCCAGCCGAAATTCCCCGGGACCACATAGACATTACCGGCCCGTTCCATGATTCCAATATCCACGGAGATCCGGGTACTCTTGTAATAGGCCTGGCGAATGGCAGCATTCTCGTAATGAGTGCCCAGGTGCTGGGACGCTTCCTCAAATGCACGCCAGGTGCTTTTGAGGTGGGTTTGCAGGTTGGTCAGGATTGCATCCGCACGCCAGACGAAGATCCCGCTGTTCCATAGAAAATCACCGGAATCCAGAAACCGCTCCGCGGTGGCCTCGTCCGGCTTTTCGGCAAAGGTCCGTACCCGACAGGCCCCGTCACGACTGCTTTCTGATGGATCGTACTGGATATAACCGTATCCAGTGGCAGGGTACGAGGGCTGGATCCCGATGGTGACCAGTGCCCCGGGCTGCTTCGCCACTTCAACGGCTTGTTGGAGAATTTTCAGAAAACGCTCCTCCTTCCTGACCAGATGATCTGCAGGAAGTACGATCATGATGGCCTCCGGATCCATTGCCTGGATTTTGATTGCGGCATAGGCAATGCATGGAGCCGTATTCCGGCTGATGGGCTCGCCAAGGATCTGCTCCTCTGGCAGGGCGGGCAGTTGCTCCCGGGTCAGGTCGGCATAGCGCTCATGCGTTACGACCAGCGTCCGCTCAGGGGGAACGAGGGGAGCCATACGGGTCAGGGTCTGCTGAAGAAGGCTTTGCTCTTCAAAGACATTGATAAACTGTTTCGGGCGGGCTTCCCTGCTCCGGGGCCAGAACCGGCTCCCGATGCCCCCTGCCATGATGACGCTGTAAATCATTGTAGATGTTGCTGAATCCGATACGAAAGGGACCCGGATTCGGTTGCATTCAAAACACGAAAGCAGAAGCCCCCGACAAAATTCTCCCTGTGGAGGCAGGAATGAACGGTGTAATCCGGGGCATCAGATGTGAAGTCTAAATCGCCCCGTGTACGGCATGCATGGCGGTGTGTTCGTTGCGAGTCACCGAAAAATCTTTGGCTCCGGAGGCTTGAAATGAAATCCACGGCGGATCTCATTGTGTTCAATGGATTTTCCCTGACCCAAAGCAACGATAATTGCGTACAACCGGCGTTAGTTTACAGAAATGGAGATTTTTTGTTTTCATGAAAATTGGAATTGTTGGTACGGGGTATGTCGGGCTTGTTTCGGGTGTCTGCTTTGCAGAGATGGGGAATGATGTCTGGTGTGTGGATGTGAATGATGCCAAGGTTGCAGATTTGCGCCGGGGGCACATGCCGATTTACGAACCGGATCTTGAAGTGCTCCTGCACCGGAACCTGCGTGAGCGGCGCCTGCGGTTTACAACCTCGCTGAATGAAGCACTCGAAAACTCCGAAATCATCTTTCTGGCCCTCCCCACACCGCCGAATGCGGATGGAGAGGCAGATCTGTCCTATGTGCTGGAGGTGGCCGCTGATATTGGCATTTGGCTGGGGGCGCATCCAGAAGCCGTGTACCGCATTGTGGTCAACAAGAGCACGGTTCCTGTGGGGACAGCGGATCAGGTTCAGGCCGTCTTAGCGGAGCAGGGGGCGAGACCTGGTGTAAATTTTGATGTAGTATCGAATCCGGAATTTCTCCGGGAAGGTGCAGCGGTGGATGACTTTATGAAGCCGGAGCGGATTGTACTGGGAACCTCAAGTCCGCGGGCGGGCGATATCATGAAGCGTCTCTACGAACCCTTTGTCCGGCAGGGGAATCCCATCCTTATCATGGATGAGCGTTCGGCAGAGGTCACCAAGTATGCGGCGAATGCATTTCTGGCAGCCCGGATCAGTTTCATGAATGAAGTCGCCAACCTGTGTGACCGGGTGGGGGCGAATGTAGACAAGGTGCGGATCGGGGTGGGGAGCGACCGCCGAATCGGCCGTCATTTTCTGTACGCAGGTATCGGGTTTGGGGGAAGCTGTTTTCCCAAAGATGTGCAGGCACTTTTGCGGACGGCACGCAGAGAGGGGTATGACTTTAAAATTCTTCAGGCGGTGCTGGAAGTAAATAAGAAGCAGCGCATGCGACTGGTGCATCAGGTACGTTCTCATTTTGGCGGGAATCTGCGGGGAAAGCGTGCCGCGGTATGGGGGCTTGCATTTAAGGCAAATACCGATGATGTTCGAGAGTCGCCTGCCCATGCAGTGATCCGGGGGCTTCTGGAGAGTGAGGTGCAGGTGACGGCGTTTGACCCGGAGGCAATGACCACCTCACAGGCCGTATTAGGAGAGTCCATCACCTATGCAAAGAATGCCTACGAGGCACTTTCCGGGGTGGACATGCTGCTGATCTGCACGGAGTGGCCCGAATTTCGGCGGCCTGATTTTCAACGGATCAGGGGGTTAATGCGTCAACCGCTTATTTTTGACGGGCGAAATTTGTATAATACGCAAAGAATGGAGGAACGGGGATTTGAGTATTACAGTATCGGCCGTCCCGGGAGTATCCGGGACGAACCTTTTCTCACGCAGTGAAACAGAATGGACTGGCAGGCTTGGTTAACGATTGCCACAATTATCGGGATTGCCGTTGCGCTGATCCGGGATCTTGCCCGGCCGGACATGATCTTCCTGAGTGCACTGGGAGTTCTGCTGGCAACGGGGATTATCACACCGGTGGAGGCGTTCGCGGGGTTTTCCAATGGTGCGGTGATTGCACTGGCCTCATTGTTCGTTGTTGCGGCGGGGATTGAAGAGAGTGGGCTCTTGCGGCGGATTGAATGGCGCTTGTTACGCAGGGTCCATAATTTACCTATTGCCCTTTTGCGTCTGATGATCCCGACGGCGGTTGTGTCTGCGTTTATGAACAACACGCCGGTGGTTGCGATGTGGATGCAGCCGGTACAGCGCTGGGCCTACCGGTCCAAAATTTCCCCCTCCAAAGTGCTCATTCCATTGTCCTATGCATCAATTGCCGGCGGGATGGTGACTTTAATGGGATCGTCCACAAACGTGGTGGTGGCAGGATTAGTGGAGGGGTATGGGATGGAGCCGTTGGCATTGTTTGATTTTTCGCTGATTGGGCTGCCGGCAGCGTTCGTTGTGTTAGGATTCCTGGCTTTTATTGGATCCCGTCTCCTGCCGGACCGGGCCAGTGAGCCGGTGTTTACCCGATCTCGCCTGCAGCAGTGTTTATTCGAAATTCGAATTGTTAAGGGCTCTCCTCTTGCAGGGCAGACTCTGGATCAGGCCAAACTGGATACGGATAATGAATCGACGATTGTGCAGGTACGCCGGGGAAAACACATTATGCCGGTGGATCGCCAGTTCGTTCTGGGAGAGAAGGATGTACTTTGTTTTAGTGGGGATGTGTCTGTACTGGAGGGTCTGATGCTTCGCCCAGGCCTGGAGCCGGGGGTCGCCATTGCCAGGGAGCGCACCAATAATCTGCTCCCGATGTATGAAGCAGTGATTAGTGACACCTCCGAGTTGATTGGGAAATCGCTCAAGGATGTGGACTTTCTCACAACGTATGGAGGGGTGGTGCTGGCTGTTCAGCAGCGATCAGGCGGTCTTGAAGGGGCGATGACGGATATCACGTTGAAAGCGGGCGATCTGATCCTGGTTGGGGCTGTGGCGGGATTTGAGGACCGCTGGAATGCAAGCCACACCGAATTCTACTATGTCTTGCCGCGCGGAGCGTCTCACGGGAAGCCCCCTAAACGCAAGGTTATTCTGTCCCTGAGCATTCTGGCGACCATGGTGATTTTCATTGCCACCAGACTTGCACCGCTGCCGACGGTTGCATTCGGGGGAGCACTTGCCATGGTGGCGACACGCTGTCTTGAGATTCGCACGGCCCGGAATGCATTGGATATGCAGGTATTACTGCTCATCGCATCTGCGCTTGGGCTTGGGGTGGCCGCCGAAAAAACAGGCCTTGCAGAGGGGCTTGCCCATGTTCTGACCGGCACGGCCGCCGTGAATCCCATTCTTGCGCTGATCGGCCTGTATGCATGCACGAATGTGTTGACGGAATTGATTGCCAACAAGGCGGCGGCGGTGCTGATGTTACCGGTAGGCCTGGAAATGGCCGCTGTGCTGGATGCGGATCCGAAAGCGTTCGTTCTTGCGGTTGCGGTGGCCGCAGCCGCAAGTTTCATGACCCCGGTTGGGTACCAGACGAATCTCATGGTGATGGCGGCCGGGAATTACAAGGTCCGTGACTATTTACGGGTGGGGCTCCCCATCAGTTTATTGGTTATGACCACCGCAGTCATCATCATCTCGGTGAAATGGCTGTAAGGGGAGGAGTCTGCTGTGTTCAGGTTCTCCCTGTGCGGATTGGTGCAGGGGATTGTGGAATGCGGCCTGTTCTGTACCCGCGATTTTGCATCTCCTGACCTATTTCGGAACCAGATGCCGGTGATCTGTTACAACCCTCTCCACGGGCATAGCATCAATGGAGGTGATGTTATGATAAGCAGCAGCAGGGGTGGTCACCCCTTCTGCTGCGTCCGTGGGTTGCCGGATGGCCCGAGTTCCTGTAAATTCGCCTGCACTTCAAGGAGGCAGGGATCTTTCAGTATATACTAATGTCGACTTTAATTGATCCCCATGGAGGGGCTATAAGGGAATTATTTGCGGGGAGCGAACGTACGGAGATTCTGAAAAGCGAATCCGTGAACTTTCCATCAATCACGCTGACTGCGAGGCAGTTATGTGATCTGGAGTTATTATTATGCGGGGGATTTTCTCCGCTCAAAGGTTTTCTGAACCAGCGTGATTATAACGGGGTGCTGGAGCATATGCGCCTTTCGTGCGGTACGCTTTGGCCCATGCCCATTACCCTTGACATTTCCGAAGCGGATATGCAGCGGATTGACGGACATGATCACATTGCATTGCGTGATCTTACCGGTGTGCTTCTGGCGATTCTTCATGTAGGAGATCTGTGGAAGCCGGATCAGGAAGAAGAGGCAGAAAAAGTGTTTGGAACCACCAGCACTGAGCATCCCGCGGTCGCGTATCTGATGGACCGGGCAGGGGCCTATTATCTGGGCGGGGATCTGGAGGGGATCCGAATGCCGCCGCATTACGATTTTCTGGATCTTCGCCATACGCCCCGTCAATTGCGTGAAAAATTTCAGTCTCAGGGCTGCTCCCGGGTGGTTGCATTCCAGACGCGAAATCCCCTGCACCGGGCGCATAAGGAACTTACGGACCGGGCCGCCAGGGAGGTGAATGCACATTTGCTGATTCATCCGGCGGTGGGCATGACTAAACCCGGTGATATTGATCATTATACTCGGGTACGAAGCTACAAAAGGCTCCTGGAGTATTATCCGAAGGGGCAGGCCTCACTGAGCCTATTGCCACTGGCCATGAGGATGGGGGGCCCCCGGGAGGCTCTCTGGCATGCAATTATTCGCAAGAATTATGGTTGTACGCACCTCATTGTCGGGCGGGATCATGCCGGTCCGGGCACCATGAAAGATGGTACTCCTTTTTATGGGCCCTATGCGGCGCAGGAGTTGTTGCGGGCGCACACCAAAGAACTGGAGATGGAGGTTGTCCCATTTCGATGGGTGGTCTATGTGCCGGCCTCCGATGCCTACAAGCCGATAGACGAAGTGGCGGCGGATGAAGAAGTTCTGAATATTTCGGGAACCCGTCTTCGGAGCATGCTTTCTGCCGGGGAAGAGATTCCCGGGTGGTTTTCCTATCCGGGGGTCATTGAGGAGTTGCAGAAAACCTATCCTCCCCGCGGGCAGCAGGGATTTGCCGTATTTTTGACCGGACTCTCCGGATCGGGGAAGTCTACAATTGCAAATGCGTTACAGGCGCGACTCCTGGAACTGCTCTCCTGCCCGGTCTCCCTGTTAGATGGGGATGTCGTTCGTACGTATCTCAGTAAGGGACTTGGGTTTTCCAAATCAGATCGGTCAACAAATGTGCAGCGTATCGGTTATGTTGCTTCCGAAATCGTGAAGCACCGCGGGGTGGTGATCTGTGCGCCCATCGCTCCCTATGCGGAGGATCGGGCGGTGAATCGCAGGCGGATTGAGCGGGAGGGGGGATATATTGAGGTATTTGTGGATGCCCCGCTAGAGGTCTGTGAGCGTCGGGATGTAAAGGGGCTTTATGCGAAGGCGCGTGCAGGGATGATCAAGGGCTTTACGGGAATTGATGATCCATACGAGATCCCTGAAATTCCGGAAGTGGTTTGCAGGACGGACCGGGAAACGGTGGAGGAGAGTGCCGAACTTGTCATAAGGAAACTCAGAGCATCAAAATTTTTGATTTAAGCAGAGATGAGTAAAACCGTACAGCAGTCGATACAGGACAGAATTGCTTCCCGTAATCTTCGGGTCGCTGTATTGGGTTTGGGATATGTAGGTTTACCTTTGGCGGTCGCCTTTGCCGAGGCCGGTTTCCAGGTTATCGGGATTGATGTTGACGAGAAGAAAGTGCGCCTGATGAATCGTGGTATATCGTACATTGAGGACATCTCCGGCGACCGACTGCAGCCACTGGTAGGCAGTGGTGCATTACGTGCTACCGGCGATTTGAATGCACTGGATGCCTGTGATTCGGTCAGTATCTGTGTTCCGACCCCTCTCCGCAAAACGGGTGCACCGGATGTCTCGCATATTTTGAATGCAACGGATGCGATTGCCAGGCATCTTCACCCGGGGATGATCATTGTACTGGAGAGCACGACCTATCCAGGCACGACCACAGAGGTGATTTTGCCCCGCTTCCATCAGGAAGCCATGAATCTGGAGGTGGGAAAGGATTTTTTTCTGTGCTTTTCCCCGGAGCGTGTAGATCCGGGGCGTGAGGACTGGACTACTCGGAATACGCCGAAGATTATGGGAGGTGTGACCCCGGCATGCCTGCAGGTGGGCAAGGCACTCTATGAGTCCGCCATTGAGTCCGTGGTTCCGGTCTCCAGCACTGAGGCAGCAGAACTTACCAAGTTGGTGGAGAATACGTTTCGTGCCGTGAATATCGGTCTGGCGAACGAGGTGCTGTTGATTTGCGATAAGCTTGGTTTGAATGCATGGGAGGTGATTGAAGCGGCGGCAACCAAGCCGTTCGGCTTTATGAAATTTCTGCCGGGTCCCGGCCTCGGTGGACACTGCATCCCGATTGATCCCCAGTATTTATCGTGGAAACTGCGTACGCTGGGCTACACTGCCCGATTTATTGAGTTGGCAACCGAAATCAATACCGCGATGCCCAAGCATTGGGTCCACTGTGTACAGGATGTTTTGAATGATGCGGGGAAGCCACTTCGTGGCAGTAATATTCTGGTTGTCGGTGTGGCATACAAAAGAGATGTCGGGGATTTAAGGGAGTCCCCGGCACTGGACATCCTGACGCTGCTCCGGGATAAGGGAGCCGTCATCTCTTATCACGATCCGCATGTGTCTGCGTTTACTCTGGACGAATTGGAAATGGTCTCCGTCACGGATCTGGAAGGGGCGCTGGCGGCGGCGGACTGTGTGTTGATTGCAACGGATCATACGAGTTATGACTGGGAGGATCTGTATGCGCGGGCACAGTTGATTGTAGATACGCGTGCGACCCTGCATCAGGAGCAGGATGAAATCCTGCAATACTCGCAGGAACAGGTCTGACGGCTGTCCCTTTTGTGTCACACGTACAGTCGGCGACGGGTGCTTCCACAGTGTCTGGGCACACAGAAATACAATGCCCATCTTCGTCACCTGATCTGTTAATTTACGGATATTTAGGAAATTTTCACCCTCTGATCTCGCCTGGAGATACGTAATCGTATATTTTTTGTCAAAAACCTTATGTAGTGCTATAGGTATTGGAACTGGTTCGCCCCACATCCGTACCATCCATCATATCACAAACCCCTGCGCTACACCATGTTCATTCGTGCACGACCCTATACCACTGTAGAGGGCAAAAAAGGGCAAAGCTT